>NZ_JBFAOC010000024.1:0-101497 GCF_040675055.1 Micromonospora sp. NPDC049662
AACCCACACTGTTGAGCTTTTTCCTTGTCAAAAATAAACATCACACCCCCCCAACACGCTCATCAGCAATACCGCCGCCGCTCAGCGACCGGCCCCGACCGTGTTGATCGCGGCCTCGTTCCAGGCCACCGTCACCATCGCCGCGCTGCTCCAACCTTTGAAGATCCGGCCTAGCGGTTGTCGTTGTCGCGGCGCTGGGTCATGTGGACCTGTTCGAGGTCGAGTCCGTCCTGGACCCGGCGAAGCACCTCGTCGTCAATCTCGCCCGCGTCGCGCATGCGCACGACGGTCTCGTGGCGGTGGTCGATGACCGCGAGGTGCAGGTCGGCGTACTGCTTCTCGTAGTCGGCCGCGGCCTCGTCCGGGCCGGCGGGGGCGTCACCGTCGCGCAGCACCCGCAGCCGGCGGTCGTACTCCGTGCGCAGCTGCTCGTGCACGTCGTCGCTCGTGCCCAGCTCGGCGGCCATCGTGGGCAGGGACTCCAACGCCCGGTCCATGGACGTGATCTCGGCCTGCCGGCGTTCCCGCTCGGCCTCGGAGTCGGCGCCCAGCCCGGCCCAGCGCGTCACCCGGGGCATCAGCGGCGCCTGCACCAGCAGGGTCACGGCGATCACGACAGCCGTGACGAAGACGATGAGGTCACGGTCCGGGAACTCCGCTCCGGAGGGAAGCGTGTGCGGTACGGCCAGCGCCGCCGCCATCGACACGGCGCCCCGGAACCCGGCCGCCGACATGAGCGCCCGGGGACGCCCGCTCAGTCGTCGTTCCCGCTGCTGCGGTCGCCGGTCGATCGCCCGGATCACGTACGGGCTGGTGAAGAGCCAGCCGAAGCGCACCGCGACGATGACCGCGCAGACCACGAGCGCGACGAGCATGCCGTGTGCCAGACCGGTGTGGTCCAGCCCGCGCACCGCCGACTGCGCCTCCAGCCCCACCAGGACGAACAGCGCGGCGTTCGCCAGCATGGTCACGAACTCCATGACGGTGTGGACCTGCCGGCGCGCGTTACCAGGGAACAGGCGTGGCGAGGCCCGGCCCACCCACAGTCCGCTGACCACGGCCGCGAGGACGCCGGACACCTCGGCCGCCTCCGCGATCAGGTAGGCGGTCAGGGGTGTCAGCAGCGCGAGCAGATTGTGCTGGAAGGGGTCGGTCAGCCGGCGACGGATCTGCAGGACGAGGAACGTCACGACCGCGCCGGACGCGATGCCACCGAGGTACGAGAAGGCGAACAACCCGGCGACCCGACCGACGCTCAGGTGCTCCTCGCCCAGGGTGATCCCGACCGCGAGCGTGTAGATCACCAGCGCCGTACCGTCGTTGACCAGGCTCTCCGCGCGCAACGTGGTCGCGATACGACGGGGCAGCATCCGGCCCAGGACGCCGACCGCCGTCGCGTCGGTCGGCGCGACGGCGGCGCCCAGCACCCATGCCGCTCCCCAGCCGAGCCCGAGCGCGTGCGCGGCGACCGCCACACCGGCCGCCGTCGCCACCACGAGCAGGGTGCTCAGCAGCACGATGACCCGCAGGTTCCGGCGCATCTCGCGCAGTGAGGAGGAGAACGCCTCCCAGTAGAGCAGCACCGGAAGGAACACCAACAGGACTGCCTCGGGCGGCAGGTGCACCCCGCGCAGCGCGGGGGCGAAGCCGAGGAGGACACCGGCGATCAGCAGCAGCACCGGCGGAGCGATCCGGAGCCGACGGGCCGCGCCCGTACCGACCAGGATCGCGACACCGACCGCTACGACCAGGGCGAGGCTGGACACGAGGTTTCCGCTGTCCTTCGTTCGGGGGTGACTCGGACCCGGCAAGGATGACCGGACCCAGTGGACGGCTACTTGACGCTCCCCCGGGTCACAACGACGGAGGGCTCGACGGCCTGGCCTTCTGCGGGTACGGGGTCTCGTGGCGGGCGAGCATGGCGACGAACTCGGCGATCTTCCGCTCGCGGGTCTCAACCCGCTTGACCGCGTTGACGCGGTGGATGAGAGAGAACCGGTTGGTCTTGGTGAGCACGTCGAACATGGCCTGGGCGGCGGGATCGGCGGCGATGGCGGCGAGCAGGTCGGCCGGCACCTCGGCTTCCGATGGCGGAGCGTACGCGGCCGCCCACCGCCCGTCGGACTTGGCGGCCTCCACCGCGGCCCGGCCGGCGGGCGTCATCCGCCCCTCGGCCTCCAGCCGCGCCACGTGCGCGACGTTGCGTTGTGACCAGATACTGCGCGGACGGCGGGGGGTGAACCGGATCCAGGAGGACTCCTCGTCCCGCTTGCGGGCCTGCCCGTCGATCCAGCCGTAACAGAGCGCCTCGTCGACCGCCTGCTGCCAGGTCAGCGTCGTGACCGTGCCGCCCTTCTTGGTCAGGGCCAGCCAGACGCCCGGCGACGTGGCGTGGTTGGCGGACAGCCACCCGCGCAGCGCCTCGGCGTCCACGACGATCAGCTCCTGGAGTTCGGCGCTCGCCATGACAGCAGGCTATCGTCGCGCCGGTCGGCCAGCCTCCACCAGGTGGGCCGTTCCGGCACCGACCAGCGGTGGGCGCGGGGACGGCCGGGGGTGCGGCACGTCGACCGTGCCACACCCCCGATCCCACCTCCGGTGGTCAGCAGCCGATCCGACTGGCTCCGACCGCGACGTCGTCGTACCAGAGGGTGTCGGACCCGTTGCCGTAGCTCTCCCAGCCCAGCTTCAGGTCGGTGAGCTGCGGTCGCCAGGTGCGGTTGTACCACTGCCCGTCGATGTCGTGCGTGGGTACGCCGTCCGCGGTCAGCCCCGCGACGGCGGCGCCGTCCAGCCAGGTGCGGAGCTGACCGGACGAGCCGTCCACCATGAACTCCAGGCAGGTCCACCGGTTGGTGGGCAGCGGCACGCTCTGTGCCACCCCGGCCGGGCTCTGCTCCGGCAGGGTCGCGTCGTCGGAGGCGCGGTTCCACTGCAGGGCGCCGTTCTGGCCGCCCATCCGCAGGTCCCGGTTACCGTCGGCGGCGTCGGTCATCGCCATCATCGTGGTGTGGTCGGTGGGCTGGGCGGTGGTGTGCCGGACCCAGATCCGGCCGTAGCGGACGCTGCCCACGCTGCCGAGGTTCTTCGTCGACCTGATGAAGACGTGGTTGCAGTACCCGGCCGCCCCGTTGATCCGCACGGCTCGGCTGCCGCTGTGCGTGGTGGTCGTGTCGATGGTGGCGGTTCCGGCGCCGGAGCAGTCCGGGCTCACGACGGCCCAGTCGCCGGACGGTGTCGAACCGGTCTGGTTCTCGAAGCCGTCGCAGAGCACCGCTCCGGCACAGCCGACCGGCGGCGGCGTCGTCGGCGGGGGCGTCGTGGGCGGGGGCGTGGTCGGCGGCGGCGTCGTGGGAGGCGGCGTCGTCGGCGGCGGCGTCGTCGGCGGCGGCGTCGTCGGCGGCGGCGTCGTCGGCGGCGGCGTCGTCGGCGGGGGCGTCGTCGGCGCGACGCCGTTGCACGGTACGCCGTTCAGGCTGAAGCCGGTCGGCGCTCCACCGCTGGTGCCGTACGTGCCCTGCACGCCGAACTCGGTGACGCCACCGGCCGGAATGCTTCCGTTGTACGACATGTTGCGGGCGGTCACCGTCGATCCGGACTGGCTGACCGTGGCGTTCCAGCCGCTCGTGACGCGCTCGTTCCCGGCGTACGTCCAGGTGACGGTCCAGGTGGAGACGGCGGTGTCGCCCGGGCTGACCTTGACGCTGGCGGTGAAACCGCCGGGCCACTGGTTGGGCGTGTAGTCGACCCGGCAGCCCTGGGCGGCCGCGGCCGGCGCGACGAGCAGGGCCGTGCCGGTCGCGGTCACGGCGGCGGCCAACGCGGCGACGACCGCGAGGGTCGGGGCGGGGCGGGCGCGGAGAATGGTCATGGGAAGTCCTTCTGCCATCAAGCGGGAGACCGGCGCGGCAGCGCGCGTCCGGGGCGGACACGGCGACACGCCGGGTACGGCGCGGCGATGCGCCACAGCGAGTGGTCGATGCGTACGACCGACGTGCCCGGCTCGAGGTGAAGCTGTCAGTCACCGCTTCGGGTTGTTACCCGGAACGCAGTGACGCCCGCTCCCAATGTATTGACAGACCACTATCTAATCAAGCGCGCGTAAATCGGTGGCCCGACGCCGGCGGCCGTGCCAGCCTGGCCGGAGAAGGACCGGGCCCGCACGGCCCGGCACCACCAGCAGACGGGAGCACGGCGATGCGAGGACTCGAAACCCCGCCCATCCGGACGCGAGCTTTCGAGGACCAGAGCGCCTGTGCAGACCATCAACCTTGGCATCGTCGCCCACGTCGACGCCGGTAAGACCAGCCTGACCGAACGCCTGCTCCACGCCACCGGGGTCATCGACCGGCTCGGCAGCGTCGACGCGGGCACCACCCAGACCGACACCGGAGCGATCGAGCGTCGGCGGGGCATCACCATCCGCAGCGCCGTCGCCTCGTTCACCGTGCGCGACCGCCAGGTCAACCTGCTCGACACCCCCGGGCACAGCGACTTCGTGGCCGAGGTCGAACGCGCGCTCGGGGTGCTCGACGCGGCCGTGCTGGTGCTGTCGGCCGTCGAGGGCGTCCAGCCGCACAGCCGCCGGATCATGCGCATCCTCCGGTCGCTCCGGCTGCCCACCCTGATCTTCGTCAACAAGATCGACCGGGTCGGCGCCCGCGTCGACGAGCTGGTCGCGGACACGCGCCGGCTCCTCGCGCCCACCGTCGTCCCGCTGGGCACGGTCCGCGCGCCCGGCACCCCCGACGCCACCTACCGGCCGCGCCATCGGGGGTACGACCACAGCCTCGCCGAGGTTCTCGCCGAACACGACGACGAACTACTGGCCGCCCTCGTCGACGACCGGCCGCCCGACGCCGACAGCGTCGACGAGGCCCTGCGGGCACAGGTCGCGGCGGGGCAGGCGTACCCGCTGCTGTTCGGCTCGGCGCTGTCCGGGGCCGGCGTACCGGAGCTGCTGGACGCCATCGCGGCAGTGCTTCCGCCCGCGCCCCCGGGCGAACCCGACCCGCGAGCGCGGGTGTTCGCCATTGAGCGCGAGCCCTCCGGCGAACGCGTGGCCTACCTGCGCTCGTACGGCGGGCAGTTCCGGGCGCGGGAGCGGGTCACCGCGTACCGCCGGGAGTCGGACGGCCGGACCACCACGACGCACGGGCGGATCACGCGGCTCGACGTGGTCGGCGCGGCCACCGACCAGGCCGCGCTGACCGCCGGCCACATCGCCCGGGTCGGCGGCCTGACCGAGGTACGCCTCGGCGACCAGCTCGGCAGCCCGGCCGGCCTCGACGGGCGGTCGTACTTCCCCGCGCCGACCCTGGAGGCGGTGGTGCGACCCCGCGACTCGTCCCAGACGCTGGCGCTGCACGCCGCGCTGCTGGACATCGCGGACACCGACCCGTTCCTGCGGACCCGGGTGGCCCCCGAGGGCGGCACGAGCGTGCTGCTCTACGGCGAGGTGCAGCGCGAGGTGCTGAGCGCCACGCTGGCCGAGACGTACGGGGTCCAGGCGGAGTTCGGGCCGGGACGGCTCATGCACGTGGAGCGGCCGACCGGCACGGGCACCGCCGTGGAGATTATCGGACACGGCTTCTTCGGGACGGTCGGGTTCCGGGTCGAGCCCGGCGTCGGCGTGGACTACCGGCGGGAGGTCGAGCTGGGCTCGCTGCCGCTGTCGTTCCACGCGGCCATCGAGGAGGCCGCCCGCGCCGCCCTCGACCAGGGCTGTCGCGGTTGGCCGGTCACCGATATCCGGATCATCCTCACCCACAGCGGCTACTGGTCGCCGATCACGACCGCCGGGCACTTCCGGGACCTCGCCCCGTACGTCCTCATGCAGGCGCTCGCCGAGGCCGGCACCCGGGTCTTCGAGCCGTGCCGCCGCTTCGAGGTGGAGGTGCCGGCCGACCGGCTCGGCCCGGTCACGTCGTACCTGGGCCGGCTCGGCGCCCGGGTCGACGGCACCGACGACGTCGCCGCCGGCTGGCGGATCAGTGGCGTGCTGCCGGCGCGGCTCGAACTCCAGGCGCAGCGGCGTCTGCCCGACCTGTCCAGCGGGGAGGGGCTGTGGTCGTCGACGCCCGGCGGCGACCGACCGGTGTCCGGCGAGCCGCCGCGCCGGGCCCGCACCGACGGCAACCCGTTCGACCGGGCGGAGTACCTGCGCTTCCTCGCCCAGCCGAAGAACCGACCCGTAGCCGTCAGGGACGCGGGCCCAGGAGGCCCCGGTCGGCCATGAAGGCGCGCAACGTCTCGGCGTCCTCGGCGGACATCAGCCACCGGGGGATCACGGTCGCCGGCATCCGGCCGACGAACACGATCCAGAAGTCCGGGTTGTCCCCCACCCGCGCGACCCCGTCCCAGGCGATACCGCCGGACTCCGAGCCGCTGCGCATCATGATGTTGTCGTCGGTGATCTCGTACGCGCCCTCGACGGCGTAGTCACCCGAGCGGCGGCGGGCCCGCGAGCGTACCCAGGGCAGGTAGAGCATCGACAGCACGCCCGCGAGCACCAACGTCAGCCACAGCGGGGACGCGCGCTCACCCCAGCCCAGCCCGCGCGAGAACACCAGGCCGACCGCCCCGACCGCCACCAGCACCGCGCCGATGTAGCTGAACCGACGCAGTCGGACACCGGCGAGGGTGGCCGCCACCCGAGCGGGGTAGGCGTGGTCGGCGGGTACGTCGAAGCGGATGCGCACCCCAGAACGATAGTGCCTGCATCGGCCCGGGTCGCGGCGGACGTGGGGTCGCGGACGTTTCGGCCGCAGTGGCTTTCGGGTAGCGGATGGCGCATGAACCGCGATCTCCTGAAGGCCGTCCAGGTGGCTTGGGGGCTGCCGGAGTTCCGCGACGGGCTGCGACACCTCATCGACCTCGACGAGGTGTCCGTGCTGCTCGGCACGCTGGCCGTGCCGGATCACGACGGTGCGGTCGACCGCAGCCTGGTGGACCTGCTGCGCTCCGGCCTGGAGACGGTCGAGATCCGGGAGGCGGTGTTGCTGCTGCTGGAACGGGACGAGGTGCGCCGGCCGCTCGTGGCGGCGGCGGTGGAACCGCTCGCCGACCGACCGGGCCTCGCCGCCGCCATCGCCTCGGCCGCCGAGGATCCCGGGGTACGGCGTGCGGTCCGGGCGGCGCTGGACAGCGCCAACGTGCGTGAGCTGATCTGGCAGGCGATGGAGAACCAGCTCAGCGACCACCGGTTCGGCATGATCCGCCGGGCGGCGGCGCTGTTCGTCCGGCACCCGAGCGTGCGGCGGCTGGCGTGGGCCGCGCGCCGGCACGGCGTGCTACGCGAACTACGGCGCGGACCGCTGATCGACCAGGGGCCCTCGGCCGGCAAGGGGCTTTGACACACGCCCTTAGCGTGGTGGGGTGGCCGCGCCTCGCCCGGCACCGCCCCCGCACCTGAGCCGCCCGCTGACGTTCCTGCTCGCGCTGGCGGCCGGCGCGGCCGTCGCCAACCTGTACTGGGCGCAGCCGCTGCTCGGCGTCATCGCCGACGACCTGGACGCGCCGACGTCCACGGCCGGCTGGCTCGTCACCGCGACGCAGATCGGGTACGCCGTCGGCGTCCTGCTGCTCGTACCGCTCGGCGACGTCCTGGACCGCCGCCGCTTCGTCCCGCTGATGTTCCTGGCCTCCGCCGCCGCGCTAATGCTGTGCGCGCTGGCGCCGTCGATCGGCGTGCTCCTGGTCGCGCTCGGCGTGCTGGGCGTCACGACGATCTCCGGGCAGATCCTCACGCCGCTCGCCGGGGACCTGGCCGGCGACGCCGACCGTGGTCGGATCGTCGGTGTCGTCGGCTCGGGGACCCTCACGGGCATCCTGGCCTCCCGCACGATCAGCGGACTCGTCGCCGGCGCTGCCGGTTGGCGTGCGACCTACGCCCTCGCCGCGGTCGTCGCCGCCCTGCTCGCGGTCCTGCTCCACCGCGCGATGCCGCCGCTGCCACCGCGAGCACGCATCCCGTACCCACGGCTGCTGTTCTCGGTCGCGGCGATGGTCCGGCGGGAGCGGGCGGTCCGGTGGACGCTGGTCCTGGCCGCCGCCGGCTTCGCCGCCTTCTCGCTCTTCTGGACGGCGCTGACGTTCCTGCTCAGCGGTCCACCGTTCCACTATCCGCCGGCGGTGATCGGGATGTTCGGGCTGGTCGGACTCGCCGGTGTCCTCTCCGGCCTGCGCGGTGGTCGTCTGCACGACCGCGGCTGGTCACTTCCGGCCACCGGGGCGGCCTGGGCCCTGGCCCTGGGGGCGTTCGTCGTCGCGGCGTTCGGCGGCCGGTCCCTCGTGCTTCTCATCACCGTGGCCGTCGTGGTCGACGTCGCCTTCCAGACGCAGGCCCTGCTCAACCGTGCACGGTTGTTCGCCCTCGCGCACGAGGCGCGCAGCCGGCTCAACACGGCTCTGGCGACCGCCAACTTCATCGGCGCCGCCGCCGGTTCCGCCGCCGCGAGCACGCTCTGGTCGGCGGGCGGCTGGTCAGCGGTCGCGATCGCGGGAGCGGGCCTGGGCTGTCTGGCGCTCACCGTGTGGGCGCTGGGACGCCGTGGCCCGCTCGTCGTCGATTGTGCCGAACCAGGTCCCGTCACCTGAGGACGAGCGGGTCAGCGCGCCTGCGTCTGGTCGACGATCGGGAACGCCCGCCGTACGGCCGCCAGGAACTCGTCCCGGCGGGAAGCGTAGGTGCCGACCGCCGCCCACAGCGCCTCCAGGGCGGCCTGCAACGGATCCGACTCGCCGGCGGCCACGAGGGCCGGCAGGGCCATCGCGACCGGGTCCACCGGGCCGTCGAGCGCCGCGCGCAGCAGGTCGGTCGGCGCGGCATCCCCGCGGCGCAGCGAGGCGACGGCGATCGTGACGGTCGCCCTGCCCTGGATGCGTGTCCTGAGCGCCGTCGTGTCGGTGAAATCGGCGGGCAGCGGTCCACCCCGTTCCAGCGCCGTCCACGCGGGCCTCATCCAGTCGAGATCCGCGATGCCCGCGAGGGCGCACGCCTGCCGCGCCGCCCAGACCGCGATCTCGCGTTGGGTGACGGCGTCGGCATCGGCCACCCCGTCGACCAGGTCCCGGTCCAGCAACAGCATGCCGTGGATATTGCCGCGTACCTGTCGGAGTCGCTCGCTCGGCAGACGCCCGCCCCAGCGCCGCAACTCCTCGCGCCGCCGGTACTCCTCGTTGCGGCGATCCTCCTCCGCCCGCCTGCGCACCTCGGCCTCAACCCGTTCCCACAGCGTGAGCGGAGCCGGCAACCCGTGCGCCCAACCGTGCCAGTACGCCGCGTTGCCGCTGCCCTGGCGCAGCACCGCGTCGGCACGGACAGCGCCGTCACCCGGGTCGCCGGCCGCGCTGGCCTCCGGCCAGAAGCAGAGCAGGTAGCGGTCCGGTCGTCGGTCCAGGTAGGTGTGGTCGTCCTCGTCGATCTCGTCGGGGTCGAGCCCGCCGAACGGATCGCTCCCCTCGTCCATGCCCGCCGCGCAGTACCGCACGCGGTAGGCCGGCAGCCGGCCACCGTCACTCTCCTGCGAGGTCAGCGGCAGGTGGGCCAGCGCCCCATCGCCCCACGGGACCAGGTCGACCACCGGGGCCCTCGGCTGGAGCGACACCTCCACCACGTCCTCCCACTCGGCGGCTGCGGTCGGCGGCTCGGCGTCGTGCAGCTCGATCCGGAACCGGACCCGTCCGGAGTGGGTGCCGGTCATCAGGAACAGCGCGCCCGGGTGTCCGGCCCCGCATAGTCCGTTGACCTGCCCGGCGAACGCCCGGTCCATGTCGGGCAGCTCGCGACTCGTCACGTAGATCTGCCCATAGTCGACCGGCGCCGGGCCGTCGAAGAGAACGCGCATCGAGCGATCCTGTCATCGACCGATCGCCCTCCGCTGCCCCGCGACGAGGCGGCCGACCACCTCGTCAGTGAGAAACGTCGATGCCTTGACACTCCACATGCGATCGCTAACACTTGGCTGCAACACGCGCTTAACACACGGAACACACGCTGTCCGCGTCAGGGTGAGGGGCCGGGTCCACCCGCGCGGCACGCCAATCACGCCGCGATTCGACCGATCATGTCCGCGGTTCGTGTTAGCGCTAACACATTCACCACCGCCTCGGAGGCATCATGGTCACACCACCCGCTGACCGCGCACCTGATTCGACGCACGATCCTCGCCTGTTACGACGGACGCTTGTCGCCCTGGTGGCCGTGCTGACGGCGATGGTCGGCGGCATCGCGGTCCGGCCCGGGCCGGCCGCTGCCGCCACCAGCCAGTTCCGGGGCATGAACTGGGCCGTGCTGGGCGACAACTTCAGCACCGGCCCTCTCGTCGTACAGGGCCTGAGCATGTCCGACAGCAACGCCACCGTGCGCGCCAAGGCCAACGCCCTCTACGACGACATGGCGTCCACGCTGGGTGTCAACACCGTCCGGCTGCCCATCAACACCCACACCGTCGGGACGGCCTGGTGGGAGGCGTATCGCGGTGCCATCGACGCCGCCACCGCCCGTGGGTTCAAGGTGATCCTCGCCTACTGGGAGGACGGCGCCGCCTCCGGCGGCAGGATCACGAACCTCGCCGCGTGGAACGCGATGTGGTCCACGGTGACCAACACGTACGGCTCGAACACCAACGTCTACTTCGAGCCGATGAACGAGCCGCACGGCTACAGCTCGGCGGAGTGGCGCACCGTCGCGGCCAACTGGCTCACCTACCACTACTCGGCCCCGCCCGGCCGGGTGCTCATCGGCGGCACCGGCTTCAGCCAGGACCTGCGTGACATCTGTAACGACAGCCGCTTCAACGCCACGCTGCTCTCCTTCCACTACTACGCCTTCTTCTACGGCGCGATGACGTACGACGCGTTCCGCGGCCACATCCAGACGCGCCTCGGCAACTGCGCCTCCCGGGCGGTCGCCACCGAGTTCGGCGCGCCCATGAACGACGGCCGCAACTACGCCGACCCGAACAGCACCGACAACTTCGTGCGGTACATCCGCGCCATGGCCCAGGTCATGCGGGACAACCAGATGGGCGGCACCTACTGGCCCGCCCTGGGCGGCAAACCCGGCACCATCGGCTACGACTGGTACTCGATGTACGCGCTCAGCGGCGGCGGCACCGACCTCAACCTCACCGTTCGCAACACCTCCGGCGCGGACCGGATCCGCTACGGCTGGGGCGACACCATCGGCGGCGGCGACCCCACGACGCCTCCCCCGACAACGGGGACCTTCTACCGGGTCGACGTGCGGCACAGCGGCAAGGCCATGGACGTCCAGTCACCGAACACGAACAACGGCGCCCGCGTCGGCCAGTACACGTACGGCGGCAACGCCTGGCAGCAGTGGCAGTTCCAGGACGCCGGCAGCGGCTACTGGCGCATCATCAGCCGCAACAGCGGGAAGTGCCTCGACGTGACGAGCGCCTCGACCGCCGACGGCGCCGAGCTGATCCAGTACACCTGCGGCAGCGGCGCCAACCAGCAGTTCCAGATGGTCACCAACGGCAGCTACTTCCAACTTCGCGCCCGGCACAGCGGCAAGTGCGTGGACGTGCCCGCCGCGTCGACCGCGGACGGGGTGGTCCTCAAGCAGTACACCTGCAACAGCGGAGCCAACCAGCAGTGGTCGCGGACGGCCGTCTGACGACCGGCACGCCAGCGCCCCCGCTCATCGTCGTAACGGTGCGCGGGGGCGCGTCGTCCGTCCCGCGAAGATCAGGGCGTCCAGCGTACGTTCGGGTTCACCCGCCCGGACCAGTCGAAGACGGCCATGTTGTCCCACTGGTTTCCGGTGCCGTTGATGTTCGCCGGGTCCCAGCCGTTGCCGTTGACGGCGTACCAGGTCGGCTCCCAGTAGAAGACACCGATGGCCCCGGCGTTGCGGGCGGTGTTCTGCACCCAGTCGAACTCCTGAGCCTGACCCGACCAGGTCGCGCTGATGCCGTCGCACGTCGCGTCGCCGATGGCGTTCGGCTCGCTGTCCGCGTTGTTCCGCGTGAAGGGGTACGCGGTCTCCGCGATCACCACCGGCCTGCCGTAGCGACCGCGCAGGTCGACGATGTTGTTGTAGAGGTTCGCCAGGCTGCCGTGCCACATGCAGTAGTAGGACAGGGCCGTGATGTCCCACTGCACGCCCTGGGCGCGGATGCCGTCGTAGAACCAGCGGGCGTTGGCGTTGCTGTCGGCGTTGGCGGTGTGGATCATCACCGGGATGCCGCCCCCGCACGCCTTGGTCGCGTTGTAGCCCTGCTTCAGCAGGCCGGCCAGCGGGCGGAAGTCGTTGTTGACGACCTTGCCCTCGTCCCACAGCATTCCGACATTGATCTCGTTGCCGATCTGCACGCTGTCCGGCAGGGTGCCCTGCCCCCGCAGGCCGGCGCAGACGTCGTAAGTGAAGTTGTATACGTCGGCGCCCAGTTGGCTCAGGGTGTGGCCGGCCCACGCGACCGGCTTGTACTGCTTGCCGGGGTCGGCCCAGGTGTCCGAGTAGTGGAAGTCGATGAGCACCTTGAGGCCCTTCGCCTTCGCCGCCCTGGCCTGGGCCAACACCCTGCTCTTGTTGTTGTAGCCGCTGGTTGGGTTGTTCCAGACGCGCAGTCGGACGTAGTTCACGCCGACGGACCTCAGGATGTCCAGTGGGTCACGGGCGACGCCGCCGGCGTCGTAGTACCGCGCGCCCAGGTCGAGGCTGCGCTGCAACGAGGAGACGTCGGCGCCCCGCATGGTGAGCGTGTTCGCGGCGGAGGCGGGCGCGGTCAGGCCGCCGAGCGTGGTGGAGACGACGAGGACGCCGGCCAGGACAGCCCCGGCCAGGAACCTACGGCGACGGTGCGGTGTGCTCACGGGACTCCTCGGGAAGGGGGCGGGCTCAACCCACCGCGCACTGGGCGCCGTTCAGCGTGAAGCCGAGCGGCGGCGCGTCGCTGGCGCTCCACCGCCCCTGGATGCCGAAGGTCGTCGAGCCGTTCGGCGCCAGGACACGGTTCCAGTCGACGTTACGGGCGGTCACGGTGGAGCCGGTCTGGCTGACCGTGGCGTTCCACGCCGAAGTCACCTGCTGGTCTCCGCTGAAGGTGAAGGTGACGATCCAACCGTCGACCGGTGCGGCCTGGGTGTTCTGGACCGTCACCGTCGCCACGAAGCCGGTCGGCCACTCCGACTGGTTCCGGTAGGTCACGCGGCACGTCGAGGGCGGCGGGGGCGACGGCGTGGACGTCGTGGGCAGGGTGACCGTGTTGGACGCGATCGACACGTTGCCCACCGCGTCCCGGGCCCGTACGTAGTACAGGTTCTGCAGCGGCGTGGACGCGGGCAGCGACGTCGTGTACGTCGTTCCCGGCACGGTGGCGATCAGCGTCGAGCTGAACCAGCCGTCGAAGCGGTAGACGTTGTACCCGAGCACGCCGACGTTGTCGGTCGACGGCGACCAGGACAGGGTGCCGTTCGAGGCGGTCACCTCGGTGACCGTCAGGTTCTGCGGGGCGCTCGGCGGGGTGGTGTCCCCGCCGGTCTCCGTCACCGGCGTGACCACGGTCAGCGCGTCCGTGGACGTCGACCGGTGCCCGAGGGTGTCCCGGGCCGCCACCCGGAACGAGTACTGCTTGCCCGGCCCGATGTACGAGGTGATCGTGGTGCTGGTGACGGCCCCGACGCTGGCGCTGTAGATGACGTCGTCGAACGCCTGGTAGTACGTGATGTCGTACCCGACGATGGCGCAGCAGCCCGGCCTGGCGGCCGTCCAGGTGAGGGTGACCGATCCGGTGCGTACCTCGCTGGCGGTCAGGTTGGTGGGCGGGCTCGGCGGGAAGGGTGAGGTGCCCGGCGTGCCGGGCGGCGTGGTGGGCGGCGGTGGCGCGGTCCCGGTCGGTTCGGCGGCGGGCACTGCGCCGCCGTGCGGCGCCGGGGCGACCCCGGGGTACGCGGCGGGGGCGGCGGTGCCGGCGTCGGCCGCCGGCGCGATGCCTGCCACGGTCACGACCACCGCCGTCGAGAGCATGGCGGCGACCAGCAGACCCGGACCGAGACGGCGGAACAGCGAGGACGACGAGACGCCTGTCATACGTCGACGATGCAGCCGTCATATCGATGATCGCCAACGTATCTCATTACTCGGTCGCCTCTCTTTCGGCGTGTCACCCGGTGCGTGCCCTGGTGGGGAGACGATTCACTGGGAGCGATACCAGCCGGGGCGGAATTCCGCCCGCCCGATCGCTACACTCGCCCCAACGCCGGCACCGTCCACAGTCCTCAGCCTGCGCTGATTCGAATCGAATGGAGACGCCTGTGACCCGCGACAAGGCGGCACCCCCGGGCATCGACCCCCGCATTCCCAGCGTGGCCCGGGTCTACGACTTCTTCCTGGGCGGCAAGGACAACTTCGAGGCGGACCGACAGGTCGCCGAGCACGCCCTGCGGATCACCCCGGACGGGCCGGCAGCCGGCCAGGCGAACCGGGCCTTCCTGCGTCGGGTGATCCGCTTCCTGGTCTCCGAGGCGGGCATCGACCAGTTCCTCGACATCGGATCGGGGCTGCCCACCCAGGGCAACGTGCACGAGGTCGCCACCGAGCAGAACCCGAAGGCTCAGGTGGTCTACGTCGACAACGACCCGATCGTCCTGACGCACGGCCGGGCACTGCTCGCCGCGGACGGCACCGCGACGGTGATCCAGGCGGACATCCGGACACCGCAGGAGATCCTGCGCCACCCGGACGTGCAGCGGTTCCTCGACTTCGATCGGCCGGTCGGGCTGCTCCTCTTCGCGATCCTGCACCACCTGGGCGACGACGAGGATCCGCGCGCGGTGGCGGCGGAGCTGATCGACGCGCTGCCCTCGGGCAGCTACGTGGCGATCTCACACTTCCGCGACCCCGGCGAGCGGGACCCGGAGGGCTCCCGCAAGGCGCGCGAGGTCGAGCGGGTCTTCAACGAGTCGCTGGGCACCGGCCGCTGGCGTACGGACGAGGAGATCCTCTCGTTCGTCGACGGGCTGGAGGTGCTGGAGCCGGGGCTGGTGCCGCTGGCCGAGTGGCGGCCGGCGCCGGGCGCGTCCGCGCCACAGCAGACCGACACCTATCACACCTTCGTCGGGCTGCTCGCCCGCAAACCATAGGCTTCACCCCCGATGCGGTCCGTCGGCGAGAGCACTCGTCGACGGATCCGTCGTGTCGTGCCCGGCCGAGCCCTACCGACCCCCGAGACGGCTCACCCCTAGTTATTGACGACGCAAATTTCCACCGGTAGCTTAAATTTGCATTGATAGTCGTCTATCGAAGGGGGCAGCCGTGCACTGGAAGTCCATCGCCGTTACCGCGTCCGTCGCGGGCGTCCTGGCCACCGCTCCCGCCGCACCCGCCGCGGCCTCCGGTGTCTGGGGTCCCGGGAACTGCCCGCAGGGCACGTTCTGCGCCTGGCCCAACTGGGACCACCCGGCGGAGGGCCCGACTGCGCCGCCGTCCCTGGTGACCAGCACCGAGTGGTCGGGCAGCGTCCCGGTCTTCAACTACTACAACCACACCTCACGGAACGCCGAGATCACCTGGTCCTACACGTACCTCGGCACGCCCCTCACCGGCACGGAGTGCGTCCGCCCCGGCGACGGGAACTTCTACGTCCCCATGTTCGTGACGAAGGTGACCTGGCAGACGCGTACCTGCTGAGACGCCACCCGTGCGGGCGGGTGCCCGGCATCCGCCCTCCGGGGCCTGGGTCTCCGTCTGACGTCGACGCTCCTCGCCGGGCGGAACGGACATCTCCACGCACGGTCGAAGCCTCGGCGTTCGCGCCTTGCCGCTACCCGCTTGGGGAAGAGTGTCGGGTGAGGCAGCTCTGTGCGCCGACGATTCCGCGTATCGGGTAGGAGACTCCGATGACCGATGGACCCCAGGGCGATCCCGCCCGCAACGTCGTCCTGGTGCACGGCGCGTACGCCGACGGCTCCTCCTGGTCCGACGTCATCCCGCTCCTCCACCGGGCCGGCCTGACCGTGACCGCCGTGCAGAATCCGCTGACCTCTCTGTCCGACGACGTCGCCGCCACCCGCCGGGCCCTCGACCGCCAGGACGGGGCGACGGTGCTCGTCGGCCACTCCTGGGCCGGTACGGTCATCACCGAGGCCGGGGACCATCCGTCGGTCACCGCCCTGGTGTACGTGGCGGCCCGCGCGCCGGACGCCGGCGAGGACTTCACCGCGCTCGCCGCCCAATTTCCCACGCCGCCGGCGAACGCGGGCCTGGTCCACAACGACGGGTACGCGCAGCTCAGCGAGAGCGCCTTCCTCGAAGACTTCGCCGGCGGCGTCGGCGAGGCCCGTGCGCGTGCCCTCTACGCCGTTCAGGGTCCGATCGCCGACGACCTGTTCAAGGCCCGTACGACAACGGCGGCCTGGCGGGACAAACCCTGCTACTACTCCATCTCGCGGCAGGACCGTACGACCGCACCCGAGCTCGAGCAGTTCCTGGCCGAGCGGATGAACGCGACGACGATCGAGGTCGACTCGTCGCACCTCGCCATGGTCACCCACCCGGAGGCGATAGCCGACCTCATCATCATGGCCACCCACGGCACCCGGAGCCCGGCACCGAACAGCACCGCCCGGTGACGTTCCACAGGTTATCTGTAAACAACCCTTGATATTAAACGTCACGAACGTCAATATGTGGAGGTCGCGGGTCGCCGAAGCCTGGGGAGTGAGCCATGAGAAGCCGTCGCATCGTCGCAGCGCTGGCCGGGGCGGCGATGTCCGTCGCGGCCGCCGTCGCCTTCGTCCCCAGCAGCATGGCCGCCGTGTCCTCGGGCAACGCCGTCGCGATGGTCGCCTGCACCGCACCCGCCTGGGCCGAGGGCACCACCTACCAGGTGGGCGCACAGGTCACCTACGGCGGCCGGCTCTACCAGGCTCTGGTCACCCACACCGCGTACGTCGGCGCCGGTTGGAACCCCGCTTCGACCCCGTCGCTCTGGCGTGACCTGGGAGCCTGCTCGGGAAACACTCCTCCACCCAGCACGCCACCGCCGACGACCGCGCCACCCACCACGCCGCCCCCGACCACCGCTCCCCCGACCACGGCTCCCCCCACCACGCCGCCGCCGACCGGCGGAACCTGCGGGGTGAAGTCCCGGCCGACCGGCAAGGTGTTGCAGGGCTACTGGGAGAACTGGGACGGCGCGTCCAACGGCGTACACCCCGGGCTCGGCTGGATCCCGATCACCGACAGCCGGCTCCCACAGCACGGCTACAACGTGATCAACGCAGCGTTCCCGGTGATCCGCGCGGACGGCACGGTCCTCTGGGAGAACGGCATGGACGCCGGCGTCAAGGTGGCGACCCCCGCCGAGATGTGCCAGGCCAAGGCGGCCGGCGCCACGATCCTGATGTCGATCGGCGGTGCCGCCGCCGGCATCGACCTGAGCTCCACCGCGGTCGCCGACCGGTTCATCGCGACGATCGTGCCGATCCTGACGAACTACCACTTCGACGGCATCGACATCGACATCGAGACCGGCCTCACCGGTAGCGGCAACATCAACACCCTGTCGACGTCGCAGGCCAACCTGATCCGGATCATCGACGGCGTGCTGGCCCGAATGCCGTCGAACTTCGGCCTGACCATGGCGCCGGAGACCGCGTACGTCACCGGCGGCAGCGTGGTCTACGGCTCGATCTGGGGCTCGTACCTGCCGATCATCAAGAAGTACGTCGACAACGGCCGGCTCTGGTGGCTCAACATGCAGTACTACAACGGCAGCATGTACGGCTGCTCGGGCGACTCGTACCCGGCTGGCACCGTGCAGGGCTTCACCGTGCAGACGCAGTGCCTGAACAACGGCCTCACCATCGGGGGAACCACCATCCGGGTGCCGTACGACAAGCAGGTCCCGGGCCTGCCCGCGCAGATCGGGGCGGGCGGTGGCTACCTGTCGACGTCGTTGGTCACGCAGGCCTGGAACTCCGTGCCCGGCCTCAAGGGCCTGATGACCTGGTCGGCGAACTGGGACGGCTCGAAGGGATGGACCTTCGGCGACAACGTGAAGCGCCTGCAGGGTCGCTGAGGCCCGCGCCGGCCCGCCCCGAGCCTGCGACAGGACAGGTTCAGGGCGGGCCGTCCGCGGCCTGGGCCCGGGTCCGTCTGATGCTGGCGATCTCACCGTTGATCGGTAGCCAGTAGAAGGGAATGAACGCCGCGACCGCGATCAGGCCGGCGATCGGGTGGACGACGCACAGGGCGGTTCCGACAGCGATCCAGACGGGGGCCACCCGGAAACGCCTGCTGATCGCTCGGGCGGTGGCCTCGTCGGTGGTGGACGTCAACAGACGGTGACCGCTGCTGGCGTACTGCCAGATGACGTTGAAGAGGATGGAGGCGGCCCCGTAGACGATGCCGTAGAAGACGAGCGCGGCCCGCTTGCCGGGCCCCTCCTCGAAGGCACGGGCCAGCACCGACGAGACGAACGGCAGGAACGCGATCACCATCAGCAGCAGGGTGTTCAGCAGTAGCAGCAGGCGGTCGGCGGAGCGGATGTGATCGAACATGACGTGGTGGTTCACCCAGATCTGGCCGAGCAGCAGAAAGGTGACGCCGTAGGCCAGGTAGGACGGCCACAGGTCGAGCAATCCGCGCATGAGGTGTTCGGTGTCCTCGGGCGGCTTGATCTCCAGGACGAGAAGGGTGATGGCGATCGCCATGACGGCGTCGCTGAAGGTGACCACCCGGCTCGGGTCACGTTCCGCTCCGAACGGCCTCCGGGATCTGGTCACCCCGTTCGAGGTGGCACCGCGGGAGGTCCGGATCCTACGCATCAGCCTCCCCCACCCGTACCCGGCTGCCGCCGGAGCGCTGCCGGGAATCCCCGCCGCGCAAGGAGCTAAACCGGCACCCGCGCCGTCGTCTGGTCGGCGCGGACGCCTACCGGGCCCGCAACCTGGCGCGGACGGCTGCGGCGTCCGGGTGGTCCAGGGCCGTGAAGATGTCCAGTGCCCGCTGCCAGTCGGCTCGGGCGGAGGCGGGGTCGCCGAGTGCGAGGCGGGTGTCGCCCAGCCGGCTCAGAGTGTCCGCCTCGCCCCAGAGGTCGCCGAGATCCCGGGTCAGGTCGAGCGTGCGCTCGTAACACTCCACGGCCCGGCCGAACTGGCCGAGGTGGTGGTGTGCGTACCCGAGGCTGTCCCAGGTCGCCGCCTCGCCCGCCCGGTCGTCGAGTTGCTGGAGCAGGTCGAGCGCCTGCTCGCAGTAGGCAAGCGCCGCGAGGTGTTCGCCGATCTGCGCGTGGCACCAGCCGACGGCGTTGAGCGCGTCGGCCTGGGCCCTGCGGTGGCCGGCGGTTCGGGCCAGGACCAAAGTCCGCCTTGAGTGCTCGAGCGCCTTGCGGGGCTCGCCCTGACGGTCCCAGAGCGAGGCGAGGTTCTGGTGCGTACGCGCCTCGCCCTCGGTGTCACCACCGGCCACGTACAGGTCGAGGGCGCGTTCGAGGTGGCTGTGGGCGTCGGCGTACCGGTTGACCACGGTGTGCGCACCGGCGAGGAAGCGGTGCGCGACCGCCTGGGCGACCGGGTCGCCGAGACGTTCGGCGGCGAGCAGGGCCGCCCGGCAGGTCTCGACCCGGTCGTGCCAGTGTCCCTGCCGGTCCAGGAACGTGTCGAGGGCCCGACCCAACCGCCAGGTGTGGGCGTCGTAGCCGGCGCTCGCGGCGAAGCGGAGCGCGGCGAGCAGCACAGGATGTTCGGCGGTCAACCAGTGCAGCGCCTCCGCGTGCGAGGCGGGCCGTTCCGGACGCACACCGGCCGCCGCCGGGGCCATGAGGTGGTCGACCGGATCGCTGTGCGGGCGCAGCAGGGCGTCGGCGGCGTGGGTGGTGTGGGTGTAGTGGTCGAGGAGCCGGATCGTGGCGGCCCTGCGGTCGGGCACGGAGTCGGTGCCGTCGCTGAGTTCGGCCGCGTACGCGCGCAGGAGGTCGTGCGCGGTGAACCGGCCGGGCCGGTACTCGGCCAGCAGGTTCGCCCGGGTCAGTTCGGTCAGCAGCAGTCGGGTGTCGTCCACCGCGCGACCGGCCAGGCTCGCCGCGGCGGCCACCGTGATGTCCGGGCCGGGGTGCAGGCCCACCAGCCGGAACAGCCCGGCGGCCGGTGCGCTGAGCGCGGTGTACGACCAGGAGAACACCGCCCTTACCTCGCCGACCGCGTCACCCGCGTTGAGTACGCCGAACCGTTGACCGGCCGTGCCCAGCTCGGCCGCGAGGGTGGCCAGCGGAAAGCCGGACTGCTGGGCCCGGGCAGCGGCGATGTTCAGCGCCAGCGGCAGCCGGGCACACGCGGCGATGATCGCCTCGGCGGCGTCCGGCTCGGCGGCCACCCGTTCCACGCCGAGCCGACGGGTGAGCAGCTGAGCGGACGCGTCGCGGCTGAGCAGGCCGAGCGGGAGCGGGTGCGCGCCGTCCAGGCTGACCAGCGAGGTGAGCTGGCTGCGGCTCGTCACCAGCACCATGGTGGTGGGCGTGCCGGGTAGCAGCGGGCGGACCTGTTGGGCGTCCCGGGCGTTGTCCAGCACGATGAGGATCCGCTTGCCGGCGAGCGCGCTGCGGTACAGGGCGGCCTGGGCGTCGAGGTCGGCGGGCACCCGGGTGGCCGGAACGCCGAGCGCGTCCAGGAAGCCGTGCAGCGCCTTCGCCGCGCTCACCGCCTGCCCGCGCGGGTCGAAGCCGCGCAGGTTGACGTAGAGCTGACCGTCGTCGAAGCGATCGGCGACGCGATGCGCCCAGTGCACGGCCAGGGCGGTCTTGCCCACGCCCGCGGTTCCCGAGATCGCGGCCACCACGACGGAGGTGGGCGCGGCGACGAGCTTGTCGAGGAGGGCCACCTCGTCGTCGCGGCCGGCGAGGCTGGCCACGTCGGCGGGCAGTTGCCGGGGTACCAGCCGGCCGGGCGTACGCGGCGTGCGGCGGCGGTTCTCCTCGACGCGGTCCCGGGCGGTGGCCAACGCGCCCTGCTCGGCTGGCGTCGCGCCGAGCAGCCGGACCAGCGCGTCGAGCCGGTCGGTGGGCGGCAGCGTCTTCCCGGTCAGGTACTCCGCGATGGCGGTGTGCGACCAGCCGGTGCGGGCGGCCAGCTCCCGATAGGTCAGCTCGCCGTCGCCGTGTTGGCGTGCGTACCTGCGTCGCAACGCCCGCAACAGGCCGGCGAGGTCGTCGGACGTCTGCGCCCCCGCGGCATCCAGTGCCCTGCCCCCCACCGTCGACAATCGACGTTCGTCAGTGTACGGCGGTGTACGGAATTCCGGCCAGAGCCCGATCGGATCCGCGATCCTGCTCGTGCGCGGAGCACAGCGCACCGATCCGATCGATGGAGGTCACGTGTCCGTACACCTCAAGCCTCTGGCCCTGGCCCTGACCGTGCTCGCGGCGACGCTCGCCGTTCCGGCGGCGGCCGCGTCGGCGGCGACGCCCGACACGGCCATCTGCACGACGAAGAAGGCCTGCGCCGACGGCGGTCTCGCCGCGGCGTCGACGCACCGGGCGGCCCGCGCCATCGGCGGCGTCGGGGCCAACGTGATTCCGGTTACCCCGCCGGCCGCCTTCCCGCCGGGTACCCCCTGCTATCGCGAGGAGGTCTCCGAGCAGGTCTACGAGACCGCCACCTACTCCACCATCTACGAGCTGTACTTCCAGGCGAGCGTCTGCCTGTTCGCCACGGAGATCGTGCTGTACAACCTGGACACCTCGCTCTCCTTCCCCAACGACGTGCAGGACCCGCGACTGACCTCGATGCAGTTCGTGACGCGGGACGAGGTGTACGCCCACAGCCCGACCGAGAAGGACGGGTACTCCGAGCTGTGGGTGACCTTCTGCACCAACCCGGCGCAGCCGAACACCTGCCAGCGCTACCTGCACCGACTGGGGCTGATCTTCACCCAGGCCTGGGTGTACCCGTTCTCCGTGTTCGAGCGTCTGAGCTGACCGTCCGTCCGTGACCGATCAGGGCGCCCTCCGGGATTCCCGGCCCCGGGCGCCCTGGCCGCGCGTCCGCGTCGGTTGCCGATGGATTTCCACGCCGTTACGGTGGGGTGCCATCGACGTTTGTCTACAAACGGGGGGCCGTATGTCCATGCCTGTCACTCGCCGTACCGTGCTGGCCGGTGCGGCCGGCGCCGCTCTCGGTCTCACCCTGCCGGGCGCCGCCGCCCAGGCCGACGACCGGCACCACGAGGTCGGCGTGGGCTTCACCCTCGACGCGCGGACGCTCGACGGTGGTGAGCAGGTCACCTCGGTCACCCTCGACACCCGTCGGCTCGGCCCGATCGACCCGGCGGGGCTCACCCCGGACACGTTCACCGTGCACGCCAAGGCCACCAGCCCGCTCCCGATCGCTCCCGGCGATCTGATCTTCAGCGAGTACGACCTGGACCGCACGGTGACCGCGGCCCGGCTCGACCGGCACGGAAACATCGTCCTGGAGCTGAGCCACGCCGAGGGTCAACCCGGCGGCGGCACCCTCGGCTACATCCTGAGCAAGGGCCGCAACGTCCGACTGGACCTCGTCTACACCATCACGCAGAACACGCCGCTCGCGCGCCGCCACGGCTCCCCCCTCACCATCACGCGCTTCGTGCAGGGGCGACTGTCGAACCCCGAGGTGGACGCCTTCACCCACCACGTTTCGGGGTCGGGCCTCAAGTACCGGCTGTACTCCCCGGCACATTCGCCCCGCCACGGCCGACGGCCGCTGATCCTCTGGCTGCACGGCGCCGGCGAGGGCGCCTCCCTCCCCGACGACTACTACGACAACGAGACCACGCTGCGCGCCAACCGCGGTGCGCTGGGTTTCGCCACCCCGCAGGCCCAACGGATCTTCTCCGGCGCGTACGTCGTGGCTCCGCAGAGCACCTCGTACTGGATGGAGGACGGGCCCCGGTTCGCACCGCTGATCCGCGAGATCGTCCAGGATCTCGTGCGTCGCGAGCGCGTCGACCCCGACCGGATCTACGTGGTCGGTTGCAGCAACGGCGGCTACATGTCCCTGGAGATGACCGTCACGTATCCCGATCTGTTCGCTGCGTCGGTGCCGATCTGCGGCGTCGTCGAGCCGCTCGGCGGGCAGGGCCCGCCGCTGGTCACGGACGCGGAGCTGGCGGCGATCCGGACGCCGACCTGGCTGGTCACCTCGCTCGACGACGACACCGTGCCGCCGGAGACCAACACGATCCACGCGCACGACCTCATCCGAGGATCGCTGGTCACCCTGTACGACCACGTCGTCTGGGACGGCTACCAGTTCCCCGGTCACTGGTCCTGGATCTACGTGGCCCGCAACGACCCCAGCCACCACGGCACCCACATCTGGCAGTGGATGGCCCGCCGCAGTCGGTGATCCACCCCGCAGCGGTCAGCCCACCTGAACACCTGCCCGGTACACGGCGAGCGGGTGGCGCAGCACCCCGATGTCGCTCGTCGGGTCACCGTCGACGATCAACAGGTCGGCCTCGAATCCGGGCCGGACGCGGCCCTTACCGCCGCCCACGCCACACACCTGCGCGCCGATCGCGGTGGCCGCGGCGAGGACGGCGGTGGGGGGAATGCCGCAGGCCACATACTCGACGAGTGTCTCCGGCAGAATCCCGTGCGGTTTCGCGGGGCCGAGGCCCGCGTCCGAACCGGCCACCAGATGGACCCCGGCCCGGTAGAGCGTGGCGGCACCGGCACGTAGCGCGGCGGCGCTGAGCCCGGCCCGCTCCGCCATCGCCACCACCTCCGGCGGCGTCACCACGGCCGGATCGGTGCCGAGCGTGGCGCAGACCGCCGGTCCGGACGCGGCCAGGCGGTCCGCGAGTTCGTCGGGGACGCGGGCCCCGGCCGCAGTCACGCAGGTGCAGTGCTCGATGCCGTCCACCCCGACGCGGAGCGCCTGCTCGACCGCGAGCAGGGCGTGCGCGTGCGCGGTCACCGGCAGGTCCAGGTCGTGCGCCTGCGCGACGGCGGCGGTCATCTCCTGATCGGTGAACTGCAACCCACTGGTGTCCGTGCCAGGGGTGAAGACCCCGCCGCTGGCCATGATCTTGATCAGGTCCGCGCCGGCCGCCGCCCGCAGCCGCACGGCCTCTCGCACACCGTCGACACCGCTCGCCTCACCCCCCAGCGCCCAGCAGTGTCCGCCAACGCTGGTGATGGGCGTACCCGACGCCACCACCGTCGGCAGGTCGTCGCGTACTCCCCGAGCCCGCCATCGGAGCACCGCGTCGCGTCGGTCGCCCAGGTCCCGTACCGTCGTGACGCCGGCCGCCAGGTGCGCGCGCAGTGACGCCTCGATGACCGCGTCGAGATCCGCCTCGGCGCGCTCGGCGAGTCGACCGAGCGCGTCCGGCCCGGCGTCGGCGCACAGGTGCACGTGTGCGTCGACCAAACCAGGCAACACTGTCCCGTCTCGCGCCTCGCGTACCGGCCAGCCCACCGGGGCGTCGATCCAGCCCCGGTGCACGTCGGCGATGCGCCCGCCCTCGAGGAGGACCAGCACCCCACCATCGGTGAGCCGCTCGCCGTCGAACATCCGGGCCGCCCGGACAGCCTGCTTTGTCATCGTCACCCCATCCGCACGACCGCGGCCATCACCCCCGCCGCGGCGTCTCGTATCCTCCGGCGAACCACTGGCCGTGACCCGACCATCGCACCGGTGACGGGTGTCCAGCCTCCCTCGGCGGGGTGATCCTTCCTCCCTCTTCCGAGGCGGCTAACGATCAACACGGCTGATTGTCCACACAGGACGCGAGGCGGGTCGTCCCGAATCTTCGTTGCGCTTCCCGGGGCGCTCAAATTCTGCGACCCGCTGCTCCCAGTAACGGCGAGATCACCTGTAAGGTCATCGAGTCCCGTCCCTGACCTATCGCCTAGAACCTGGGGAGGTTCAGTTATGGTCACGCCTTCGGTGACCCCCCTGACGGTGTCCGCCGAGCGGGGACTGGCACGCAAAACTCTGCGAACGAGTTCTCTGGTGACGTTCGGCGCGACCGCGTCGTCTCCTATGGCCGTTCTCGTCGGCGGTATCGTCGCGACCTATGCGGCGACCGGCAATACCGGTGTGGCCTCCAGTTTCCTGCTCCTGACGGTCGTGATGCTCCTGTGGGCACCGGGGTACATCGCCATCGCCCGTTACGTGCAGCCCAGTGGAATCTTCTACACCGCCCTCGCCGCCGGCCTGTCCCGGCTCGTCGGGGTCGCGGGCGCGCCGGTCGTGCTCCTGGCCTACAACACCATTCAGATTTCGTTGTACGGGCTGCTCGGGTCGGTGATCAGCGGGCTGGTCGGCGGACCGTGGTGGGTCGGCGCGCTCCTCGCGTGGGCCATCGTCGCGGCGTTCGGTCTGCAACGCACCGGCGTCAGCACCGCCATGTTCGGCACCATCCTGATCGTCGAGATCACGTTGCTGCTGGTGTTCGTGCTGGTCGGCCTGGCTCACCCGGTGGGCGGTCAACTGACCTTCGCGGCGTTGAACCCGGCGCAACTGTTCGACACCGGGGTGGTGGCCGGGCTCGCGGTCCTTCCCCTCGGCTTCGCCGCGTTCTTCGGCACCGAGACCATCGCCGCGTACGGTGCGGAGGCGCGCACCCCACGGGCGGTGTCGCGCAGCATCATCTACGTGATCCTGGGCCTGGGCCTGCTCTACGCGCTGTGCGCGTGGGCGATGGTGGCAACGGTGGGCGCCGACCGGGTCGTCGACCTGGCCCGCGACCCGGCGGCGCCGCTGCCGTTCGAGGTCTTCTCGGGCTCCCGCGCCGGTAGCGCCGGCGTCCTGCTGGTGGCGCTGGGTGGCCTGCTGCTGGTCAGCAGCGTCCTCGCGGCGATGATCAGCTTCCACAACAGCGTGGCGAGATACCTGTTCGCGCTCGGCAAGGACCGGCTGTTGCCCGCTCGCCTGGCGGCCATCCGCGAGGGTGGGTCGGGCGCGCCGCTGGGCGGCTCGATCACCCAGTCGATCACCGCTCTGATCGTCATCCTGCTGTTCGTGGTGAGCGGCGCCGAGGCGTTGACCATGTTCACCTGGCTGAGCAACATCGCCGCGGTCAGCCTGATGCTCTTGATGACGGTGAGTTCACTCGCCACCGTCCGTTACTTCGCCCGGGGCGGCGGACGCAGCGAGTCGCTGTGGGCGCGGGCGATCGCTCCCACCCTCGGTGGTATCGCGATCGCGGTGATCCTGCTGGTCACGCTGGTCAACATCAGCGCCGCGCTCGGCACGCCACCCGGTTCCCACACCGCCTGGCTGGTGCCCGGAACGGTCGGCGTCTTCGTCGTCATCGGCGTGCTGTGGGCGATCAGCGTTCGGGCCCGCCGCCCGGACCTGCTCACCGGCATCGGGGAACGGGAGACCAACCCGACGCGGCAGGTCGACGAGGACCTGGGTCACCTCACGCTCTGAGCCGCGTCCACACGATGAAGCAGGCGGCGCCGCCGAAGCGGCGCCGCCTGCTTCAGGTTCTAGGCTGTCGCGCCCCTGGTCGGGCTGATCCGCTGCGCGCCGAGGTGCACCAGCGTCGCCAACTGGGCGATCCCCGTCCAGATCGGAGCGTCGCCCGAGTAGCTCTGCAACGGACGCCACGACTCGTAGAGCGGCGTGGTGGACTGGATCAGCGGTCTCTCCCACGGATCGGTGGGCCGGTCGACGACGATCCGCGTCTCTTCGGGATCCATCATCTGGATGTAGAAGCGGCCGGGAATGCGGTCCTCACCCTCCACCCGGCGCATCGTCTGCTCCCAGGTGCCGAGCGGACCGTCGAGCGAGCTGACCGCGAGCCCGATGAACGTCGACTCGGCGGTGATCCGCTCGTCGACCCGGTTGCACATCTGCGGGGGCTGACGCGGATCCAAACCTCCGTTATCGAGGTAGTGTCGCGCCGTCTGCGCGAGGTCGTACAGCAGCCTGGGCAGGTGTGAGACGTCCTCGCCGGCCTTGTCGAGACGCGTCGCCGCGCCCACCTCGAAGACCGATCGATCCGCTGTGGACCCGATGACCGGCACCGCGTAGAGGAAGGCGAAGCCGTAGGGGCACAGCGGGTTGCGCCGGCGCTGCGCCCACGCGTGCCGGCCGTGCATCGTGTTCATCAACCCGACCCGGCTCAACGCGGACGATCGCAACGACGCCCAGATCCGCCGCGTCTCCGGATCGCTGACCGGGGGCGCGGTCGGCGACTCGCGCGTGGTCGGCGACGGCTCCACCGGTGGCGGCGCGTACGCGGACGGCGTGGGCTGCCAGGGGACCGGCGGCTGCTGCTCGACGGCGGGCGACGGTATCGCGGTCGTGGGCGCCACCCAACCGTGGCGTCCAACCGCCGGCGCCGGCTCCGGAGGGATGGACGGCTGGCTGCCCGAGTGCTGGTCCCAGGGGACCGCTGCCGTCCTTCCGGCACTCGCCGCCGCTCTCCAATCGTCGGCGCTCCTCTCAAAAGGATTCGAGCGCGTTCCCGGCCTGTCGTACGCCACGGTGTCAGTCCCTCCAAAGACGTCGCCACAGCCTCTCATCGCACACACACCGCGATCAACCATGCACCGCCAGTCGGCTTGATCGCGATTCGGAGACTGTTGCCTGTACGTCGGCGTCATGGTCCACTCTTCGCTGAGTCGCCTATCAACGGAGAGCCCGTGACCTCCCCCACAAGCGTTCCCGACGACCTTTCCCTCACCGCTGAGATCGAGCAGTTACGAGCCGCTCTGTCAGCGCGCAGGTCGATCGGCTTCCCGGCCGCGGTGGATATCGACTATGGACCCGTGACCTCCCTGTTCGGACTGTTGATCAATAATGTCGGTGACCCGGATACCGACCCCGACACCGTTCACACGAAGGCCTACGAGCGCAGGGTCATCGACTGGCACGCGAACCTCTTCGGCGCCCCCGCCGACGATCGGTGGGGATATCTGACCAGTGGTGGCACGGAGGCCAACCAGGCGGCCATCCTGCTCGCCCGGGACCGGTTCGCCGGCGCGAGTCCCGTCCTCTACTACAGCCAGGCGACCCACGACTGGATCCGCAAGACCGCCAGCATGCTCAACCTCCCCGAGGTCGTCATCCGCACCGACGTCACCGGTGAGATCGACTACGACGATCTGCGCGGCGAGTTGGCCCGGCGCAGGGACCGGCCCGCCATCGTCGTGGCCAACGCCGGCACGACCGTGACGGAGGCGGTGGACGACCCAGCCCGTGTTCGTCGCGCCCTGTCCGAGCTGGCGATCCGCAACGCTCACCTGCACGTCGACGGAGCACTCGCCGGTGTGCCGTTGGCCCTGCTGCCGGACCGGCCGGTGGCCATCGACCTTGGCGGCGTGGTCGACTCCGTGGCCATCTCCTGCCACAAGTTCTACGGGACCACCATCCCGGGCGGTCTGGTGGTCACCCGCCGCTCGCTGCAACGGGCAGCGCGACGGATCTCCTACACCGCCACGACCGACAGCACCATCAGTGGCTCGCGCTGCGGCCAACTCGCCGTCCAGATGTGGTACGCGCTGCGACTGCTCGGCGAGGACGGGCACCGTGAACGCGCCGAGCGCGCACGCGAAACGGCTCGTTTCGCCCACTCCCTGCTGGCCAGCGTCGGCTGGCCCGCCTGGCGCAACGTCCACGCCTTCACTGTCTACTTCACGACACCGCCACCGCCGGTCTCCCGCCGCTACGGCCTGTCGAACGCCGACGGCGGCATCAGCCACCTGATCTGCATGCCGGGCGTCACCCGCCAACAGATCGAGGCGCTCGCGGCCGACATCGCGACCGTCCGGGGCACCGAACAGCCCAGCCCGAGCCGCGGCGTCCGGCGACTCGTGCCGGTCGCGCACCTGCCCCTGGCGGCCGCCGACCGGCCCTGATCGGCGGCCACCGCCCGAACGCGAGCCGTGCGGCGGGACGCCCGGGGGCGACGGCCCACCCTACGAAGGGCCGTCGCCCGCGGTGGCGGCGCGCATCTCCTTGAGGACGAACTTCGCCGCCTTCTCCACCACGCTGACGCCCGCCTCCTGGCTGACGTGATGGTCGGAGAGCACGGCGATCAGCCAGTCGTGACGGGCCTCGACGATCCGTCCGATGCTGTTGACGAGCCAGCGACCGCCGTCGACGTCCACGGTGTCCCAGCCGTTCTTGACGTACACGGAATTGCCCGGCTCACGCGCGGCGGTGACTCCCCACCGCTGCTCGGGGATCACCTTCTTCATGAGGCCCATGACGAAGGTACGGTCCTGCGGCGTCAGCGGGCCCTTCGACGACGTCAGCGCCGTCAGCAGACGGATCTGGTCGGCGGCCGTGGTCGTGGTCGTCCCCCAGTGCTTGTTGGCTTTGGTCTCCAGCAGACCGAGTGTGCGGTTCGCGGCCGTGAGGCCGCGCGAGCCGTCGATCTTCTGCCACAGGGCCACCGCGGCGTCGTTGTCACTGGACACGATCATGGCTTCGGCCAGCCGTCTGGTCTCCGAGCTCAGGGCCTTACCGGGCGGGTTCTGGCGCAGCAGCAGCGCCGCGAGGATATTGACCTTGACGATGCTGGCGGTCTCGAAGCGGGTGGGGCCGGCCGTCACCGCGGCCGTACTTTGTCGATCCACTGCCGCGACCGCGAGATGGCCGTCGTACCGGTCGACGTAGGCCTCGATACGTGCCCGCGCCGGTTTCAGCCGGTCGACGGCCGGCGTCGTCGGAACCGGACTGGCCGGCGAACGACCGGGTGACGCGTCGCCCCCGCCGCCGTCGCGGACGTGCGTCGTGCCGTAGGCGGCCGTCGCGACGCCGGCGAGGGACACGGTGACCGCGGAGACAACCCAGCGGCGTGGCAGCATCCGACCTCCCCGCTCAGCCAAGACGGGCCACCGCCTTCGCCGCGATCGTATCCACCGCAGCCTGGTCGCCCAAGTCGGGCAGGCTGATAGTCGAGACCGTCTCGTCCCGTTTCACCATGACGAAGTACCTAGCGGTAGTTGGGGTGTCGGCATGTGCGATGCGGCCCCTGACGAGCAGACCGGCACCGCCCAGATAGTGCGGGTCGATGATGTCGAACGAGACCCGTGATCCGTTAATCAGGTAGCTCGCGCACCGTCGGAGGACCGTACGGACGTCGTCGACACTGCGCTCGGCCCATCCAGGTTCGTACGTCTCCACGATGTGGTGGGCCGGCGACGAGCCGTCCGGCAGCCGGTAGTAGCGCTCCACGGCAGCCCGTCGGTGCGACTTCGCGGTGTAGTCGCTGCTCTGGTAGTCGGGGCAGTCGTCCTGCTCCCACGGCCAGGGTGGCAGACCGGGCCGCGCGTCGTCCGCACGCCAACCCGCACCCAGGTCGCCCGCTCCCAGCAGCATGCTCAGGCCACTCCGTTCGACGTTCACGGTCGGTGGCTTCTCGGGGCCGTCACCCGGCCCCGACCGCTGACACCCCGCGACCAGCACCACCAACGCCGACAGGACCAGCGGCACGACCAAAGCCGGCACCCGGACCCTGCCGCGAACCCGGCCCCGGCAGGTCCTGCTGCTCGACACGGACACCGAACCTCCCACACACAGATGACTGCCATCGCAGGTCGCGGCGTCGCCGAGGGTGCGCGGTGGCACCCCCGTCGCCGCCACCGGACAGACCCGGCCGATCAATGCCGCTCCTCGGCGAACAACTCGGAACGGGTCTCGCCGAGCAACTCGCGCAGCCGGCTGAGGGAGCGCATGCTCTGGCTCTTCACGACGGCCGTGGAGACGCCCACGACCTCGGCGGTCGTCTCCACGCTCAGGTCGTCCCAGTAGCGCAGGACGATGATCGCCCGATCGCGCAGTGGCAGGGTGGCGACCGCGTCGAGCAACGTCATGCGCAGCTCAGCCGGATGCTCCTCGCCCTGGTCGGGCGGCGTCGACATCGCCAACTCGGTGCTGGAGCGACGCCGCTGCTGATCGATCACGCAGCGCAGCAGTACCTTGCGGGCGTACGCGTAGAGGTCGTCGGCCCGTCGGACCCGCCCCCAGTTGGCGTACATCCTCGCCAGCGCGGTCTGGGTGAGGTCCTGGGCGAGATGCCAGTCGCGGCACATCAGGAACGCGGCGTCGCGCAGGCGGCCCACGGCCGCCTGCGCGAATTCCACGAAGTCTTCGTCAGCCATTCGACCTGGCCAGGGTGGGGAACCTCTTGGCGCCGCTCCGGACGTACTCGGCCGGAATTCTCGTCCCCCAGCTCGGATTGGCGGCGATCGCGATTGCCTCATCCACGGACAGAACGGCGGGCGCGGGCGAACTCCCCTTGCCATCCCAGGCCAGACAGGTGGAGAGCAGCACGTCGATCTGCAGGCCGTCCCGGTGATACACCGTGATCATCTTGTCCTGCACGCAGTTGCCGGGCACCTCGGTCAGCTCCACCGTCCCCGGGACCGGATCGCCGCCGAGGTCGTCCTGGTAGACGGAGAGCCGCACCATGCCGGGTCCGTCGCCCCGATCCAGGAAGGTCTGGACGTACGGCATGCCGGGGCCCGCCCCGCTGCTTCCCAAGCTCGCCTGACCGCTGGTCTCGCCCTTGGGTAGGAGCCGCATCAACAACTCCAGGGCGCCCTGCGGTGTGGTCGTCAGCAGTGGACCGTCCGGCCCCGCGCCGATCCGCACGTTGTCGATCACCGTGGTGGTGGGAGCCGCCGACGTGGCCACTCCCGGGGCCTCGGCTGCGCCCGCCACGGACCCGCCACCCGGGGCGCTGTCGGAAGTCTGCGCCCGGGACGGCGTCGGGCTGTCGACCGGCCCACCCGGCGAACCGACGCCCCACGTCTCGGACTGACCCACCTGGTCGGCGCCGCCGGTGAGCGGCCCGGCCGCCAGGCCGATCACGAGCAGCATCGCCAACGCGGATCCGCCCGCGCCGAACTGCGCCAGCCGACGCCGGCGGCGTAGTCGTCGACCCTGCACCACCGACTGCTCAACCAGGTCACCGAGCGGCGGGGCGACGTGTCGGGCCAGTTCGTCCCTGAAGCGCCCACGTAGGTCCCCCACGTCCCTTACCCCTCCTTGGCCGACCGCCGGCCGTGACCATCCGTCACCCTAAAGACGGGCCGACGGACCATTTTGGTCTCGCTTTTCCGGCACCAATTTCGGTCGCCAGTGGTGAGGTGGGTCGCACTTTCTCCACGTGGTCAGGCACTTCCGGAGAGTTACATCCCGCTCTCGAATCCCTGCAGAATGACCGGATGACCGAGGAGACCAACGGCAAAGTCGATTTCAAGAAGTCCCTTGACGCTTACCGAGCGCAACGAGGCCGCTTCCGGATCATCGACGTGCCCGACATGCGGTACCTGATGACCGACGGTCACGGCGACCCCAACACCTCACCCGCTCTGGCCGACGCGATCGCGGCGCTCTACCCGGTGGCGTACCGACTGAAGTTCGCCAGCAAGCGGGACCTCGGGCGCGACTACGTCGTCCCGCCGCTCGAAGGTCTGTGGTGGGCCGAGGACATGGAGTCGTTCACCACGGCACGGGACAAGTCACGGTGGAGCTGGACGCTGATGCTCATGGTCCCCGGCTGGATCGACCAGTCCCGCTTCGCCACCGCTGTCGAGCAGGCCGGCGCGAAGCGCCGACCGACGCGACTCGACGACGTCCGCCTTCAGACGCTACGAGAGGGGCGGTGCGTCCAGACACTGCACGTCGGTTCCTTCGACGACGAGGCGGCCGTGCTCAGGCAACTGCACCACGGGTTCATCCCCCGTGAAGGGCTTCGCATGGCGGGTCGGCACCACGAGATCTACCTCAGCGACTTCCGCAGGACCGCCCCCGACAAGCAGCGGACCATCCTCCGGCAGCCGGTCACCGTCAACGCCCGGACGGCCGCCGGGCCAGGCGGCGCGATGCGCGACGGGGGTTGACATTGGTGCAGGTTATGTCTCATCTTGTTGAGACAAGGCTTGCGACGTATCGGGGTGGATGTCATGCGCGAAGCGGATCATGCGGAAGCCGGACGGTGGCTCAGCCGCCACGGCCTGACCGACGTCGGGCCGACGCCGCTGCTCGCGACGCGACTGGCGGTACGGCGGCACGCGAAGCTCGTCGACAGCGTCCTGTTGGCCGCGTTCCTGATCGGCGCCGCGCTGACGCACGTGCTGGGCCGACTCGACGACGACACGTTCTCCTGGCCACCGCTGCTGGTGCTCGCGGCGCTGGTGGTCGTACTGCTGACGGGGCAGTGGCTGCTCGGCTGGTGGGTACGGCGGGTCGACCGGACGGCCGGCGCGCGACTGTCCCGTCGGGTGGCCCATCCGGTCGAGCTCGGCTGGCCGGTGGTGCTCGGTCGGCCGCACGCCGCCTTCGCGGTCGCCACGTTCAGCGGCGCGGCGCTCCTCGCCGTGAGCGTGCTGCCCGTGCCGGACCCCGGCCTGCGGTACGGAGCGGCCGTCGTGCTGATCGGCCTCACCGGCGTCGGGGCTGGCATCGTCATGCAGCTACGCCAGATCCTGACGACCCCGGCCGTGGCCGAGGACGAGGGGTCGCTCACCGCCGACGTCATCATGCGGGTCGAGGACGCCCGCCACCTCGTCACCCCGAGCCTCGTGTGGTCGCTGCCGGCCATCTTCCTGTACGGGGATTCGCTCGGCTGGTGGAACGCCGTCTCACTGGCGCTCGTGCTGGCGGGCGTCTGCGCGCTCGGCCTGATCGAGGGCCGGACCACGGACGTCGGGACGACGGCGCGGCGTGCCATGGCGCTGCGATGATCGTCATCGACGCGGCCTCACCGACGCCGCCGTACGAGCAGCTCCGGGCCCAACTCGCAAGGCAGATCCAGGGCCGCACGCTCGCCGTCGGCACCAGACTGCCGACGATCCGCCGGCTCGCGGCCGACCTTGGTCTCGCCGTGAACACCGTCGGACGGGCCTACCGGGAGCTGGAGGACGCCGGGCTCATCGAAACCCACGGACGGGCCGGCTCGTACGTGTCGGCCGGCGGTGAGCGGTCCCTCGAACAGGCCCGCCGCGCCGCCCGCGACTACGCGGCCGTCATCGCCCGCGTCGGCATCGATGCCGCCGAGGCGATCCGAATCGTCGAAGCGGCACTGGGCCAGGCCGCGAGGCCATGACGTGCCGGGCGGATCGGGCGTGCCGGTGCGGACGGGAGCACGCGCCCGAGGCTCCTCCCGCGCACCGCCGCGGCGGGCTACTGCTCGGCAGCGGGTCGGCTGTGCACCACCAGCTCGCCGATCTCCAACCGGCCGACGCGCAGCTCCCGCACGACCGCGCGGCGGACAGCCAGCCGACCGATGACCAGCGCCCCGACGGCCACTGCTCCGACAGCCAGCGCCCCCAGCGCCAGGGCGCCGAGCGACGCCGCCCCCGCCGCCCGCGCGCCGGTGGCCACCGCGCCCGTCGCCACCGCGCCGTCGATGCGCGTTCCGGTCAACCGCTTCAGCCGAGTCTCTCGCTTCATCGCTCCATTGTCCGCGTACCTCCGGCCGAACGGTGCCCGCACACCGCGGGTGTCACCCAGAGCACCGCTCCTCGCCCGGCGAACGGGACCGTCGCCCGTCGCCACCAGGGTCGGCCGATGATTGCGTACGAGACCGCCATCGGTCACCCGGGCACCGCGCTCAGGGCGGAAGGGGCCGGCGAACGGTTCGCCGGCCCCTCCCGGTCGGGTCACCGTCCGTACAGCTCGAATTCGTGCAGCGAGAATCCGTACGAGGTGGCCCGCTTGACGCCGTACACCCGCACGTAGCGGGCCGTGACCGGAGCGAAGGTGGCGTTGTCGACGCCGCCGTTGCCGGCGGTGGTGGCGAACACCGGCGTCCAGGAGCTGCCATCGCCGGAGACCTCGATCCGATACGAGGTGCCGTAGGCCGACTCCCAGCGCAGCACCGCCCGGCTGACGGTGCGGGCCGCGCCGAGGTCGACGCGGAGCCACTGGTTGTCGTTGTAGCTGCTGGCCCACCGGCTGCTCAGGCTGCCGTCGACCGCCTTGTCCGGGGTGTAGCTGGTGAGGAACTGGGTGCTCGACGCGGTCGCCGGGCGGCCCTGGGCCAGGTTGGTGACGTCGTCACCCCGGCGGGCGGGGAACGAGACGACCTGCTGGTAGGTGGGACGGTTCTGCCAGGCGATCACCGGGTGGGTGATGCCGCCGAGCCCGGAGTGTGCGATCGAGTCCGCGCACCACTGATCACCGGCGCCGCAGGACTTGTCGCCGGGATAGACCGTGGTGGCCGGCAGCGCGGCGGCCTGGCCGAGCGCGTCTAACAGGGACTGTCGGCACGCGCCGAGGTTGCCGTTGCCGCAGTACGAGCGACCCGGCCCGCCGGCGACGGGGTCGCCGAGCACGGTACGCAGGTCCTTGTCGACGTAGCCCCACCAGCCGTGCTGGAACGACGAGCCCTTGTGCGCCTGACCTTGCGACGCCCAGCTCGCGGTGCCGTCACGCCCACCGTTCTGGCCGCCCGACGGCGCCTCGTTGACCTCGATGGCGTCGACCAGCGCGGCGTAGAGGTCCGGACCGAGGCCGGGCCGGAACTCGGCCGAGGCCAGCAGCGGCCACCAGGCGTCGAAGATCCGGATCGCGTCGGCGTGCTGGTAGACCTTGGAGCCGGGGGCTGTCTCGACCCGGCGGGTGCCCGCCTGCTGCCAGGCGCGCAGCTTGCCCACCGCGTCGACCAGCGCCGGGTCGGTGACCGGCGTGCTGTCCAGCACCCGCAACAGCTCGCCGAGGACCTGCTGGCCGCGCAGGTCGGTCACCGCCGCGTCCGCCATGATCTTGACGACGTCGGCGCGGCCGAGCTTGCGCTGGGAGATCGCCGTCCGCACCGGGCCGTCGAGCAACTGACCCCGGTGTACGGAGCCGAAGCTGAAGTTGCCGTCGGCCGCCCCGAAGTCCCGCGCCTGCTTGTTGTTCCAACTCACGTAGTAGTCCTGGTTGACCGACTGCGGGTGGGCCGACGCCGGCGCGTACGTGGCGTCGTTGGTGTCGGGATTCCAGCCGGCCCACTCGTACGCCGGCTCGGCCTTCGACGGGAGGTTCGGGTCGGTGCCGGACGACCGGACCGGGTTCGAGCCGGAGTTGAAGTACGCCGCCTCGGTCGAGTTGACGTAGAACCAGTTGAACGCGTACCCGACGCTGGCGGCGGAGCCCTGGAAGGCCGCCGCGCTGCCCATCGCCGCCGGGTCGTTGAAGGCCTGGAAACCGATCGCCGAGTCGGCCTCGTGCCGGTAGGTGGAGCGCAGCTTGGTGAACGCGGTCGGTTGCCCGTCCACCAGTCCCCGGTAGGAGACCAACCCGTACTTGGTGCGCAGCGCGCGCAACGTGTACGAGCCCGCGGGGGTGGAGTCCGCCAGCGTGGGCGACCAGGAGTTGCGCTGCTCCAACGCCTCCATCGCGAGACACTGCCCGTGGTAGAGGTAGCGGTTGGACCGCAGCGTCGGCGCGGTGCCGTCGGTGGTGCACAGCGGCACCGCGTACGTGTCGGTGAGGTCCTGCGAGGCCGAGGTGGCGCTCCACGCGTAGTCCTGGCCGCGACCGAGCAGCACGTAGAGGTTCAACCCGGCGAACGCGGCCCCTCGCGCGCTGATGCCCGGCCCCTGCAACTCCTGAAGCATGAGCAGCTGCGGTGCGAAGTAGCCGGTCTGCGGACCGAACACGGCGACCGGATTACCGGTGGTGGTGTGCCGTCCGGAGACCACGACAGCGTTGGACATGCCGTGCGCGCGCAGGTTCGCCAGCCCGCCGATCAGCTCCTTGGTAGCGGCGCTCGCGCCGGTGCGGGAGGCGGCCCCGCCGCTGGCGTCGTGGGCGAGCGGCTCGGCGACCACGGTCCCGGCGTCGGGGAGCACCGCGCTGGTCGCGCCCGGAGGCGTCCCCCCGTACGGGAAACTCTGCCCGTCGTGCAGGGTGAGCACGGTCTCCGGGTCGTTCTGCGACCGGAACGCCGCCCAGATCCGGTCGCCCTCGGTCGCGCCGTACTTGGCGCGGGCGGCCACCCGGACCAGGGCGGACTGGATCTCACTGCCGCCACCCCCGCCGAACAGGCCACCGATCACGCCGGCGGTGGCGATCAGGTCGGTCATGGTGAAGTGCCTCGGCTTGCCCGCGCCGGCGAGCACGTACTCACCCGGGTAGTTGTCGTCGGCGATCGACTTGTCGATGTAGGCGTTGATGCCGGCGATGTAGTCCACCACGTCGGTGTAGAGCTGCTGGCCCCGGGCGCCCTTGGTGCGCAGCGCGTCCACCTGGGCCTGGAGGTCCGCCTCGGTGTACGGGGAGTTGGCCCAGACGCTCTGCTCCAGCTCCCGGTTGCCGGGCGCGCCGCCGGCGAACGAGCTGACGTTCCCGCGGCCGACGTGCCGCAGCAGGTCCATCACCCAGAGCCGATCCTGCGCTCCGGCGTAGCCGGCGCCGAACATCGTGCCGCCGCGGGTGGTGCCGGTGACGTGCGGGACGCCGGTGGCCTTGTCCCGCACGATGGTCACGTCCCCGCGCGGCGAGACGGTGCTCTCGACCTGTGCGGCCGGCACGCCGAACGAGGCGTCGTTGTAGAACTGGGCGATCTGCTCGTCGGTCAGCCCGGCGTAGTTGTAGACGAGGTTCGCGTACTCGTCGAGCTGGTCGCTGGAGTGCGCGGGGCGGGTGCCGAGCGCCTGGTGCGCCAGGATGGCGACGAGCGTGGCGTTGCCGTTCTGTCCGGGGGGCAGGATGTCGGAGCACTGGCCGAGGCAGTAGTCGTTGGCGGCGAACGTGGTGGCGGCCAGCGCCGGTGACGGCGGGGTCACCGTCAGGACGCTCGCGGTGAGGGTGGCGGCGGTGAACGCCGCGAGCCGGGTGCGGAGTGCGGGACGGGGCATGGCGATCCTCCGGGGACGCGGAGTCGGGCCTTCGGTGCGCCCGGCTTCCGGTGCCGACGTCTCGCCCTCCGTGCCGGGCGCGCCACCCGGAGGTGAGAATGACTCACATCGATACCGGGCAATGATCGGCGCTGAACCGTCGTTAGGGATACCCGTCGTTCACCACGCGCGAATGCCGACGTTTCGCCAGCGGCCATTGGTCGTGCGGACCGCAGGTTCGCCGGCCCCGATGAGAGGAATCCCGGTCGCGGGCACGGCCGACGGAGGCGCGGTTGGACCAGACCAACGCGCATCAAAGCGTTGGTCGGATTCGCAACTCAACGCTGAGCTGCGGCGGTCAGCGGATCGCTGAGCGTGTTGCCCCCTGCCGGTAGAGTCACGGCGCATCGGTCATCACGCGACCACGTAGCGCATGACCCCGAAGGGACTGCGGGATGCCCCTGGAGCCGAGGTTTCGCCGAGTGGCCGCGCTGCGCCGACGGTTCGTCAACCGGGAGTCCATCCTGGAGGCATATGCCGAGGAGTTGGCGAAGGTCGGCGCGAGCGTTCGGGTGCTCAATGTCGTCGGGGTGGGCGGCATCGGCAAGTCAAGGTTACTGCGCGAGTTGCGCGACCGGGCCGGTGAGGGTCGCCGCACGGCCACTCTCGATCTTCAGGTGCCCGCCATGCGTCAGCAGGAGGACGCCCTGGCCGTGCTGAGGGTGGAGCTGGGCCGGCAGGGGGTGCGGTTCGACCGTTTCGACATCGGCTACGCCGTGTACTGGCAGCGGCTGCACCCACATCTGCGGCTCACGGCCAAGGAGTTGCCGTTCGTCGAGGAGAGCGAGGCCCTCACCCAGATCCTCGACGACGTGTCAGGGATTCCGGTGTTCGGCACGGCTGTCGGCCTCGTGAAGTTGGCGGAGCGGGCAACGACAGGCGCTCGCCGTCGACGTCAGATCCGGATCGACGACACTTTGCGGTCGCTCGACGACCTCTCCAACGTCGACCTGGTCGACGCCGTCACCTTCCTGTTCGCCGAGGATCTGCGGGAGTCAAGCGCCGACCGGCCGTACGTCATCTTCGTCGACGCGTACGAGGCACTGGTGTCGGCCTCGATCCGGGCCGGCCGCGCGTCGATGCTCGACGTCTGGCTGCGTGACCTTGTGGCGCAGCTCGACCGGGGCCTTGTCGTGGTCGCCAGCCGCGAGCCGCTGCGCTGGCACGCGTACGATCCGAGCTGGGCCACCGTGACCCGTCAATGCCAGGTGGATGGGCTGCCGATGAATGCCCGGCTGGAGCTGCTGACCGAGAGCGGCATCGCCGATGCGGCGGATCGAGACGCCATCGCCCGGGCGAGTGCCGGCCTTCCGTTCTATCTGCATCTGGCGATCGACACCTGGACCGCTGCCGGCGATCCAGGACGCGCCGTCTCCCCCGAGGAGATCCTCCAGCGCTTCCTGCAACACGTGGGCGGCCAGGAGATTCGCACCCTGGAACTGCTAAGCATCCCCCGGATCTTCGACTTCGAGATCTTCCAGGCGCTCGCTGACGCGTTCGACCTGCCTCGGCACCGGCCGGCCTGGGAGTCACTTACGGCGTACTCGTTCGTCTACCCGGCCGGTCAGCATGGTCATCGGCTGCACCAACTCATGCGGTCCGCCCTGAGCACGCACATATCGCCGGCCACAGCCCGCGACGTACACCGGATCCTGCGCGACATCTGGGCGGACCGGTCCGGACAGGCGGCACGCACCGAGGACGGGGTGGCGACCAGGGCCAGGGCCATCCGGGAGACCGCCTACTCGGCGCTACACGCCGGGGACGTCGACGGCGCAGGACTGCTGGAGTACGCCGACCAGGCGCTGAACTGTGGCGGTAAGCAGGCGGTGGACGGGGTGCGGCGCGACCTCCAGGAGTTCGTTGGTGAAGGCGGTGACGCGACCGAACTGGCCGCCACGCTGCGATGCATGGAGGCTGAGTCGGCCGTCCTGCTGGGTGACGCGCCGGCCGCCACGACGCTCACGTCGACGCTCGATTGGCCGGTGAACGAGGTGGTGGGTGCCCGGCTGGTGCTCGCCGCCGCCCACGGACGCCGGATCGGCGGTGCCACCGGGGCGGCCCGTCGGTTGTTCGCCGAGGTCTGGGAGAACCACCCGGGACCGGTACGGCATCGAGCGGGTGTCTGTCTCGCGGACATCGAGATGTGGCAGGGCCGATTCCGGGCCGCGTTCGCCATGTCCGAGCAGATCCTCGCCGGTTGCTCCGAGGACGACGCGGTGCTGCGCGGGGACGTAGCCCGGCTGCTGCACCTCGGGCACCGGTTCGCCCTCGACTTCCCGGCCTCGGAGCAACAGTGGAATCAGGCCTACGAGTTGTACCGACGGGCGGACACGGTGGTGGGGCTGGCGAACCTCGAGACCAACCGCGCCGAGTTGCTGGCGTGGACCAACCCGGCGGACGCGGTACCAGCCGCGATGGTGGCGATCGAGGTGCAGCGCACCATGGGTGCCCAGCACGAGATCGGCAAGGCGTTCACGGCGCTGGCCATCGCGCAGCTTCGGCTCGGTCGGTACGACGAGTCGGGCGGCTCGTTCCGGGCCGCCGCCGACGCGTTGGACAAGGCGGGTTACCGCTCCGGGCGGGCTCGGGCGGAGCTGTTCCGGGCCTTCCTCAACGTCAGGCGGGGCCGCCGCGCCGACGCTGTGGACGCCGCGCGGTGGGCCGTCGCCGAACTGGTCGAGGCGGAGGTCTACCCGAACCTGATCGTGTTGGCTGGGCAGTTCCTCGATGCCCTCAGCGAACGCGACCAGCAGGTTAGCGATGCCGTTGCGGTGGCCCGCGACCAGATCGATGCGCTGGACTCCCTCGTCGCGTTAGAGGAACGTGGCAGGCAACTGGTAACGGCGCTCCTGGAGGATCAGCCATGACGTGGACGGAGACCTACGACCGGGCCCGGTCCCAGGTGGATGCTGCCGCCGGCTACTACAACCACAACATCCGCGTCGAGGTCGAGTCGGGGCCGGTCATCGTCCGGATCCCCATTCACGGCGCAGACGTGATGGACCTGCGGCTGTGGCGCGAGGAGGATCTGCTGCCGGCCATCGCGCCGTACGTTATTCAGGCACCCCGGCTGCTGTTCCTCAACAAGGATCCGGCGTTCCAGATCCACCAGTTCATCCCCGGGGACGTGCTCAACGACATCGCACCGCGCGGCACCGCCTGCCCGCCGCACGTCCCGGATGACGTGGCGAGGCTGCTTCGGCAGCTGGCCGACGTCCCCAGGGACAAGCTGCCGCCGATCCCCGCCGACTGGCCGGCCGACGGCGACAGTGCCGGCTTCGGCCGCCGTCTCGCCGGAATCACCCAGTGGATCTACGACACCTTCGTCGACGAGTACCGGCCACTGTTCGACAGGTTCGGCATTCCGGATGATCCGCTGACAGCGCTCGACCGCATGTGGCCCACGCTCACCTCTCGGCCGTTCGTCTGCGTCCACGCCGACGTGCACCGCAAGAACATCATTGTCGACGACGGCACCAGCGTGTTCCTGGACTGGGAGCTGGCCCTGTGGGGTGATCCGGTCTACGACCTCGCAGTTCACCTCCACAAGATGACGTACCTGCCGGCCGAGGAGACGGTGTTGCTCGACCATTGGCAGGCTGCCATGCCAGCCGAGTACCTGGCCCGATGGGAGCCGGACCTCGACGGGTACCTCGGCCACGAGCGGATCAAGTCTTCCATCGTCGACACCATCCGGTACGCGCAACTGTTCGTCGCGGGCGGTCCGTACCCGTATCCGGAGGAGGACATGATCCGGTCGATGGCCGGCAAGCTCAACGCGGCCCGGCCGCGGTGGGGCATGACAGCGCCGATCGGTCTGGACGACGTACGCGCGGGGTTCGCCGACTGGGTCGCCTCTCACCGCTCGCATTCGTGACGGCCAGACGCGCCGCAACATGCCTACGTCACCGACCTCGCCTGGGCGCGGTGGTCGCCGAGGGGCTGACGGCGTAACCGAAGCGACGTAATGGCGGCGGCTCGCCGGCGGCTCTCGTCTCCGCCGCCGATGCGGCGGTTCTGCCGGTCCCGACAGGGTCCGGCCGCGCGTCCGCAACGCCGCCGGGTGTCGTCCGAGTTCTGGTGAAACAGGCACTAGTCGCGGACACTGCGGCCGACGAGCGCTTCGATGCCGTCCAGGAGCAGGCCGAGCCCGAAGGTGAAGTCGGCGTCGTCGATCCACTCCTCGGTGCCGCCCAGTGCACTCGCGCCAATGGCCGAGGTCAGCTCCGGGTAGCCGTCCGCGTCGAGTACCTGCCCGAGGATCTCGCCGTACTCGGCCAGCCCGGCGATCGAGTCGTCGGTGGCGGCCGGACCGGCGCTCAGCGCGTGGGCCAGGGCCGCCTGCTGGGTAGCGTAACCACTGAGAACGGTGGCGATGTTGATCCGTGCACCGTAGGCGAGCCCGGTGCCGGCGAGCGCGGCGAGCGCGCGGTCCAGCCAGCGCAGCAACCGGGGCCCGGTGGGCGGGGTGCGCTGGTCGAGCGCCAGCAGCCACGGTCGGGCGAGCAGGAAGTCGCGGTTGGCGCGCGTCCAGTCGAACAGGTAGTCGCGCCAGGCGCGTCCATCGAGCGCGGGCGGCTCGGGCGCCGCGGCGTCAGCCATCATGACCAGCAGCTCGTCCTTGCTGCCGACGTAGCGGTACAGGGACATGGCCGCCACCCCGAGTTGGGTCGCGACGCTGCCCATCGTCACCCCGGCCAGACCCTCACGGTCGGCGATCCGGATCGCGGCGTCGACGATGCCGCCCAGTTCGAGGCTGGGCCGGGGGCCGTGCCGGGAGCTGGTCTCACGACCCCACATCCGGGCCACCACTGCCGGAAGCCTCCGTTGCGCCACGTCCGATTCTCCTCGCTCTTCACCCGGGGGTCTTGCCTGCACTCTAGATCTCGTGGACTCTGTATCTCATACGCTGTAGCTCATACAGAGATGGAGATCGTGATGACCACGCGGGTACCGGGCGGACGTCTGCACGACGTCGACGCGATCCGAGGGTTCGCCCTCCTCGGCATATTCGCTGTCAACGTCACCTTCATGGCCTCCGGCTATCCGGGGAACCTGGTGACGGATCCCGACTTCGCCTCGGGCCTCGACGACGCCGTCCGCACGTTCTCGTCGGTCTTCGTCGACATGAAGTTCTACGTGCTGTTCTCGTTCCTCTTCGGATACAGCTTCACCCTCCAGCTGACCGCGGCGAGCAGGGCCGGCGCGGCGTTCCCAGCACGCATGCTCCGCCGGATCGGTGGCCTCTTCGTCCTCGGCGCTCTGCACACCGTGTTCCTGTACGGCGGCGACATCCTCACCACGTACGCGGTGGCGTGCCTCGCGCTGCTCCTGCTGCGCAAGGTGGCCGACCGTACGGCGCTTCGGATCGCGGCGGCGCTCTACACACTCGTGCTGATCAGCCTCGTCGCCAGCGCGCTCCTCGTGGACCGCTCGGCGTTCCTGCCCGGCGAGGCCGAGGCGCTGGCCAACGGCGAGGAGGCAACCCAGGCACTGCTCGGCGGTTGGACGGCGAACATCGGCGAGCACCTCGCCGGCCTGCCCCTGCTGGTGCTCCAGGCGGTCACCCTGCAGGGCCCGACCGCCCTGGCCCTGTTCCTGCTCGGCATGGTCGCCGGACGCCGGCAATGGCTGAACCGGGCCTGGGGCAACGAGCCGGTGCTGCGCCGGACCCAGTGGATCGGTTTTCCGATCGGACTGCTCGGGGCGGCCGTCTACGCGGCCAGCGGCGGCAACGGCAACACTCTCGGCGTCGCGGCCAGCGTTTCGACCGCGCCGCTGCTGGCCGCCGCCTATGTGGCGACGCTGCTACGGATCATGCACAACCCGCGTACGTCGGTGGTCCGGGCGGCGCTCGCCCCGGCCGGCCGGATGGCCCTCACCAACTACCTCGCCCAGTCGGCGGTCGGCCTGATCGCCTTCACCGGCATCGGCTTCGGCCTCGCCGGGACGTTCTCACCCCTGGCCCTCTTCGCCTTCGTCCTCGCGGTGTTCGCGGCCCAGTTGGCGGCAAGCGCACTCTGGCTGCGGCGGTTCCGCTACGGGCCGGTCGAGTGGGCGCTGCGCTGGCTCACCAACGCCCACCGTCCCGCCTTCGTCGCCCGAACCGATCGGGTGCACGCGGTCGAGGACGGCGCACGGCGGCCCGATCACGCGTCCTCGGCGTAGCGGACGGCGTACCTGTGCAGCGTGACGCCCTCGGCGAAGGAATCCTGCTCGATCAGGTCCAGCTGCACCGATCGCTCCAACTCGTCGAAGAGTGGCCGACCCCCACCGAGGACGACGGGGTGTGTGAAGATCAGAAGCTCGTCCAGCAACCCCGCGCGGAGCAGCTGGGTGGCGACCGTCGCGCCGCCGACACCGATGTCGCCGTCCTGCTCCTCCCGGTACCTGGCGAGCAGCTCGACGGCGTCGCCGCCCGAGCCGAGGGTCCGGGTGTTGTACCCGGCCTCGGTGCGGGTGCGGGACACCAGCACCTTGGGCTTCGTCGTCCAGATCTCGCCGTACTCACGCATGAAGTCGGGCAGTTTCTCGTCCGTGCGCGCGGCCGGCCAGAACCCCTCCATCGTCTCGTAGATCGTGCGCCCCTGGACCATCGACGTCAGCGCGCGGGCCCTGGTGTTGAACTCCCGGTGCAGCGGCTCGCCGATGCGCAGCCAGTTCCCGGCGCCCTCCTCGCCGGGGGCATGCTCGATCCTGAGATCGAGAGAGACGTTCATCCAGTAAACGAAACGGCCCGACACGTAGCCTCCCGGTGATCGCGGTCTGCACCCACCTAACCCGACGTTGGCGAATCCTCGACAGATCCCGCCAGGCGTTTCCTGAACGCGTGGTACACGGGGGTGCCCGGCAGGCCGTCGTGGATGGCGAACACCACGCGATCGAACCGATCGACCACGTGCAGAGCGTCGGCGAACGCGCCGGCCACCGCAGCGGGTTCGTTGCGGAACACCCCGCACCCCCAGGCGCCCAACACGATCGAGCGATGTCCGTGCGCGACGGCGACCTCCAACACCCGCCGCGCACGCCGGGCCAGCACGGCCGGCACGTCCGCCGCGTGCGCCGGCTGGTTGCGCACGATCGCGCCGAGGTTCGGCGCCGCGGCGGTCAGGAACGACGTCGGGTACGGCTGCTCGAGCAGGTTTCCCCTGTCGTCCCGGAACACCGGCACCAGCGGGGAGTAGATGACCCGGTCGCTGTAGCGCAGATCCTGCTCAGCACGGTGGAACGCGTAGAACTCCGGCACGGCACGCAGACACGGGTAGAGCGCCGACGAGCGGGCGATGCTCTCCTCCTGCGCCTGCGCCCCGCCCAGGAACCCGCCACCCGGGTTCTTCGCCGACGCGAACACCAGGCATGCCGCGCCGGGCCCGAGCCGGTACGCCGCCTGCAACGTCGACTCGTGCGTCACCTCCACCGTCGCGGCGGCGGGTGCCGCGTCCCGCGCCTCGAACACCTCGTCGGGGAGGTGATGACGAGTCCCGACGACCGCGGCGCGTACCGCCTCACCGACGACGACCTCGACGCCGTGGTCATTGCGGTAGCGTCCCGACTCGACGATCGCGACGGTCTGCCGGGCGATCTCCCGAAGCCGGCCGCTCACCGGTCCACCCGCGGGATCAGAAGACGAAGGGGGGCCACAGCCAGCAGGCTAGGCAGGGACAGCAGCCGCCCACAAGCGGATTTCGGGATCACGCCCGATAGCCGTAGGCGAGGGTCACAGGGGTGACGGGTCGTCGCGCAACCGGCTGTAGAGCCACGCGTCCCGCCAGGCGCCGGCCCGGAACTCGCAGGCCCGTACGACCCCCTCCAACTGGAAGCCGGCCTTCTCCAGCGACCGCTGCTCGGCGACGTTCTCGGCGTGGGTGCTGGCCTGGATGCGCTGCGCCGGCGTGTGGCTGAACAGGTAGTCGCAGAGCAGCGCCTGGGCCCGCCAGCCGATGCCCTGACCGCGCCACTCGGGCAGCAGCACGATGCCGATCTCCCAGTAGGGCGCCCGACCTCCGTACTGGCGCTGGAGGTAGCTGAGGTAACCCGCCCGCGAGTCGGTCGCCGGCTCGACCTGCACGACCAGGCCACCGATCCGCTCGCCGAGATAGCCGTCCTCGGCGAAGCGACGGGCCGGCGCGGCGGCGTCCCGAAAACCAGCCCAGTCGAGGCCGATCAGCCCGGGTTCGACCGCGAACCGGCGCAACATCTCCAAGTCGTCCTCGGTCACCGGACGCAGCCGTACCGTCGATTCGGAAGCCTGGTGCACGACGCCGACCACCTGCGGCTCAGAACTGGTCACCCTGGTGACCGTAGCGACGAAACGGCCGATCCGTTGTCCCGATAGGGCGTGTGTCAAAGTCCTGGGTCGAGCCGAGGCGGAGTCCAGGCGGCGGTCCGGCAAGGCGGAGATGGGCTCGGATACCGGTGTTGTATCCGGGCCCATCTCCAACGCCGCCGGCCGTCGGCTGGGCCCGCCGCAGGCCGGCCATGGGCTTTGACACACGCCCTAGGTGTGCTGTCCAGGGAGGTTGGTCAACCTGGTGATGGGTGGTAGGCCGCCGGTGGCGGTGTGGGGTCGGTGGTGATTGTAGTGATGCAGGAAGGCCGGTAAGGCCTTCCTGCGGGCTTGCTCGGAGTTGTAGAAGCGGGCTAGGGCCCAGCCGTCGGTCAGGGTGCGGTGGAAACGCTCGACCTTGCCGTTGGTCTGGGGTCGGTAGGGGCGGGTCTTCTTCATGGTGATGCCCATCTCGTGGCAGGCGTCGCGCCAGGCGAAGGATTTGTAGGCTGAGCCGTTGTCCGACAGCACCCGCTCGATGGTGACGCCACGTGCGGTGAACCAGGCGACGGCGTTGCGGAGCACGTCGACGGCGGTGGCGCCCTTCTCGTCGTCGCGGATCTCGGCGTAGGCGACGCGGGAATGGTCGTCGATGACGGTGTGCACGAACGCCGTTCCGACTTTCGGTGCCCAGTTCTTGCCGCGGTTTCCGGTACGCACGGCGGTGGCGTTGCGGTGGCGGCGGCCCTGGAACCGGCCGACGTAGCGCCAGCCGCCACCGTCGGGGATGTTGCCGTACTTGGTGACGTCGACATGCAGCATCGCGCCTGGATGCGGGTGTTCGTAGCGGCGCACGGGTTCACCGGTGACCCGGTCGATATGACTGAGTCGATTGAGGCGACAGCGCACCAGCACGGCGTGCACGGTCGAGGCCGGCATGGTCAGGCGCCCGCCGATCTGGACCGGGCCCAGGCGCTGCTTGAAGCGCAGGTGCACGACCTTGCGGACCAAGGGCTGCGGTGTGCGGGTCGGGCTGTGGTGCGGGCGTGACGAGCGGTCCTGCATACCGTCAGCGCCCTGCTCGCGGTAGCGATCTGCCCAGCGTTTCGCGGTGCGCCAGGAGACGTCATAACGCCGTGCCGCCTGGGCGACCGGCCAGCCCTCGTCCACGACCAAACGCGCCAGACGCAGACGTGCGCGTGGGGTCAGAGCAGCATTACGGTGGAGCATGAAGGCCTCCTGGTTGCCGGAGCGGTTCCTAGACAGCTCCACTCCACAACCGGAGGCCTTCACCTACCTACGACATCAGATCGTGTCGTCACACAACCTCGACCAACCTCCCTGGACAGCACACCTAGGGCAGACCGACCGCCGTCAGCTCGCGAGGTGGCCGGTTGCCCCCAGCAGCGCCCGGGTGAACCGGTTGAGGCCGACACTCCGTAGCCGCGCCGGGGTGAACCAGTCCAGTTCGCAGATCTCCTCCTGGTCCGGGGCGGGCGTCCCGTCGACGATCACCGCCTCGTAGACGGCGGTGACGTACGCGACCTGGTCACCGTTTGAGTAGGTGACCTCGTAGTCCGTACCGCCCAGCACGTCCAGCAACCGCAGCCGGCCGATCTGGACGCCGATCTCCTCACCGACCTCGCGCACGGCCGCCTGGGCCGGTGATTCGCCGATCTCGACCGCACCGCCCGGCACACCCCACCTGTCCGGACTTCCGGTGTGGCGCACCAGCAGGAGCCGCCCGTGCTCGTCGACGACGAGGACCGACACCGACGGCAACTGGATCAGCTCGGGGCCGATCACGGCCCGCAGCCGGGCCAGGTGCGCGGAAATGGCCATCAGAGCTTCCCCGGATCAGCGCGCGATCGGATCTGCCGGCAGGTCCGGTAGCGGCGGAGCGTCGCCCGTCTCGTCGACGACGGTGATCTGCCAGTTGACGAGTGTGGGCGCCGCCAGCCGGCTCACCCGCCAGGCGAGGACGCCGACGGCAATCACGAGCGCCACCGCCCCAGCAACAAGCAGCCACCGCCACGGTGACACCCGATGGTCGGCGCGCGGGGGCGGCTGCAGGTTCTTGCGCCGGAATACCCAGATCGGAGGCCCGATCAAAGCCACGACAGCACCTCCTGGGCAACGGTGGCGGCTGACTCGACCACCACCGGATCGGTGACGCCGGCGGCCTCGTAGTCGACGAGCACCCCGTGGGTGCCGAGACACACCGAGAAGTGGATACGCCGACCGGTCTCGCTGTCACCCGAGAGGTAGTAGAGGGCACGGTCTCCGAGCGCGAACGGTCGATTCCTTCTGTTCGAGGCCGGCTGCAGTCCACCACGGTCCAGGCAACGCGGACCGCGGCCTTCGTATCGGCCGTACCGTCCGAGTGACACCCACAACGAGGTACGTGGGGCCTGGGTCCCGGACATGCTCTTGACCCAGCAGTAGTTCGAGCGCATGGCCGACTCGTTCTGCTCGGCCGCCTCAGGGGTACCGTGCCCGGGAACGAGACGATCGAGCACCTCCGACCGGATGAGCGGGCAGACCGCGGGAGGCGCAGGCGGATCGACCGTCGTACTCCGCCAGCCCAGCCAACCGCCGACGGCCACCGAGAGCAGGACGCAGAGGGCCACCACCAGGGCGCTCTCCCAATGTCCCCGCCGCATACCGGCAGTGTGACCGGACGCCGCAAATGGCCATCGATACGCCGAGAGCGCCGCAACTGCGCCGCCCGCCGCTAGGCTCAGCCGCCTCGATAACCTGACGAAGGATGATTGTCGTGCCAGCCGCTCCCCTGTCGCCCGATGTGCCGATGCACGAGGGCCAGCTCACGGTCTCACTCGACGTGGTGCAGCAGTTGGTGGACACGCAGTTCCCCGAGTGGCGGGGCCTGGCTCTCCAGCGCGTCGCCTCGCAGGGGACGGTCAATGCCATCGTCCGTGTCGGGGAGCGGTTGACGGCCCGATTCCCCCTCCAGCCTCAGGAGGTCGACGTGGCACAGGCCTGGCTGGAACGCGAGGCGGAAGCGGCCCGAGAGCTGTTGGGGCGTACGCGATTTCCCACTCCGGAGCCGGTCGACATCGGTGAACCGGGTGCCGGCTACCCGCTTCCCTGGTCGGTCCAGACGTGGATACCCGGAGTTGTTGCCACCGATGACGACCCCGGCGACTCGGTCGCGTTCGCGCACGATCTCGCCGAGTTCGTCGACGGCGTGCGAGCCATCGACACAGGCGGCCGCACGTTCACCGGCCAGGGTCGCGGTGGCGAGCTACCCGCACACGACGACTACCTGAAGGACTGCCTCCGGCACAGCGAAACGTTGCTGGACGTTCCGCCGCTCCGCCGGTTCTGGGAGGTGATGAGGGAACTGCCGCGGGACGAGGCCCCGGACACGATGAACCACGGCGATCTCATACCCGGAAACGTCCTTGTCTCCGACGGGCGGCTGGCCGGGGTTCTCGACGTGGGTGGGCTGGGCCCGGCCGATCCTGCCCTCGACCTCGTCGGCGCCTGGCACCTGCTGGATCGGGAGCCACGCCAGGCGTTCCGGAAGCGACTCGACTGCGACGATCTCGAGTGGGAGCGCGGTAGGGCGTGGGCCTTCCAGCAGGCGATGGGACTGGTCTGGTACTACCACCGGACCAACCCGACGATGAGCCTGATCGGCCGACGCACCCTCGCGCGCATCAGCGCCGACCCACCGGCATCCTGAGCATCGTCCGCCTCCCGTCCCGGGCGCGGTGATCGGCCGGTCTGCGCGGCCGAATCGTCACGACCTGGCGCCGCCGTTGAGCAGTCTCCAGTGGCCTTCGGAGATGACGTCGACGGCCCCGTCGACCACCCTGATGGCGGTGTTGTCGTCGATGGCGTAGGTCGGGACCGGAATGCCGGCTGCCCACTTCTCGATGCTGGACAGTGTGGTGTCCGGCATGTCCGGATGATCGAGGTGGGGGTACAGCGTGAAGTCCACCAGGCCCAGCGCCCGGTCGGCGCCCTGCGCCATGTCGCTGCCGTCCGGAACGAACTGACTGTCGAACTCGGCGTCGCAGTTGTACGGGGTGACCGCGATGCTCCCGGCGCTGACCCCCACATAGACCGTGTCACTCAACGACGGCAGGAGGTCGGCCAGGCCCGACTGGCGCAGCCAGTAGGTCAGGTACAGCACGTCGCCGCCCCAGACGAGGAGGGCGTCGGCCTCTCGGACCGCCGGGATCCAGTTCTCCTGCCGAATGGTCGGCAGCGCCGTGAGTTCCAACATCCCCAGGGACTTCCAACCCAGTTGGGTCAGCGGGATCGACGCGTGGCCGTGGACCGCCTTCCACGCTTTCTCGGCGCCACCGGGGAAGGGGTGAACGCCGGTCGGGATGAACAGGGCCGTGGACTCGGCGATCGGCTTGCCCAGCAGGTCGACGAGCGCGTCGGAGATGCTCGGGTTACTGATGCCCCCGGACGTGAGAAGAAACCTCATGAGCTCCGCTCCCCTGGTCGTCACCTGATGAGGATCATATTGCCCACGCGGACCGGCGACCGGGGCCGCCAGTGGCGGCCCCGGTCGGCGAATCAGCTCCCGCAGATGGCGTACCCGTTGAGGCTCCACGAGCCGGCGAAGCCGTCGGCGTCCTCGTCCGCCCGTGCCCGAACGGTGTTCCCCCCGGTGATGTTGATCGCGGTCAGCAACACCTGGCCGTTGCCGGCGTTGATGTCGGCGCCCGCGCTGTAGAGGCCCTTGCCGGCCGGGCACGACTTGACGGCGTTGTCCGACGAATTGCTCGAGCTCGTCCCGGTCAACGCGACCCGCTCCAGCCCGGCGGGCGCGTTGGCGCAGACGGCGATCGAGGTGGCGCTCCAGCCGGCCGGCGAGGTGCCCTGCACCGCGACCGCCCGGACGGTCACCGAGGTCAGGTCGAACGACGGCACGACCTGGTCGAGCACCACGTCACCCAGGCCGCTGTTGACCCGCCCACCCATGCCGATGACCTTCTTCGTCCCGCAGCTCGCGGTGACGTACTCCGTTCCGACCGCTCCGGTCGTGGCCACCACCTGGTATCCGGCCGGCCTCGTGGCGCACTGGGCGACGGCCTGCAACGCCCAGTCGCCGGCGAAGTTGGCCGGGCCTGCCTCCCGCATGGTCACGAAGAACCCGGTGCCGTTCGCCAGCGGCTCCAACCGGTCCAGCCCGACCCGCCCGGCGGCCGACGAGCCGGCGATCAGGAAGCCGCCACCCCCGGTGACCACCTTGCCGGCCGGGCAGGACGCGAGCGCCGACTTGTCCGCGCTGCTCTCGGCCGCCGAATGGGTGACCGTCTCCAACCCGGCCGGCACCGCCCAGGCCGGTGCCGCCCAGGCCATGCCCGCCACCACGGCAGCCGTCGACACAACTGCCGTCAGCACGCCCCGTCCCCTGGTTACCCGCATGTCGCTCCCCTTGTCCACAATGGCCGGACGAGCCGGCCCGCCTCCCCCCGGACCTGCGGATCCGGCGGCTGAGGAGAGCCTGGGCGAGGCCGCTTGGCGTCCGCTATCCGACCGCTTGGCGCCGGCCGCACGGGTCCCGCCGTCCATAGACTGTGGTCGTCCCATCACGACTGACGAGGAAAGCCATGCGGTGGTCAGTCCTCGGCCCCGTCCAGGTGACCGCCGGCGGGCGCGTCCTCCCCATCGACCGCCCCCAGCAACGCGCGGTGCTCGCGCTGCTGCTCCTCAACGCGGACCGGTTGGTACCTCTCGGGCAGGTCGTGTCGGCGCTCTGGGCCGATGACCCGCCGGCCAGCGCACGGACGCAGGTGCAGGTCTGCGTCTCCCGGATCCGGGCGGCCCTGCGCGAGGCGGGCGCGGGCGACCTGCTGGCGACGCAGGGCGGCGGCTACCGGCTCACCGTAGGCGGGACCGAGCTGGACCTCACCGAGTTCAGCGTGGCGGTCGAGCGGGCCCGCGTCGAGGAGACAGCCGGTCGGCGGGCCGAGGCGGCGCGGCTGCTGCGGGACGGCCTGGCGCTGTGGCAGGGACCGGCGCTGGCCGGCGCGGCCGGCGCCTTCGTCGACGCCGCCGCCGCCGGACTGGACGAGCAGCGGCTGCTCGCGTACGAGCGGCTCGCCGCCGTGGAACTCGGCCTCGGCCGGTACGCCGCCACCGCGCACACCCTGCGCCCGCTGGTGGTCGAGCATCCGCTCCGGGAGCCGCTGGTGGCCGGTTACCTGCTCGCCCTTGCCGGCTGTGGCCAACAGGCCGCCGCGCTGCGGCTCTACGCCGAGACCCGCCGCCGTCTCGTCGACGAGTTGGGCGTCGATCCCGGCCCCGAGCTGCGCGAGGCCCACCTGCGGGTGCTGCGGGGGCAGACGACGGCCGAGCCCGCACCCGCGGGGCCCGCCGGTCCGACTCCGGCGCAGCTCCCCGGCGACCCCGCCTGGTTCACCGGCCGCGCCACGGCGCTGCGCCAACTGGACGCACTGCTGCCCGCCGACGCGGCGCGGGCCGCCCGGGACGGCGGCCAGGACGATCTCGGCCGGGCGGTGGTCATCTCCGCGATCGCCGGCACGGCCGGGGTCGGCAAGACCACCCTCGCGGTGCGCTGGGCCCACCAGGTCGCGCACCGCTACCCGGATGGGCAGCTCTACGTCAACCTGCGCGGGTTCGACCTCGACGGTCGGGCCGTGTCAGCGGGCGAGGCGCTGCGCGGCTTCCTGGAGGCGCTGCACGTGCCGCCTCAGCGCGTACCCACCGACCTGGCCGGGCAGGCCGCCCTGTTCCGGACGCTGCTCGCCCACCGCCGGGTCCTGGTGCTGCTCGACAATGCCCGCGACGACGAGCAGGTACGGCCCCTGTTGCCGGGATCCCCGGGCAGCCTGGTCGTGGTGACCAGCCGTAACCGGCTCACCGGCCTGGTGGTCAACGCCGGAGCCCACCCGGTGATGCTGGACCTGCTCGCACCGGCCGAGGCGCGGGAGCTGCTGTTCGCTCGGCTCGGTCGCGGCCGGGCCCGGCGGGAAGAGACGGCGTTGGACGAGATCGTCCGATGCTGCGCCGGCCTGCCGTTGGCCCTGGCCGTCGTCGCGGCCCGCGCGGTCGGGCAACCGGACGTGCCGCTGGCGGTGCTCGCGACCGAACTGCGGGACAGCGGCCCGGACCGGCTCAGCCCACTGGCCACCGGCGATCCGATGACCGACGTGCGGGCGGTCTTCTCCTGGTCGTACCGGGCCCTGGACGCCGACTCGGCCCGGTTGTTCCGACTGCTCGGGCTGCACCCCGGCCCCGACGCCGGACGGACGGCGGTGGCCAGCCTCGCCGGTCTGCCGCCGGCTCGGGTCGGTCCGCTGCTGGCCGACCTCACCCGCGCGAATCTGCTCACCGAGCGCACCGCCGGCCGGTACGCGATGCACGACCTGCTGCGCGCGTACGCCGCTGAGCTGTGCCACGACACCGACCCCTCGGTCGAGCGGGAGGCCGCCCGACGCCGCCTGTTCGACCACTACCTGCACGCCTCGCACGCGGCGGACCACCTGCTCGACCCGTACCGGTTGGCGCGACCGGCCGCGCTGCCGCCGCCGGCGACGGGGGTGACCGTGGGCGACCGCCCGGAGCACGGGTGGGCGTCGGCGTGGTTCGCCGCCGAGCACCACGTCCTGTTGGCGTGTGTGGAACAGGCGGCAGCCGCCGGCCTGGACCGGCACGCGTGGACGCTGGCGGCGGCCCTCACCACGTACCTCGATCGCAGCGGGCACTGGCCGGAGCTCGCCGCCGCCCAGCGGACCGCGCTGGCGGCGGCGCGGCGTCGGGGTGACCTGGCCGGTCAGGCCCTGGCGCACCGCGGCCTCGCCATCGCCTGCACCTGGTCGGGCGATCACGAGGCGGCGCACCGGCACTACCGACGCGACCTGGAGCTGTACCGCGAGCTGGGCGACGACACCGGACGGGCGCACACGCACCTCGGGGTGAGCTGGGTGCTCGCCCGGCAGGGTCGGCTGCGGTCGGCCCTGGACGAGACCCGGCTGGCCCTCGACCTCTACCGGGCCGCCGACTACCGGGTCGGGCAGGCCAAGGCGCTCAACAATCTGGGCTGGATGCACGCCCGGCTCGGCGAGCCGGGGCCGGCGTTGCAGTGCTGCCAGGCGGCCCTGCGGCTGCACGAGGAGACCGGCGACCGGCACGGCGCGGCACTGACCTGGGACAGCCTCGGGTACGTCCGGCACGGCCTCGGCGACCACGACGAGGCCGCGGACTGCTACCGGCGGGCGCTGGCACTGCACCGCGAACTCGGCGACCGGTACGACGAGGCGGAGGTGCTGGACAACCTGGGTGACAGTCTGCGGGCCGCCGGTGACCTCGACGCCGCGCGCCGGGCATGGCGGGAGGCGCTGACGATCTTCGACGAGCTGCGCCATCCGGACGCCGACCGGCCCCGGGCCAAGCTGGCCGTTGCGGCCGTCCCGGTGGCGCCCGCCGGCGGTGGCGAGCTCTGACCGAGCCCCGCCGCCGGCAACAGCTGAAACGCGACGAGCATCCACCCCTCCTGACCAGGCATTCTTGGCTCATGGACCATTCCACGGACCTGGCTCTGGAGGTACGGACATGTTCACCACGAAGTTCTGGAAGGCCACCGCCGAGCGGGCGGTGAAGAGCGCCGCGCAGGGTCTGCTCCTCTACTGGGGGGCCGACGTGGTGTTCAACGCGTGGCAGGCGGACTGGGCGGCAGCGGGTGGCATCGCGTCCGGCGCCGCGGTGCTGTCGGTGCTCACCTCGCTCGTGAGCGCGAGGGTGTCGGGCGAGGGTGACTCGCCCAGCCTGGTGGGCGGCGAGCAGTAGCACCAGCCCAGCCGGGAGCCCTTCGGCGTCGAAGGCGCTCCCGGCCGTCGAATTGACTCGGAGGCGCGAACGAGCAACGCTGTGGCAGCGCTCCCATCGACGGGCTCCTATTCGAAAGGAATGCTCGTGCGTCCCCACACAGCTCTACTTCCGGTCGTGCTCGCCGCGGCCCTCGGCGGTCTGGCCCTGCCCGCGCCCGCCCTGGCCGCGGCCGGCCCGGCACTGGCCGTGGACACCACCGCCGCCCGGCACCAGATCAGCCCGTACATCTACGGGATGAACTTCGCGGACGAGGCCCTCGCCCGCGACCTGCGGCTGCCGGTGCACCGCTACGGCGGCAACGCCACCACCCGTTACAACTTCCGCGCCGACACCACCAACCGCGCGGCGGACTGGTACTTCGAGAACATCCCCAACGACAACCCGAGTCCCGGGGACCTCCCGAAGGGCTCGGAGAGCGACCGGTTCGTGCGGCAGAACAAGGCCACCGGGGCCGCCACGGTCATGACGATGCCGATGCTCGGCTGGATCGCCAAGGACCGGACGCGGGCCTGTGGCTTCAGCGTCGCCAAGTACGGCCCGCAGGAGTCCACCGATCCCTGGGCACCGGACTGCGGCAACGGCAAGAAGCCGGACGGGTCACTGATCACCGGCAACGATCCGGAGGACACCAGCACCGCCGTCGGCCCGGAGTACGCCACCGACTTCGTCAACCACCTCAAGGAGCAGTTCGGGGCCGCCGCCGACGGAGGGGTCCAGTTCTACAACCTGGACAACGAGCCGGATCTGTGGCACTCCACCCACCGCGACGTCCGCCCGACCGGGCTGGGCTACGACGAGCTACGCGACCGCACCTACGAGTACGCCGCCGCGATCAAGGCCGCCGACCCCGGCGCGAAGACGCTCGGTCCCGTCGGCTGGGGCCTGAACTCGATCATTTACTCGGGCCTCGACCAGGACACCTGCTCGCGCACCGGCTGCTGGTCGAACCCGCCGGACAAGGCCGCGCACGGCGGGCAGGACCTCGGCCCGTGGTACCTCGACCGGATGCGCGAGTACGAGCAGCAGCACGGCACCCGCATCCTCGACTACTTCGACGTCCACCTCTACCCGCAGCAGTCCGGCGTGCTCGGCGACGCGGCCGGCGACGCCAACACCCAGGCGCTGCGACTGCGCTCGACCCGCCAACTCTGGGACCCGACCTACGTGGACGAGAGCTGGATCAACCAGCCGGTCCGGTACATCCCGCGCCTGCGCGAGCTGGTCGACCAGCACTACCCGGGCACGAAGATCGCGATGACCGAATACAACTGGGGCGGCTACGGGTCGCTCAACGGCGCTCTCGCCCAGGCCGACGTCCTCGGCATCTTCGGCCGCGAAGGGCTCGACCTGGCGACCCTCTGGACCGCACCGACGACCGACCAGCCGGTGGCCAACGCCTTCCGCATCTACCGCAACTACGACGGCTCCGGCGGTGCGTTCGGTGACACCTCCGTCCAGGCGACCAGCGCCGACCAGGGCAAACTGGCCGTGTACGCCGCCGAGCGCAGCGCGGACAAGGCGCTCACCGTGGTCGTCGTCAACAAGACCGGCGACGACCTGACCAGCCCGGTCGCCCTCACCGGCGTCTCCGCGAGCACCGCCCAGGTCTACCGGTACAGCGGGGCCAACCTGGCCGGCGTCGTCCGGGAGGCCGACCAGCCGGTGACCGCCGGTGGCCTCACGACCACCTTCCCGGCCAACTCGATCACCCACCTGGTGCTGCCGCGCGCCACCGCGCCCGGCGACACCCAGGCGCCGACCGCCCCGGGCAGGCCGACCGCCGGCACGGTCACCAGCGACAGCATCGCGCTGGCCTGGACGCCGTCCACCGACGACACCGCCGTCACCGGCTACGACGTGCACCGGGTCGACACCACCGGCACGGTGAAGGTCGGCAGCGCCACCGGCACCACGTACACCGTGACCGGGCTGACGCCGGACACCCCGTACACCTTCGTGGTGACCGCCCGCGACGCGGCGGGGAACGTCTCGGCGGCCTCGCCCGGCCTGACCGTGCGGACCGCGCCCACCGCGCCCGCCGCCCGTTGCGCGGTCGGCTACACCGCGAACAGTTGGCCGGGCGGCTTCACCGCGACCGTGACGATCAAGAACACCGGGACCACCGCGATCGAGGGGTGGAAACTCGGCTTCGACTTCCCCACCGCCGGCCAGAAGGTCAGCCAGGGCTGGTCGGCCACCTGGAAACAGAACGGCACCAGCGTCACCGCGGACAGCATGAGCTGGAACGGCAAACTCGCCGTCGGCGCGTCCACGAGCATCGGCTTCAACGGGACGTGGAGCGGCACCAACCCGGCCCCGACCGCCTTCACCCTCAACGGTCAACGCTGCGGATGACCTGAGAGTCCCACTCCGTTAGCAGGCCGCAGGGGTCCGGGGCGCAGCGTCGCCCCGGACCCCTCGCCCGCGAGCGGCGGAGCACTGAGCTTCTACGGTCGGGACCTGATCGCCGCCGTCCTGGCAGCTGTCGAGCCTCAGGACCGGGCGGAGCAGGTTCTGTCAACGCGCGGCGGCTGTGACATCGGCGGCGGCGGCGAGGGGATCCGTGAGCGGTCGATCCAGCAGGCGCCCGAGGTCAGGACCGGTGTGGTGGAGAAACCCGTGGCGGACACTGCTGGCGATCGAGGCGAGCATCGGCGGCTGGTACGGCAGCAGGATGGCGTTGCCGAGCAGGCGGGCGCGGTACTCGCCAAGATCGATCGTGCGGTGCGCGACGCCGAGACGATCGGCGATGTCGCCGGCGGTGATCGGGGTTCCGACCAGGTCGTACACCTTTCCGGCGTGGGCGCTGGGCTCGCTGGCGACGACGGCTGCGGCAGCGGCCAGGTCGGCCCGCGCCACCGCGGCGAGCGCGCCGGTCCCGAACGCCGACTCCAGGCCGTCGGGCGTCCACGTGAGCAGGGCGCCGAAGAGTTCGGCGTACAGCCCGTTCCGCAGGATCGTCCAGGCGAGCCCGCTGGTCGTGATCAGGTGCTCGGTAGCCCGGTGGGCCAGCGCGAACCCGAGATGGTCCCCGGCGCTGGTCAGGCTGGTGTACGTCACGTGCGCCACTCCGTCGCGCCGGGCGGCGTCGAGGAGGGCTCGGTGACGCGCGATGACTGTGTCGTCCTCGGCGTACCCGGCCGAGATCAGGACCAGGGTCGAAACCCCGGTGAGGTCGAGGGTCGCGGGATCGTCGAAGTCGAGGTGGCGCTGTGCGCCAGTGGGAGTGCGACTTGCCGCCAGGGCGGGTGTCCCTCGCTGGGCCAGCTCTGCGAGGGTGCGCGAGGCGAGCTGCCCGTTGGCGCCGGTAACCATGATCATTGCGGCTCGGTCTCCTGCCGTGGTTCTCTTCAGTAACTACCGGGCAGCCTGGACCCACGCCCGGCGGGCCACAAGGAGGCAGTCTCGTGTCACCAGCGCACACCGAGGTAACCGCGGAAGCCGCCGAGCTCGAACCGTGCGGACAGCCGGAACACCCGGACTGCGGCATCCGAGACGTTCTTGACCGGGTGGGCGACAAGTGGTCCGTACTCGTGATCGTCGAACTCGCCGCCGGGCCGCGACGCTTCCGCCAACTCCAGCGCGCCATCCATGGGATCTCCCAGCGCATGCTGACCCTCACGGTGCGCCGCCTGGAACGAGACGGCCTCGTCCTTCGGACCGTTTACCCGAGCGTGCCCGCCCAGGTCGACTACCGCCTCACCGAAACCGGCACCAGCCTCACCCATCTCGTCAAGGCCCTCGCCGACTGGTCGCTGGCACACCGCGACGTCATCGCCGAAGCCCGTCAGGCGTACGACAGCGACCACCCCGGCAACGAGATCCGGTGACCCGCAGCGCATCTTCGACAAGCTGACCGCGCCAGCTCGTCGGCCCGCCCATCACGGTGAGGTTCTGCTTCCGCGTTGTGGATGGTCCTCATCGCCCGGCGTCGTAGGCATCCCGCGCGCGTTCCACCTCTGGGAGGCTGGCGTCGGCCCACGTGGCCAGGTGGGCGAAGATCGGGCCGAGACTGGCGCCCAACTCGGTGATCTGGTACTCGACTCGCGGCGGCACCTCGGCGTGGTAGGTGCGCGTCACGAGTCCGTCGCGTTCGAGTTGGCGGAGCCGCTGCGTGAGCACTTTGGGCGTGATGCTCGTCAGTCGGCGCTCCAACTCCACGAAGCGCTGCCGACCGTATTCGTGCAAAGCCCACAGGATTGGCGTGGTCCACCGGCTGAACACGATGTCCACGACCGGCGCGACCGGACATGCCAACTCGGGATCCGTCGAGCGCTGCATGTGCCCTCCGTCACATATCCATTACTATCCTCTAGGTACCTACTATATCGGCGCTACTAGCGTTTCCGGCAACCGCGCGAACGACGCGGTCGAACTGGAGACACAGACATGTTTGTCGTGGTTGGAGCCACCGGAAACGTCGGCAGTACGCTCACGTCAATCCTCGCGGCCTCGGGCGGTGGGGTGACGGCGGTATCCCGGGGACGACGCCCGATCGCCCTGCCAGACGGGGTCCGTCACCATCACGCGGACCTGGAACGGCCGGAAAGTCTGAGCCCGGCGCTCGCCGGCGCCGACGCGCTGTACCTCCTCGTCGAGGGCGCCGGAGCCCATCTCGACATGCGCGAGATCCTGCGGGTCGCCGCGGCCGGTGGCGTGAAGCGCATCGTGCTGCAGTCCTCGCAGGCGGTCGTCACACGGCCCGACTCGCCGTCACACGCACCCCTGCACGCCATTGAGGACCTGATCGGCCGATCCGACCTCGGCTGGACGATACTGCGCCCTGGCGGCTTCGCCTCCAACGCATTCGCCTGGGCGGAACCGGTGCGGAGTACGCGGATGGTGGCCGCGCCGTTCGGCGACGTCGGTCTACCCTTGGTCGACCCGGCCGACATCGCCGAAGTGGCGGCCGCAGCCCTGCTCGACAGCTCGCACGTCGGCCGCACCTACGAACTGACCGGCCCGGCTCTGAGCACGCCTCGCGAACGGGTCGCCGACCTCGCCGCCGCGCTCGGCGAGCCGATCGGCTTCGTGGACCAGACGCCGAACGAAGCCCGTGAGCAGATGCTGCGCTTCATGCCGCCACCGGTGGTCGAGGGCACGCTGGCGATCCTCGGCACGCCCACCGAAGCCGAACAGCGGATCAGCCCGGACATCGCCGAGATCCTGGGCCGATCCCCACGCCCCTTCGCCGCCTGGGCGAAGCGCAACATCGACGCTTTCCGCTGACGCCTCGCGCCCGTGGCGGTACGGCGGAGCAGCGATCTCTCCTGGCGCCGGTGCTCAGCTCAGCGCGACCGTGCCCACGATTCGCGTGGGGGCGACGGAACCGCCCACCGGTTCGTTGGAGACGCCGAACGTTCCCGCCTCGGCAACCGGGCCGATGACCGTGGTCGACTCCCTGACTCCCTCTGCCAGCCGTCCCACCTTGCGGGGCTCGCTGCCACGGATGAGCCACAGCTCGTAGATCCGCCCGGGGCCGGGCTCGGGCAGGTCGCGCAGCAGCACCACCCCGCGGTCCCGGCTGCGGGAGACCACCACGGTCGCGGCGCCACCGGGCTGGAGAGACCGCTCGAACACCCGGGCGTCCGGGGCGTCCAGGACGGCGGCGATCTGCCGCGCCTGCTCGCTGCTGGCCCGCTCGTCGCTGACCCGATCGTTGGTCACGGCCCAGGTGGCCGCGCTCGCGCCGCCGGCCACGAGGACGGCCACCGCGGCGGCCATCGTAAGGCGTCGCCACCTGCCTGCCTGCCGTGTGGCGCTGTCCCCGGCGGCTGCGGAGCGCACCTGCGGGGTGCGCGCCGCCTGGACGAGGGTGCGCTCCCGCAACCCCTGGGGCAGGGCCTCGACGACGGTGTCGTCGGCGAGCCGGGCGACCGTCTCCCGTAGCTCGGTCACCTCCTGTCGGCACGACTCGCAGTCGGCCAGGTGCCGCTCGAACGCCGCCCTGTCGAGGTCGTCGACCGCGTTCAGGGCGTACGCGCCGGCGAGGGTGTGGATGTCGGCGCTCATGCCCGTCCCTCCATGTCGATGCCCAGGCAGTCACGCATCCGGATCAGTCCGTCGCGCATCCGCGTCTTCACCGTCGGCAGCGGTGTCTTCAGCTTTTCGGCGACCTCACGGTAGGTGTGGCCGCCGTAGTAGGCCAGGGTCACCGCCTCCCGCTGGACCGGTGTCAGCCGGCCCAGACAGCGACGGACCTGTTCGCGCTCCAACCGGGCGGTGACGTCCTCGACGACCTCGTCGTAGGGGACGTGCGTCTCGGTCGCGGCGACCCGCTGGGCGCGGTCGGTGTGGGCCTGCTCGGAGCGCACCCGGTCCACCGCCCGCCGGTGCGCCATCGTCAGGACCCAGGCGGAGGCCGAGCCACGACCGGCCTCGAATCGGCCGGCGGTGCGCCACACCTCGACCAGCACCTCCTGCGTCACCTCCTCCGCCTGCGCCGGGTCGCGCACGACGCGGCGGGCCAGCCCGAGGACGCGGCCGGCCATGGTGTCGTACAGCGCCGCGAACGCCGCCTCGTCACCGCGTGCCACCCGCGCCAGCAGCTCGTCGGGGCTCGGTGGCGTCGCGGTATCCGGCGGCACCGAACGTAACCGCCGCGCGTGTTCCGGGTCGCCGCTCATCCTCGGCATGTCCTCTCCTGTGCAGGCGGCCGTGCAGTCTGCCGCCGCGTACTCGTTCCTGGCCGGAATCACGGCAAGCACCAGGTCAGGTGATCGTGACGGTGGTGCTGTGCCAGCCGGTCGCGCCGTCGGGGAAGGGCGCAGCCCGTTGGTCGGTCTGGGTCGCACCTGTCGCATCGGTGGCCCGTACGCGCAGGGTGTGGCTGCCCGGGGTGGCGTCCCAGCGGTAGGTCCACTGCCGCCACAGGTCCGGCGATGGTCCATCGGCGAGGCGGGCCTGCCGCCACGGCCCGTCGTCGACCTGAATCTCGACGGCCACGATTCCACGCCGTTGCGCCCACGCGACACCGGCGATGATGACAGGCCCGGCGCGACGTTGCGCGAAAGGTCTCGGAGTGTCGATGCGCGATGCGGTCTTGACGGGCGCGTCGGCGGCCCACCCGCGCTGCGCCCAGTAGGGGTCGAACGCGTCGAAGGTGGTCACCTTCATCGAGGTGAGCCACTTGCAGGCCCCCACGTAGCCGTAGAGGCCGGGAACGAGCATGCGGACAGGGAAACCGTGTTCCAGGGGCAGGGGTTCACCGTTCATGGCCACGGCCAGGAGCGCGTCGCGCCCGTCGAGGATCGCCGCGAGCGGAGTGCCGATGGTCATGCCCTCCACCGAGCGGCTGACAAGCTGGTTCTGCCCGGCGTGGAGGCCCGCCTCGCGAAGCAGCGGTGCAAGGGGAACCCCCGTCCAGCGGGCGGTGCCGATGTAGGGACCGCCGACCTCGTTCGAGACACAGTTCAGGGTGATGTCACGCTCGACGAGGCCACGGGCGAGAAGATCCTCGAATTTCCAGGTACGAGGACGGTCGACTGCCCCGTCCAGGGTCAACCGCCAGGTCTTCACATCGACCTGCGGGACGGTGAGTGCCGTGTCGACACGGTAGAAGTCCCGGTTGCGGGTGAGGAACGCCGAAACCCCGTCGACACCGACGGAGACACCGCCGGGTAGCGGCGGTGCCGGTCGTACCGGCGGCGGAATGCGAACGGCGGCGCGGGAACGGGCGCCAACCGCACTGCCGCGACCGACGGCCTGGCCAACGGCGGCCGTGGCACCGGCGGTCAGCGCGGTCCCCGCTGTCGTGGCCAGGAACTGACGGCGGTTGAGCAGCCTCGGCCGGCTCGGCGCGATGGCCGTTACCGTTCGACCGGCGCGCGCCAACAGCAACATCGCGGCCGATCCGACGCCGACGCCCGTCAGGACCGGCAGGACGTCCAGGGGTGTCGCCCCCGGGCGGGACAGGACGGCCGCGACACCGACAGCGGCGAACACGGCGAGACCAGCCAGACCGTAGCGTCGTCGTCGAAGCGCCGCCGCGCCGAGCAGAACCGCGGCCAGGGCCAGCAGCGCGTAGACGCCGACGAGGAGCGCGATCTTGTCGTTCGCGCCGAAGGTGCGGATGGCGAACGCCTTGACGCCCTGCGGTGCCAGGTCGATGGCGACGCCGCCGACTGCCAGCACCGGATCGGCGGCCGGGGCAACCAGTGCCGCGAGGAGATGCGCCACGGCCAGGGTCACTCCGGCGGTCAGCAGGCCGACGACCGCGCCGCGGACGGCGGTCATGCGGAGGGTCGGCCCCGGCCGACGAGTCGCCGGCCGGGGCTCGATGTCGGTCGCCGCCATCAGCTCTTGGGCATCAGAACGGTGTCAACGATGTAGACGGTGGCGTTGGCCGTCGAGACGTTCCCGCAGACCACCATCGAGGTGCCGTTGACGGTAAACGACGAGCCGCTGCCGGTCACCTCGAGGTCGCCGCCCTGCAACGTCTTGTGGGTGCCCGCCAGGGTGTCCGGCGACAGCTGGGTCGTCACCACGTGGTAGGTCAGGATCTTCTTCAGCAGGGCGTCATCGGCCAAGACCTTGTCCAGGTCCGCCTTCGGGATCTTGGCGAACGCATCGTCGGTCGGCGCGAACACCGTGACGCCCTGCGCGCCGTTGAGCGAGTCCACCAGGTTGGCCTTCTTCACGGCCGTCACCAGCGTCGACAGCAGCGGGTTGCCGGACGCGGCCGTGGCCACCGGCACCTTCGCCATCGCCTCGAAACTACCGGGGTTGGACGCATCGGTCGGCACGGCAGCGCACCCCGAGCCGAACTGACCGGACATCATCGTCGAGGGCGAAGCCGATGCCATCGGCGCGCTGGCCGACATGCTCGGCGCGCCGCTGGCGCTGTCCCCGCTGTCGGTACCGCCGCAGGCGGACAGGGCCAGCACAGCGATCACGCCAATGGAGGCGAACAGGCGACGCTTCATACGAACTCCTCAAATGCTTGTACTTCACTGCTGTTGTCATGAGGCATTCGAGGCCGATCGCGAGACGGATGGGCGCAACAGGGAGCAAATTCGGAACGGCACCGGGAGCAGACCTGCGGGCTTGTGTCCAACCGGCCTCTGACCTGCACAATCCGAGCTGGCCTGGCCAGCCTCACGGCCAGGGCAGCATCTTGCGGAACTGCGCCGGAGCCGTCCCGCCCGAAAGCATGAGTGCCCAGGCACCGGGTGCCCGACCTGGCATGGGCAGCCAACAGCGCAACAAGCACGACAGCGGCGGCGAGTCGGCGCGGGGCCGCCGGCACCCGGGCAACGGCGCACGGGGCCGGCAGGGGGCGACGGTCGAGCACTCGCCTGATCAGCGGCACGAGCGCACCGCTACCGGATCAGCGGGCATCGAGCGCGACCATGGCCGGTCGAAGGCGGCCCACGAGGGCCGAGTCAACCGCCAGGGTACGGCCTGACCGGTCGGAGCCGAATCACCGCCGGAGAATCAGCTACTCCGACAGCCGGGGCGCCGTCGCAGACGCCGGCTGGTGCCAGCGATCCGGGGTATCAGGACCGGTACGCGGGTCATAAGATCCACCGATATGGCCCGCACCACGCCTCCGCGTCCGCTGGATATCACCGCGGTATTTCCCGAGCTACGGGAACATTCCACCACGGCCACCCGCCTGCATCCCCGACCCGGCGCTCCGACCGTCAGGGACAGCTCGGTCGGTGGACCGCTGCTGTGGCCGGCCCACGAGGTGTGGCCGGTCTGCGACGACGCCGGGGCGCACGAGCCGTGGAACCTTACGACCCCGGCTGCCCTGCGCCGCAGGCGGCAGATCCTCGCGACCGCAGAAGCCCGGGATCCGGTGCCGGGTGGGGACTTCTTGACCGTCAAGGAGCGGGCGGAACTCGACGCCGCCGACGCCCTGGAACTGGACGGCCTGATCGAGGATCCCATCCCGTTGGTCCCCGTCGCGCAGCTCTACCGACGAGACATCCCGGATTACGCCGGTCCGGACGACACCGACCTGCTCCAGGTGCTGTGGTGCCCCGTCGACCACTCGGACCGGCACTACAGCCCTCGCGTCTTCCTCCGCTGGCGAGACAGTTCCACCGTCGGCCCCCTGCTCGAAGCACCTCCCGAGCCGCCGGTGATCAGCGACATGTACCTGCCGATCCCGTGCGTGCTGCACCCCGAGCAGGTCCACGAGTACCAGTACGCCGATCTGCTCCCTGCTGACCTACGCGACCGGCTCGACGAGTGGGATGACGACGAGGACGAGAGCCGTCCCCGTTATCAGAGCGACCTGTCGCTGGCGCCGGGATGGAAGGTCGGCGGGTTCGCGAACTGGTCTCTGACCGATCCGTACCCGATGGACTGTGTCGCCTGCGGCACCGCGATGACCTTGATGTTCACCGTGGATTCGGGCGACTGGAACGGGATGCATTGCAGCTGGCGCCCGTCCGAGGACGACCCGACCGCGTCCCCCGACATCGTCGGCGTGCAGATCGGGCGCGGCTACTCGCTGTACACCTTCCGCTGCCCCGTGTCATTCGATCATCCTCCGCTCACCGCCATGCAGTGAAGCGGCCGCCCACGATGACCTGCCATCGGCCTCTCGTCCCGCGTGCCGCCCGCCACCCAACGATTGAGCAGCTCACAGGCGGGGTAGTCCCGGTCCTCGCGGAAGATCAATAGGCGGCCGGATCCGGTGCGCCGGCGAGAGGGGCAGCACCGGTGCGGACGTGGGGGCGCGACGCCGTAGCGCGGTTACGGGACGACGGGATGACGGTGGTCGAGCTGACCGCCGCCGCGGTGGTCGCCTGGATCGTGGCGGCGGTGGTGATCCGTCACCCGGACCCGTTCTATGCGCCGACCGCCGCGCTCGTCGTGCTCGGTGAGTCCCGCGGGCGACGGCTACGGCAGACCGTCGAAATGCTGCTCGCGGTGGCCGCCGCCGTGCTCGTCGCGGAGCTGCTCGTGTACGCGCTCGGCCCCGGTACCGGCACGGTCCTGCTGGTGCTGCTGCTGACCACCACGACGCTGGTGCTGATCGGAGCCCGCCGTGCCCTGGTCGTGCAGGCCACCGTGTCGGCCATGTACCTGGTCGTGGTCGCCGCGCCGCACGGCACGCTGATGCCGTTCCGCTTCGTCGACGCGCTCATCGGCGGCGCGGTCGCGTTGGCCGCCAGCCAGCTGATGGCCGCCCGCGACCCGTTGGCCCCGCTCGTGGCGCAGGCGCGGCGCAGCTACACCGACCTGGCCGACCTGCTCGACGAGGTGAACACCGCGCTGCGGGAGTGCGACGAGGATGCCGCGCGCGCCGCGCTGGACCAGGCTCGGCAGGTGGACGACTGCGTCGCCCAGCTACAGACCGCCGTGCTCGCCACCGGTGAGACGCTGCGGCTGGGACTGCGCCGCCGGCACCTGGGCAAGCTCGTCGACGTGGAGGCGACGCTGCGGCAGCTCGACTACGCCGCGCGCAACATCCGGGTGCTGGCGCGGGCCGGCGTGACCCTGACCCGCCGGCACACCGCCACACCGCCGGAGCTGGCCGCCGCGATCGGCGCGCTGACCGCCGCCGTACGGTCGGCCGGGGAGGCTCTGGCCAGCGACCTCAGCGGCGCCGACGCCGACCGGCACGCGCACCGGGCCGACGCGGCGGCCCTGGAAGCGGTCCGGATCGCCGCGGGCCTGCTGCGGTCCGATCCGCCGCTGCCCGTCACCATGATCGTCGGACAGATCCGGGCGACCGCCATCGACCTGCTGCGCGGCGTCGGCCACGACGACGTGGGGGTGCTGGACCGGGTGGACGAGGCGCTCGGTCTGAGCCGGGTGTGACGCCCGGTCAGTCGGGGCGAGAGGCAGTTCGTGCCCATCTCGCCCGTTGCGGGCTGGACCGCGCCGCCGCGCGCGGCCGGTGGCCGGTGGCCGGGCGTGACCCTCAGCCACCTGCGTGGAGGCGGATGCGGCGGTAAGCGGTATACCGCACAGTCATATTCATACCTCTGAGGAATACCGCTCAACAGCACCATCGCCACGGCGGGCAGCCAAAGCGAGGGAGCGCTCTTCGCCCAATTCCTTGCGCAGTTCGTTCACGAGCCCGCGTTCGGGTTCCCAAAAGATCAGCAGCTTCGGGCCCATCTGCGGGTCGCGCTCTGGCTGGCCCGCTACTCGCGTCCAACCCAGGTCGCGACGCATGCCTCATTACCCTCGGGGTCGGCCAGCACCCACCACTTCGGCGCGTGTGCGTCGGAGACGACGCGCCCGCCGGCGGCCAGGGCGGCGGCGACGCGGTCCTTCGCTTGATCGTGCGGGACGGCGATGTCGACATGCATCCGGTTGCGTTGCGGTCGCGCCGTCTCCATGGGTTGCAGCCCGAATCCGGGCCCCCGTCGCGCCGGATCGGCCAGGTAGTCGTCACCGATCTGCCGGTATCCCAGCAGCGCCTGCCAGAACGGCAGCACGTCCGACTTCACCAGGGCATCGAGGGTGATGTTGAGGAGCTGCACCGCCGTGGGATCGGCGGGGATGCCCAGCGCCCGCGCAGCGGCCGATATCCGTCGCGCCAATGAGATGTCACGCCGCGACAGCGACACGGTGACGCCCGCGTGGCGCAGATCCAGGTTGAGATGCTCCTGCTCGTCGCGGCCGGCGAGCCGGCCGATCTCGTCGACGAACGCGATCCCCGCCGACAGCGAGCCAGTCCGGAAGTAGGCCGAAACCAGGTGGTAGAGACAACGCCAGTCTTCTACACCGTCAGCCTCGTGGAAACGCCCAGCGGTGATCTGCACCGTCACGTTCGCGAACCTAACAGCAGGATGCTCACCTGAGCCAGCCGAGGAAGCGTCGGGGCAGCGCACCCGCCGGGTCCGCGCAGTCGCGGCAGGAGTGAATCCTCAACACGAACAGCGTTCAGACAATGGAGCCCCGGGGCGTTCCGGCAACCGACGTTCAGCGACTACCGTCAGCGCGTGCTCGATCCCACGATCATCTTCGACGCCTCCGATCCGCTGGAAAGTCCGCTCACCGACGAGGTTCTACGGCAGGTGGAGGCACAGCTCGGCCGCAAGCTACCCGCCGCGTACGTCGACCTGGCCCGGCGACACAACGGCGGATTGTTGGCTCGTGACGCCTACCCCTCGCCCAGCCGAACCTCCTGGTCGGCGAACTACGTCGCGGTGGACACCCTGGCGGCGATCGGCCGGACCGCGCCCTTCAGCCTGTGCGGCGAGCTCGGGAGCGCGTTCTGGATAGCCGAGTGGGGCTACCCCGACATTGGTATCTACATCGCCGACTGCCCCTCAGCGGGCCACGACATGATCGCCCTCGACTACCGGTCCACGGGCGAGCCGACAGTCGTGCACGTCGACCAGGAGTGGGATTACCAGATCACTGTCCTCGCCCCCGATTTCGAGACGTTCCTGGGCGGCCTCGTCGACGACACGGATTTCGATGAGGACGATTGATCGTCCGCTCGGCAACCACGGCAGTGATTCAGGACGATCGGCCTGCCTGTTTCGTCGCGACGAACAGAAATTCCTGGTCCAGGGCCCCGGTGCAGTTCGCCTGCATCGCCTCGGCGCCGGGGTTCACATCGGCCGGGCCCCCGAGTGCCCCGACGCAGAGACCACTGTGGATCGGGCGTAGCCGATAGCCGCCGGGCACCGGCACGTTTGTGGCCTCCAACAGGTACCGCTGGTGGGCGGCACCGGTGCAGTTGTCCGGCGCCAGCAACGCGCCGTCCCCCGTCAGCGCCTCGTCGACGGTCAGACAGCCCGCGCCCTCCTTCGGATGGTGCCATTCGATCTCGTAGACCCCGACACCGACCGCCTTGAGGAAGGTGTCCGGGGAGATCCGGTCGCACGCCCGTTGCACCGCCAGCGGCCGGTCGGTACGGCCGTTACGCTCCCGCCCCTCGCCCAGGCACAGGTCACGATCCCGCACGTGCGCGGGTTGGATCAGGTACCAGCCATCGGGCAGGGCGGCAGTCGCGGGCGTGGAAGCCCTGGAGGATTCCACGGCACGGCCACCCGAGCCGTTCGAGCCGTCTGAGCCGAGGGCGCCCTTCCAGGCCAACGCCGTGCCCGAGCCGATCACGGCGGCGAGGGCGGCGATCACCACGATTGCCCTCCTCGACCGTGGCGGCCGAGCAGCCGGCGCGGGCGGCGCGACCGGTTCCGCCGTGGCCACCTCGGCCTCCTCGACGGGATCCGGAGAACCGCTCGAGATCGGCCCGACGGCAAGCCGGTTACGGACCGCGACCCAGCGGGCCGCGGCGGCGTCGCCGAGTCCGCAGGCTCTCGCAAAGGACTGCACCACCTGTTGCCGGGGCAGGGTCGTACGGCTCAGAGCCGACGCGATCGTGCTCGACGGCAGGGCGTCCCCTGAGGCGTCGGCCTTGGCCGCGAGTTCCCGGTACGTGAGGCCGGACCATTCCCGCAGGGCCCGCAGCGCCGTCACGAACTCGGCCGGGTTCGTCGCCTCGTCGGGGTTCGGCGGCTGCGTTCCGGCTTCGGACATTCGACTCCCCCATGCGTCGATCGGACTCGATCGAGGTTAACGATCCTAGTCATCTGACGCTCGCCGTGCGGGCCCGTTCGGGACTGTCCCGAACGCGCCGGATCCGTTGCCCACGGCGACGTCCGACGCCCAGTGTCCTAGTCGGATGGCCGATCCGGCGCGTGCGGGGCAACCGGCTTGTTCGCAGTCACCACTTCACGCGGGGGGAACAGGATGCCCATACCAGGTACCCGTCGGATCGGCTGGATACGCGCCGGTCGTGGCTCGCTGGCCGGCGCTCTCGTCCTGGCGCTGGTCATCAGTTTGGCCGGGGCGGCGCCCGCACAGGCCGGGCCCGCCGCCGGCCGCCCCCGCTCCCCCGCTGCCAAGAACCCGGTCGCGCCGGTCAAGGGGACGTCGGCACCGGCCCGCCCGCGTGCTGTCGACCTGGAGGAGCAGGCCGCGCTGCGTAAGGCGGCCCGCGCTGAGTGGCCGTCCGCCGCCGCCGTGGACGTACCCGTCGCCGCCGCCGTCCGGCCGATGTCGAGCGAGCCGGAGATCTCCCTCGCCCGGGCCGGTGCGCTACCTCTGTGGGTCGGATCGCCCACCGGGGCCGGCACGGTGCGCGTCGAGCTTCTCGGCCAGGACGCCGTCCGAGCGGCCGGGTTGACCGGCCTGCTCATCCGACTCTCCCGCCGGGACGACACGGCCCGGACGCAGGTGAGCATCGACTACTCCGGCTTTCGTACCGCCTACGGCGGTGACTACGGCTCCCGGCTGCGGCTGGTCCGGATGCCCGAGTGCGCGGCCACCACGCCGGCCGCCCCCGGTTGCCGCACCGGCACGGCGGTTTCCAGTCGCAATCAGCCGGCCACCGGTCGGGTCGAGGCCCGGGTGCCCGACGGCTTGTACGCGCTCACCGCCGGGCCGTCCGGCGGCGCCGGCAGCTACCAGGCCACCTCGCTCTCACCGACAGCCACCTGGGAGGTCGGCCTCCAGTCCGGAGACTTCACCTGGTCGTACCCGATCGACACGCCGGAGGTCCCCGGCGTCGAGCCCGACCTAGCCTTGAACTACTCGTCCGGTTCTATCGACGGGCGGGTGGCCGCCAACAACAACCAGCCGTCCTGGGTGGGCGAGGGCTTCGAACTTCAGTCCGGCTTCATCGAGCGCTCCTACAAGCCCTGCTCGACCGAGCCCGCCTCGCCGGTGGGAGACCTCTGCTGGGGCAGTGACAACGCGATCGTGTCGCTGCCCGGCGCGGCCGGCGAGCTGGTCCTGGACGACACCAGCCGCACCTGGCGGATGGCCGACGACGACGGCTGGCGGGTGGAGCGGTTGACCGGCGCCGTCAACGGCGACGACGGCGACGACAGGACCGACAGCCGCGACGGCGACAAGGGCGAACACTGGCGACTCACCGCACCCGACGGCACCCAGTACTACTTCGGCCTCAACCGGCTACCGGGTTGGGCCGCCGGCCGGGCCGAGACGAACTCGACCTGGACGGTGCCGGTCTTCGGCAAGGAGCCCGGGGCCTGGTGCTACCGGGGCACCCCCGCTGACGCCTGGTGTCAGCAGGCGTACCGCTGGAACCTCGACTACGTCGTCGACCCGCACGGCGACGCCATGTCCTACTACTACCGCCCCGAGACCAACCACTACGGCCGCAACGCCACCGCCACCGCGCCGACCCCCTACGTCCGGGGCGGCCAGCTCGACCGCATCGAGTACGGCCAGCGCGCGGACACCCTGTTCACCGTGCCGGCCGCCGCCCGCGTGGTGTTCGCCCCGGCCGACCGTTGCATCCCGGGGAGCAGCTGCGTCACCTCCCAGCCGCAGAACTGGCCGGACACCCCACTCGACCAGGCCTGCACGTCGACCGGGACGTGCCAGGTCTTCGCCCCCACGTTCTGGTCCACCAAACGCCTCGACCGGGTCACCACGCAGGTGTACACCGCCGGCGCCTACCGCGACGTCAGCTCCTGGCAGCTCACCCAGTCGTACCCCCGGCCACAGGACCAGACCAGCCCGCCGCTGTGGCTGGACGCGATCCGGCAGTCCGGTCACGTCGGTGGCACCACCACGCTGCCGCCGGTCACCTTCGACGGGCAGACCTGGCCGAACCGGGTGGACACCGCTGACACCGTGCAGGCGCTGTACAAACGCCGGATCAGCGCCGTGCACACCGAGACAGGTGGCCAGATCTCGGTGGCGTACGCGCCGGTGCAGTGCCGGCCCGGGGGCCTGCCGGCCGAGGACGACAACAACCGGCGCTGTTTCCCGGTGTACTGGGGCATCGGGTCCGCCACCCGGCTGGAGTGGTTCCACAAGTATGCCGTCAGCCAGGTGACCGAGGAGGACCTGGTGGGTGGCAACCCGCCGGAGATCACCTCTTACGAGTACGACATCGGCGGGCACGCCTGGCACCACGACGACGCCGAACTGGTCCCGACCGGCCGCAAGACCTGGGGGCAGTGGCGCGGTTACCGCACCGTGCGGGTACGCACCGGGGCCACCGGTGGTCAACGTTCCCTGACCGAATACGTCTTCATGCGCGGCATGAACGGCGACGTCAACAAGTCCGGTCCGCCGGACCAGGGCGTCCAGGTGGACGGTGTGCCCGACGATCCGCAGTGGAGTGGCTTGAACCGGGTGGTCACCACGTACGACGGCGACGGTGGTCCCTGGTTGCAGCGCAGGGTCTCCGCGCTGACCGGCGTACGGGCCACGGCCACCCGGGAGCGTACGGGGATGCAACCGCTCACCGCGTACCTGGTGACCGGCACCACCGAGCGGATCCTCACCGCGCTCAGTGACGGCTCGACCCGTACCACCGAGACCAACTACGGCTACGACCCCGACTACGCCGGGATGACCCGGGTCGAGGACAAGGGCGACCTGGCCGATCCGGGCGACGACACCTGCACCCGTACCTGGTACACCCGCAACCTGAAGGCGTGGATCACCGACACGGTGTCCCGGACCGAGACGGTGGCCGTGGGCTGCTCCACCACCCCGGCGTACCCGGACGATCTCATCTCCGACGAACGCGGCTACTACGACGGCCAGTTGGGCTGGGGTGCGCCGCCGACCGCTGGCGACGAGACCCGCAGCGAGGAGGCCGGCTCCTGGTCCGGCGGCCCGGTCTACGTCACCGCCGGCTCGACCGAGGTCGACGGGCACGGCCGGCCCACCGCCGTGGTCGACGCGTTGGGCCGCCGCAGCAAGACCGCGTACACGCCGGCACTGGGCGGGCCGACCACCCAGGTCAGCACCACCAACGCCCTGGGCCACACCACCACGAGCACCCTGGACCCGCTGCTGGGTAGCCCGGTCAGCACCGTGGATGCCAACGGGCGACGGACCGACCTGACGTACGACGCCCTGGGCCGGTTGCGCCAGGTGTGGCTGCCCGGCCGGGCCAAGGACACCCAGAGCCCCAACAGTCGCTTCGAGTACGTCGTCCGCGCCGACGGGACCAGCGCCACCCGCGCCGAGACCCTGACCGGGGACGCCGGCGGCGGTTACCGATCCGCGTACACCCTCTACGACGGCTTCCTGCGTCCCCGGCAGACCCAGACGGCTTCCCCCGCCGGCGGCCGGATCATCACCGACACGTTCCACGACGGCCACGGCCGTGTCGACCGCACCTACGACGACTACTGGGAGGCCAGTCGCGACCCGGTCCCGGAACTGTTCCGGCCGACCGGCAGCGTGCCCGGCGAGACCCGGTACGGCTACGACGGAGCGGACCGGGAGACGGTGGAGATCTTCCTGTCCCACGGCGTCGAGCAGTGGCGCACCGGCACCGCGTACGGCGGCAACTGGACGTCGGTGGACCCGCCCGACGGCGGCACCGCCACGACGACGGTCGTCGACGCCGACGACCGGGTCACCGCCCTGCGGCAGTACACCGGCGGGTCACCCACCGGCGCCTACGACGAGACCCGGTACACGTACACCAGGGGCGGTGAGCTGGCCACCGTCACCGACCCGGCCGGCAACGTCTGGCGTTACTCCTACGACCTGCGCGGCCGCCGGATCCACACCGAGGACCCGGATACCGGTACCTCGACCTCCCGCTTCGACGACGAGGACCAGCTGACCAGCGCCACCGACGCCCGCGGGCACACCGTCGCCAGCACCTACGACCCGCTCGGCCGCCCCACCGGCCGGTACGACGGTTCCCCGGACGGCACGAAGCTGGCCGACTGGACCTACGACACGCTGCCCGGCGGTATCGGGTTGCCCACCGCGGCCACCCGGTACGCGGGCGGCGACACGTACCGGTCGGAGACCCTGGGCTACGACCCGGCGGGTCGGCCGACCGGAACCGCCGTCACGGTCCCGGCCGCCACGGCCGGGCAGACCGAGCGGTACGCCAGCACGTTCAGTTACAACGCGGCGGGGGCGGTCACCTCCGCCAGCCTGCCGGCCGTCGGCAGCCTCGGTGGCGAGACGGTCACCTACACCTACAACTCCCTCGGTCTGCCGGCCACGATGACCTCGCGGACCGCGTCCGGCGGCAGCGTCACCTACGTCAACGACACCGCGTACGACCCGCTGGGTGACGTCGAGTCGTACCAGCTCGGCGGCCCGGAGGCGGTGCTGCTGCGGACCTTCGGCTACGAGACCGGCAGCCGCCGGCTGAGCACCGCGCAGGCAATCGGCGTGGGCACCGAGGACGCCACCATGGTCAGCGACGTCAGCTACCGCTACGACGACGCCGGCAACGTCACCTCCATCGCCGATGCCGCGGTCGGCGACACCCAGTGCTTCCGCACCGACTACCTGCGCCGGCTCACCGAGGCGTGGACCGCCACCGACGAGTGCGCCGCCAACCCCAGCCTCTCCGTCCTCGGCGGGCCGGCCGCCTACTGGCAGTCGTACCGGTTCGACAAGGTCGGCAACCGCACCGAGGAGGTCCGCCACGACGCCGTCGGCGACACCCGCCGGACGTACGACTATCCGGCCGCCGGCACCGCCCAGCCGCACACCCTGCGGTCGGTCACCACCACCGGGCCGGCCGGCAACCGGACCGACACCTTCGGCTACGACCCGGACGGCAACACCACCACCCGGGCGGTGGCCGGCAAGGACCAGACCCTGACCTGGGACACCGAGGGCAACCTGACGGCGATCGCCGAGGGCGGCCGGACAACCTCCTTCGGGTACGACGCCGACGGCAACCGGGTGCTGCGCCGCGACGCCACCGGCACCACGTACTTCCTGGGCAACGCCGAGCTGTTCCGCCCGGCGGCCGGTGGCGGCGCCCTCGGCACCCGCTACTACGGCCACGACGGCGACGTGATCGCCGTACGGACCGCGGACAACCGGCTCAGCTGGTTGGTGGACGACCACAACGGCACCGCCGGGGTGGCGGTGGACGCGGTCACCCTGACCCCGACCCGGCGCTACAGCCTGCCGTACGGCGGAAGCCGTGGCTCCGCGGCGAGCACCTGGCCCGGTCAGCGGGGCTTCGTCGGCGGCACCGTGGACGCCGGGGTCGGCCTGGTGCGGATCGGCGCCCGCGAGTACGACCAGGAGACCGGCCGGTTCCTCTCCGTCGATCCGGTGATCGACGAGTCCGACCCGCAGCAGATGCAGGGCTACGCGTACGCGAACAACAGCCCGGTCACCTACTCCGACCCGGATGGGCTGCGACCCGACTGCGGCACCGGTAAGGGCTGCACCCAGTTCAACAAGACGCACCGCTACAACGGCAAGAAGTACGTCAAGAAGCCCAAGCCCAAGCCGAAGCCCAAGGCCAAGGCCGTGCGCCGGCCGGCGGCCGGGCCGAAGTCGGCGCGGGACCGACTGCTGGCCAAGGACAAGCAACTCGACGATCGCGACAAGCGCGGCAAGGTCAAGCCGAAGACGGCTAAGAAGAAGGAGAAATCCGACGACGGTCGCCCTTGTGCGTGTCTCACCGGGGGCCAACGTGGAAAACGCGACGGTAAACACTCCTTCCTCCAAGGCAAGAATGCTGCGGAGCTGGATGAGATGTACAAGCAGGCGCGGAAAGACCGGAACTTCGACCTAGCGAAAAAGATCAAGGAACATCAGAAAAACACGGGCTCCCGCAATTACGGAAACTCCAATAATTCGCGAACGGCCAAACCCAAGGCATCGCCGACACCTGCGCCGACGGCAACACCCCAGACCAAGTTCGAGCCGCCACGTGTTCGACCGGACGAGGGCGTGATAAAGACGGTCGTCATCTCATTGCTGGGAATCGGACTGGGAATTCTCGCTGGGATCGGCTGCGCCGGAACCGGTGGGGCCGCCTGCAGCTGATCGGCATCGCGTTCCTATTCGAATGACGACCAGATGTCCCGGGAGGTCCTGGTGCGCGTACGAAATTGTTGGTTGTTGGTTGTGGCGGTGGTTGTCGCGACGGTGGTGGCCTCGGCGCCGCCAGGGCTGGCTGCTCCGGCCGCTGGGTCGGCGGAGGGCAAGGGTTGGTCGGGGAAGCCGGCGCAGCGGGTGCTGGCCCAGCCGCGCGGGGCGGACCCGGAGGCGAAGGTCGCCCTGCGTAAGGCACCCGAGGTGGTCTGGCCTGCAGCCGGCATCGCCGAGGTGCCGGTGCCGCGTGAGGTCGGCGGGCTGGCGCGCGCCGACGCGTCGGCGTTGGTGCGGGCCGGCGCGCTGCCGGTGAAGGTGGGCGCGTCGACGGTGGTCGCCGGGGCGGCCACCGACCCGGGCACGGCGCGGGTGGAGGTCTTCGACCGCGCCACCACCGCCCGGGTCGGCGCGCGGGGGATGGTGCTGCGGATCGGCCACACCGACAAGGTGGCCCGGCAGACCACGGTCGAGGTCGACTACTCGGGCTTTCGGCAGGCGTACGGCGGTGACTACGCCAGCCGCCTCGGGCTGGTCCGGCTGCCCGACTGCGCCTTGACGACCCCGGCCGCGAAGGGGTGCCGGACCGGCACGGCGGTGCCGAGCCGCAACGCGGTCGACAGCGGCCTGCTGCGCGCCGAGGTCGGCGACGGACTCTACGCCGTGACCGCCGCCCCCGAAGGCAGCGCCGGCAGTTTCCGCCCCACCTCGCTGGCCCCGTCCGCCACCTGGCAGGTAGGCCTGCAGAGCGGCGACTTCAGCTGGTCCTATCCAGTGAGCACGCCGAACGTGCCCGGCCCGACGCCGGAAATCGCGTTGCGTTACTCGTCGGGTTCGGTCGACGGGCGGGTCGCGTCCACCAACAACCAGCCGTCCTGGCTCGGTGAGGGGTTCGACTACCAGCCCGGCTTCATCGAGCGGTCGTACGTCCGGTGCGGCGACGACGGCGGGCCCACGACCAGCGGCGACCTGTGCTGGGCGACGGACAACGCCACGGTGGTGCTGCCGGGCCTCACCAGTGAGCTGGTCTACGACGCGGGCAAAGATCTGTGGCGGGCTGAGCAGGACGACGGCTGGCGGGTCGACCGACTCGGCGGAGCGCCGAACGGCGCCCGCGACGGCGAGTACTGGCGGCTGGCCTCACCCGAGGGCACCCTGTACTACTTCGGTCGGGAGCGGCTTCCGGAGGGCAGCGCGAGCAGCCCGACCACCGGGTCCACCTGGACCGTCCCCGTCTTTGGCAACGGCACCGGCGAGCCCTGTCACGGCGCCACCTTCGAGGCGTCCTGGTGCCAGCAGGCGTACCGGTGGAACCTGGACTTCGTCGTGGACCGCCACAACGACGTGATGTCGTACTGGTACGCCCCGGAGACCAACCACTACGGCCGCGCGGGGCGGACGGACCTGCCCACCCCGTACGTGCGGGGCGGGCAACCGACCCGGATCGACTACGGGCAGCGGATTGGTTCCGTCTACACCGCGCAGCCCGCGGCCCGGGTGGTGTTCACTCCGGCCGACCGGTGCGTTCCGGGCACCAGTTGCGTCCGTTCCCAGCCGCAGAATTGGCCGGACACGCCGTGGGACCAGTGGTGCGACACGACCGGGTGCCTGGTGCTGTCACCGACCTTCTGGTCCACCAGGCGACTCTCGAAGATCACGACTCAGGTGGTCACCGGTGGCGCGGCCCGGGACGCGGACTCCTGGACCTTCGGCCAGTCGTACCCGGTGCCCGCGGACCGGCAGCCGGCGGCGCTGTGGCTCGACTCGATCACCCGGGCGGGCCTGGTCGGCGGGACCGCCACCCTGCCGGCGGTGACCTTCGACGGGCAGCCGGCGGAGAACCGGGTGGACCGGGCCGACACCCGACCGGCCATGTACAAGCGGCGGATCAGTTCCATCTACACCGAGACCGGCGGGCTGATCCAGGTCGCGTACCAGCCGACCGAGTGTCGGGCCGGGACCGTGCCCGCCGTCGACAGCAATGAGAAGCGGTGCTTCCCGGCGATCTGGGGGACCACGCCGACCGAGGACTGGTTCCACAAGTACGTCGTGAGTCAGGTGACCGAGTCCGACCTGGTCGGCGGCAACCCACCGAAGACCACCTCCTACGAGTACGTGTTCGGCGGGTCCGGCTGGCATCACGACGACGCCGAACTGGTGCCGGCCGGACGCAAGAGCTGGGGACAGTGGCGCGGCTACCAGCGGGTGAAGGTCCGCACCGGCGCGGCGGGCGGTCGGCGCACGCTGACCGAGCACCTGTTCATGCGGGGCATGGACGGGGACGTCAACCGCACCGGCCAGCCCGATCAGGTGGGTGTCGATGGTGAGCCGGACCTACCGATGTGGCGGGGCTTCAACCGGTCCGTCACCGTCTTCGATGGCGACGGTGGTGCGCTCGTCAGCCGTACCGTCGCCGAGCCCCGCGACCTCGGGATCACCGCCCAGCGTCCCCGCGTCGGCGGGACCGGGGGAACGCTGGAGGCCCACCTGACCGACCTGGAATGGGAACGCGTCGAGACGGCACTGGCCGGCGGCGGTGTCCGAACCACCGAGCGGGCCTACACGTACGACGCCCGGGGCCGCCTAATCGAGACGCACGACCGGGGTGACGTGGCGGAGCCGGGTGACGACACCTGCTCCCGGGTCGAGTACGCCGAGAACACCACCGACTGGGTCGTCAGCGCGGTCAAGCGGGAGCTGACCCTCGGCGTGGCCTGCGACGCGGCCGGGGCGTACCCGACCGACCTGGTCGCCGAGAAGCGCTACTACCACGACGGCAACACGACGTGGGGCGCCCCACCGACCGCGGGTGACGTCACCCGGGTCGAGGAGGCGCAGACCGGGACCGGGGGTCCCACGTACGTCACCACCAGCCGGCGCACGCTCGACCAGCATGGCCGGCCCAAGCTGGTGTACGACGCGCTCGACGAACCCACCCGCACGACGTACACCCCGTCCGAAGGCGGACCGTTGACCCGTACGGTGGTCACCGACGCCCTCGGCTTCACGACCACGACGGAGTACGAGCCGCTGCGCGGTGTGCAGGCCAGCACGACCGACACCAACGGGGGCACCACCACCCGGGCGTACGACCCCCTGGGCCGGATCACACGGGTGTGGCGGCCGGGACGGTCGCTGAGCGCGCCGGCGAACGTCGAGTTCAGCTACACGGTGCGCAGCGACGGGCCGAGCGCCGTGCTGACCCGTACCCTGCTCGGCGGGTCGAGCTACCAGAACAGCTACGAGATCTTCGACGGGCTCCTGCGGCAACGCCAGACGCAGCGGGACTCGCCCCGGGGCGGGCGGATCGTCACCGACACCCAGTACGACCCGCACGGTCGGGTCGCCGTGGTCGTCGGACCCCGGCACGACCCCGGCCCCGTCAACGGAGCGCTGGCACCCGATCCGCAACTGGTGACGGCGCAGACGGTGTACGGCTACGACGGCGCGGACCGGCCGACCTCCACAGCGCTCCAGGTCCTCGGCGAGGACCCGGACCGGTGGCGCACCACGACGGCGTACGGCGGAGACCGGATCTCCACCACACCGCCGGCCGGTGGTACCGCCACCACCGAGGTCCTCGACGCCCACGGCCGGCGGTCGGCACTGCGGCAGTACGCCGGACCGACCCCGACCGGCGGTTTCGACGAGACCCTCTACCAGTACGCCAAGGGCGGCCAACTGGCGACGGTCACCGACCCGGCCGGCAACGTGTGGCGCTACGGCTACGACCTGAGCGGCCGGCGGGTGCGCGAGGAAGCCCCGGACACCGGTACGACGCTCACCGGTTACGACGCGCGGGGTCAGGTGACCAGCGTCCGCGACGGTCGGGGCCAGACGGTGGCGTACCGCTACGACCCGTTGGGTCGCCGCACCGGCGCGTACACCGGTTCGACCGACGGCCCCCAACTGGCCGAGTGGACGTACGACACCGCGACGCTCGGCAAGGGACTGCCGGCCTCGGCGGTCCGCTACGTGGCCGGTCAGCGGTACGAAACCCGGGTTGTCGAGTACGACCTGCGGGGCCGACGGACCGCGACCGCGGTGGTGATCCCCGCCACGGAGACCGGGCTGGCCGGCACCTACCCCACCACCTACACCTACAACGAGGGCGACCAGGTCACCTCCACCGGGTTGCCGGCCGCCGGGGACCTGCCGGCTGAGACCCTGCGCCAGGGCTACGACAACCTGGGCTTCCCGACGAGTCTGACCTCGCCGCTGGACAGCTACGTGGCCGGCACCAGCTACACCAACCTCGGCGAGCCCGAGGAGTCGACGCTCGGCCCGGCGGGTCAGCAGGTGGTGCGCGGCTTCGGCTACCAGGACGGCACCCGGGCCCTCACCCAGTCCACTGTGGTGCTGGGCGAGGACCTGCTGGCCGCCACGGTGCACGAGTACGACCCGGCGGGCGACCTGACCCGGGCAGCGGATCTGGCCACCGGCGATGACCAGTGCTTCCGCTACGACCGGTTGCGCCGGTTGACCGAGGCGTGGGCGGGTTCCGGCGACTGCACCGCCGACCCGGCGACCGGTGACCTGGCCGGCCCGGCGCCCTACTGGCAGTCCTACGCCTACGACCCGACCGGCAACCGGACCAGGGACGTGCGGCACGCCGCGGCGGGCGACGTCACCCGCACCTACACCTACCCCGCGCCGGCTGGGGCGCAGCCGCACACCCTACGGACCGTCGATACGACCGGCCCGACGGGCAACCGCTCCGACGGGTACGGCTACGACGCCGCCGGCAACGCCACCGGCCGGCCCGGTCAGTCGCTGACCTGGGACGTGGAGGGTCGCGTCGCGTCGGTGACCACGAACGGGCAGACCACCTCGTACATCTACGACGCGGACGGCAACCGGCTGATCCGCCGGGATGCGGGCGGTAGCACCCTCTATCTCGGCGACACCGAGTTGCGCCGCTCCGGCGCGGCGACGACCGGGAACCGGTACTACCGGCACGACGGGGAGACCATCGCGCTGCGGGTCAAGGGCGGCGTCACGCGGCTGATACCGGATCAGCGCGGCACCGCCGTACTCGCGGTCGACGCGGCGACGCAGCAGGTGACCCGCCGTCACACGCTGCCGTTCGGCGACCCGCGCGGTGGCCCGGTGAACTGGCCGGGCGGCCGGGGCTTCCTCGACGGCGGCGTCGACCCGCTCACCGGCCTGACCCACCTCGGCGCACGCGACTACGACCCCGGGACCGGTCGGTTCGACGCCGCCGACCCGGTGGTCGACCACCAGGACTCACAGCAGGTCAACGGGTACGCGTACGCGAACAACAATCCGACCACCTTCACCGACCCGGACGGTCGCCGGGTCCGGATCCCGGAACCGTACGACAGCCTGTTCAAGCGACTGGGCGTCGCTGACCCGGTCCGGGTGGCATCGCAGTCGAGCACCGGCAAGCCCGTACCGAGGCCACAGTGCCATGGCGGCACCTGCTCCGTCACCGGGGTGATCAACGGGCCCGCACCGGTGCGGGAGTCCGACTCGTGGGTGATCGACCTGCCGATCTTCGAGGTCTATCCCCGCAACTACGGCCGGGACATCCGGGAGAGCCGGTGGAGCGCCTGCGACAGCGGTGATCCGGCGCCGGCGATCGCCTGCGCTCAACGGCCGGACCCGGCGCCCCGGGTGGTCTACCAGTGGCAGGAGCGCGACTGCGTGGGCTGGAACGACTGCCTCAGCCCACGGCCCTACGAGAACGTACGGACCGAGATCTACGACGACGAACCGGACGGTGGCCCGCCGCGCAACAGCATCGACATACAGCGTTTCCTGCACGGTGGCACGGGCGGCGGCACGGTCGGAGGCACGGGGCGCTCCGCCGGTGGCTGGCCGTCGAGCGGCGGCGTCTACTACCTCGGCTGACCACCCCGCACGCTCCGACCGGGAACCGCAGAACGGGAGAACACGATGGGACGACTGGCGTACGCCGCGGCTGCGGCCCTGATGGGGGCGGCGCTGCTGGTGGGACCGTCGGGTTCGACCACGACGCGGTCCCGGCCACCGGAGCCGCCCGGTGTCGGGCAGGACCTCTCGGCCATGGCCCGGGCCCGGCAGACCGGGCGGCCGGTCGAGGACACGGCGTCGGGATCGGCGAACCGGGAGGTCTTCGCCCACCCCGACGGCACCTACTCGGCCCGCATCCACGCCCGCCCGGTGCGCGCCCGCACCGGAGCGGGGTGGGTGCCGATCGACACCACCCTGGGCCGGCGGCCCGACGGACGGGTGGCGCCCCGGGCCACCACCGTCGACCTGACCCTGTCCGGCGGGGGTACCGGGGACCTCGCCGTGCTGCGCACCGCCACCGGGGCGGAGTTGGCGCTGAGCTGGCCCCAGCCGCTGCCCCCTCCGGTGCTCACCGCCGACACCGCCCGCTACCCGGACGTCATCCCCGGCGTGGACCTGCTGATGCACGCCACCGCCGCCGGCTTCTCCGAGGTACTCGTGGTCCGTACGGCGGAGGCGGCCCGGCGACCGGAGTTGGCGCGGATCCGGTTCGGGCTGCGGACCGCCGGCCTCACCGTCCGCACCGATCCGGCCGGCACGGCCGTGGCGGTGACCGCCGACGGTACGCCCGCGGTCACCTTCGGAACCGCCTGGATGTGGGACTCCTCCGGTGCCCGGCGGCGAGCCGCCACGACCGGGGTGTCCGGGCGGGCCGGGCGGGCCGAACCGGTGGTGTCCCGCGAGCGGGAGCCGGCACTCGGTGACCGGCGGGCCCGGATGGGTCTGCGCGTCGAGCGGGACTCCCTCACCATCGTGCCCGACCGACGCCTGCTGACCGACCCACGGACCACCTTCCCGGTGTATCTCGACCCGCCGCAGTCGGCCGACCGGCAGCACTGGCTCATGGTGGAGCAGGACCTCTCGTACTACGGCTGGTGGGACTCCGCCTACGACGCCCGGGTCGGCCGTGATCCGGAGGACTCGACGACGGACCGGTTCCGGTCGTACTTCCAACTGGACACCGGCTACCTGGCCGACAAGCAGATCAAGAAGGCGATCTTCACGCTCAAGGAGAAGTGGCGCTACTCGTGCAGCCCGGAGCCGGTGTTCCTCTGGACCAGCGCACCAATCGCGGCGACCGGGAGCTGGGACGCCAAGCCGGCGTTGCTGCGCAACCTCGGTTCCGTCAAGACACCCTCCGGGGACTGCGAGACGCTGGAGACGGTCGAGTTCGATCTCCATCCGTTGGTCACCGAGGCGGCTGCCGCACACCTGCCACAGGTCACCCTCGCCATCGCGTCGGACGAGTCGAGCGGTGGGAACGGCGGCAAGGTGTTCGACAACGACCCGTTCGTCGACGTCTGGTACAACAGTCTGCCGGCGGCGCCCACCCAGGTCAGCACCGCCCGCGTCGCCGGCTGCTCGGCCACCACCCCGGTCTACGTGGACACCCCCCGACCGGAGTTCCGGGTCCGGCTCTTCGACGCCGACGCCGGTCAGTCGATCTTCACCCGGTTCGAATGGCGCGAGGCCGGCTCGTCCTCGATCTCCTCTGCCGACTCGGACGCCCACGCCTCCGGACAGGAGGTGGCCGTACCCGTGTCGACCGCGCTCGAACAGGATCGTGTCTACGAGTGGCGGGCGTCGGCCTACAACAACGAGTTCGAAGGGGTGGTGGACGTCGGTCCGGCCAGCCCGTGGTGCCGGTTCGTCGTGGACACCACCGCACCGACCGGCAAGCCGACCGTGACCCGGGTCTGCGTCGGTGCCTGCCCCACGACGTTCAAGGTCGACCAGCCCGCACAGTTCCGCCTCGACGCCCGGGCCATGCCGGACGTCGTCGCCCTCGCCTACGCCCTCAAGGACAGGTCGGCCACCACCGTGCCCGCCGTCGACGGCCAGGCGACGATCACCGTCACCCCGGTCAAGACCCTGGACACCCTGCGGGTCTACGGGGTGGACCGGGCCGGCAACCGGAGTCAGTACACCGACTTCTCGGTGCTCGCGACCGGCCTGCCCGTCGAGGCGGCGGGCTGGCCGGTCGACCGCACCGACACCGGCGTCCTGGCCGACACCCGTACCGCCAACCCCATCACCCTGCGCGGCGGCTACTCCTGGCGGGAGGGCCAGTCCGGCGGCGACGCCATCGCGCTGGACGGTGCCGACGGCACCGGCGGACAGACGCCGGGGCCCGTCGTGCACACCAACACGAGCTTCACCGTCACCGCCTGGGTCCGGCTCGACGCTTCCGCCGACTGGCGGGTCGCGGTCAGCCAGTCCGGGATGAATTTCGCCGGCATGGAGCTGCGCTACGACGTGACCAACCGGTGGGCCTTCGTCATGCGTACCAGCGACACCGAGGCCGGCACCGAGGACGTCGCGCTGTCCAACACGCTGGCACAGGTCGCCGTCTGGACCCACCTCGCCGGCGTCTACGACCACGAGGCCGGCGAACTGCGCATCTACGTCGATGGACGGCTCGCCGGGCAGGCGCCCCACCGCAGCACCTGGGACGCCGCCGGTCCGTTCGTCGTCGGCTACCGCAACTGGTACGGATTCACGCCGTCGCGCTGGCAGGGCCTCCTCGACGACCTGCACGTCTATCCGTACGCCGCGTCCAGCCGTCGGGTCGCCGAGATCACTGGCGCCTTCGGCCGGTGGGGTCCGACCGCCTGGTGGCCGCTGGACGGCACCGACAGCGACGCCACCAGCGGCCAGCACACCCTCGCCCGGATCGGCGCCACCGGCTGGACCACCCGGAGGCAGGGCACCGACGCGCTGACCCTCGACGGCGTCGCCGCGCAGGCGTACACGGCGAACCCGGTCGTGCACACCGACGCCAGCTTCAGCGTCGCCGCCTGGGTGCGCCTGGACCGGGACGCCACCGCCGTAGCGGTCAGCCAGGACGGTCAGGTCGACAGCGGATTCGTCCTCGGCTACCGGGCCGGCGTGGGTTGGATCTTCGGCAGGAAACGCGCCGACAGCGCGGCCGACACGGTCCCGTCCGACGTCGCCGCGTACCGGGTGCCCCCGCAACTCGGCGTGTGGCTTCACCTCGCCGGGGTGTACGACCACGACCGGCGCCAACTGTCCCTCTACGTCAACGGCCGACTGGCGGCCACGGCCGGGCACGAAGCCACCTGGGACGCCCGTGGATCCTTCGCCCTGGGTCGGGGTCGGCTCGGCGGCCGGGACGTGTACTGGCCGGGCGCCCTCGACGAGGTGCACGCCGTCGGCGTCGCCACCGGCGCCGACCAGGTTCGGGAGTGGATGGCCAGTGACGTCCCGTACGGTGCGCGGGCAACGTGGGATCTGGACGATATCGCGGCGGGTGCCACCCGCAGGGACGCCACCGGCAACGGGCACACCCTCTTCGTCGCGTCCGGCGTGAGCACCAAGGCCGGCAAACGGGGCAGCGCCCTGGCGTTCCCCGGTACCGCCGGCGCGGCCGCCTGGACCGCCGGACCGGTCGCCCGAACCAACACCGGCTTCACCGTCGCGGCCTGGGTCAAGCTCGACCGCCTGGATCGTCCGGCCACCGCCGTCAGCCAGGACGGGGAGGCAGCAAGCGGGTTCAGCCTGGGCTATGACGCCACCTCGCAACGCTGGGAATTCGCCATGAGCAAGGAGGACGGTCCGACCCGGCCCGGCGGCAGCACCGTCGTCCGGTCGACCCAGTCACCGGTGGCGCAGACCTGGACCCACCTGGCTGCCACCTACGACGGCCTCAAACACGAGATCAAGCTGTACGTCAACGGCGAACTCGTCGGCACCGTCACACACACCAGCACCTGGACCGCCACCGGACCGGCCGTCATCGGCCGCGCCATGGCTGGCGGTGGGCCGGTCAACTGGTTGCCGGGCGCGGTCGACGAGGCCCGCATCATCGACCGGACCTCGGCGCCCGAGGAGATTCGGGACCTGTTGGACGCCACCATCCTGGGGCCCGGCGCCTGGTGGTCGCTGAACGCCGGCACCGGCGTCAACGCCTCCGACGACTCCGGCAACGGTTTCCCACTCGCTCTCGTCGGCGGTGCGAGCTGGACGACCGGGCGGTGCGCCAACGCGCTCCAGTTGGACGGACACACCGGTGGGGCCACCGCGCCCGGTCCGGTCCTGCGCACCGACCAGAGCTTCACCGTGGCGGCCTGGGTCCGCCTCGACGGCGCGGGTGGTGACTTCGCCGCCATGAGTCAGGACGGCCTGCTCGCCAGCAGCTTCTACCTCGGTTACAACGTGAGGCTCAACAAGTGGTGGTTCATCCTGCCCACCGCCGACTCGGCGAACCCCGAGGACGTCGTCGCGTTCTCGACCGGTCCGGCCCGCTCGGGAGTCTGGACCCATCTGGCCGGCGTCTACGACGCGACCGCACACGTGATGCGGCTCTACGTCAACGGCGTGCCGTCGACGGCGACGGCGGTCAGCGCCAGCTGGGACGCCGTCGGCATGACCAGGATCGGCGCGGCCCAGTGGAACGGGAACCTGGTGGACCACTGGCCGGGGCTGATCGACGACGCACGGGCGCTCGCACGGGCGTCCAGCCAGGCAGACGTCCAGGCCATAATGGCCGGCTGCCCGGGTGGCTGATCCCCGCGGGCGGCCGATCCGCAGCGACCTCGGCCACCGGATTGTGCCGTGCCCCATGGTCGCGGGTGCGATACTCGCGGCCGTGAGTTCGCCGCTGAAAGCCTTCGCCGGGCTGCTCGACCGCTCCATCCGCGAGATGACCGCCCTGGCCACGGACGCCCGGGGCTTCGACGCGGCTCGGATCGGCCGCATCGCCGATATCTGGGACAACAACGCCGTACCTCTGGTGGGCGCGGCATGCGCGCCGAGGCCACTTCGATCCAGACGAGCGCGCGCCGGCCTACGGTGGATGGCTGACCTCGGTGCCGACCGACGCAGGCTGATGGTCGACCTGGACCCGAGCCTGGACAGGGTGCTCCCCATCGCGCAGCCGGACCGTTCCGTCCGTCGGGACTACCTGGGGCGCGTCTTCCCGGGCGTCTTCCGGCTGACCGAGGAAATCGTCGACGCGCTCGCCCGCGACTACGACCTCGCCGCCGGCAGCGTGCGCTCACTCACGGCCCGACCTTCGGATGCGGGACTGCGGGTACAGCTCACCCTGGCCACTCCACGACGGTTCACCCCCGCTACCGGACGCGTCTCGCGGGACGGGTCCCAGAAGCCCTGGCCGGCCGCGCCGCTGAGGTTCACCTTCGACGGGGTCACCGATCTGCGGTTCGACGCCGAGGACCGGGTCGGGATTGCCGTGAGCCACACCGACGCCGGGCCGGGGGTGACGATCGGGCGCACCGGTCGCCTGCGGGCGACCGAGGCTTCCGTCTGGCCCGACGACCGACGATGGTACGAGTCAACGGCCGGCCGGGCGGCCGACCTCGTCACCCCGCACACACGGCCGCACCGACGAAAGCCGGTACCGACGACGACCCTCACAGCACCGCAACAGGCCGCCGCCCAAGCGCTCGTCATGTTGCTGAACCACGCTCGGCTCGTCCACCACTATCCGAATCGGGCCGCCGGCGTGCCGATCCTCGACATCTGCCGCATCGCGGCCGACGCGGGCAGCGCCATTCTCGCCGCGAGCACGCGTCGGGGCGCCGACCGGCAGGCCGCCTTCGCGGAGCTTGCTCGACGGTGGCGTCACGTACCCCCCGGGGTGCCGCCTGAGACGATCCGCTCCGGCCCGGTCGTGCTGCGTCACGCACGGTACGACGAGCCCCACGCCGACCACGACGTCCCTCAGCACGGCGGCGTCGTCCTCCTCGCCGCGGTGCCGGGCGCAGACCCCGAAGGACCGTGGGCTCTCGCCAGTGCGGAGATCGCCGAGCCGTCACGATTCCGGATAGCCAGCACCGCGTTCGACGACGGTCAGCACATCGACCGCGCCGAAGAGGATTTACGCATGGGCGAAGCGCTCGTCGTCCGGTGAAGCGTCAACGACCACGGGGGCGCGCGGCATCACGTGATCGGCGGCGTACTGACCTGGCTTAGCTGGCGGCAGTCGCGGACGGTGAGTAGCTGTACACGACATAGCCCCGGTAGACCGCGATCTTGTCGTACAGAGCTCGGGCCTCGGCATCGACCTCGGTGTTCCAGTACAGGCGTGGGGATCCGTGCTGGTCGGCATCCTGCGCCACCCATTCGATCATTGCGGTGGCAATGCCTCGCCGTCGTACTTCGGGCGTAACGAACAGTTCGGCCAGATAGCACCTCCCGGCGCCCCAGACGCTTGCGTGGAACAGGTAATGCGCGATGCCGACCATCGTGCCGTCGAGCCGTGCGCAGATGCCCCGGATCTGCCCACCGTCCACCAGGCGTTGCCAGGTCCGTTCGTAGCCATCGTCGTCGACCTCGGTCGCGGGCCGACCCGGCCGGCCAGCCCAGTGCGCGTGGAAACTCCGGGTCAACGCTTCCCACTCGCCGCGGTCGAGGTGTGTCAACGGGCCGATACTCAGCACCTCGCCATCCTCACATCAACCCCAGCACCCGGCGCACTCAGGACGAGGCCGTGTGTGGGAGCCCTCGATCGAGCCGAGAGGGAGTACAGGTCGCGGTCCGGCAAAGGGCTACCGTGGCGAGAATGTCGATCAAGCCCCGTACGGTGCGGTGGCTCATGCCCCTGGCCGCGCTGCTGTTCCTGGGCCTCGCACTGCTGATTCGCGCTGTCGACGACGGGGCGCTGCGGCAGTACTCCGGCACCGCGCTGTACGCGTCGATGGTCTGGGCCGCAGTGCTGTTCCTGTGGCCACGGATGGCGCCGATGCCCGCCGGGACCGTCGCCACGGCCTTCTGCTGGGTGGTGGAGCTCGCACAGCTGACCGGGGTGCCAGCCGAACTGTCGGCGCGGAGCCTCGCCGCGAGGCTCGCGCTGGGTGTGCAGTTCGACCCGGTCGACCTGGCCTGGTATCCGGTGGGCGTGGCTCCCCTGGTGGCGCTCCACCACCTGGTGCGCGCCCGCCACCGCACAACCGACGCGTGACATCGTGTCCCAGCGCCTCCGAAGTGCCCCATGGAGGTGGCTTAATGGTCGCGTGCTCACCTACGTCCGTTGGTACTCGGCGGATGACGACCGTTGGAACTACGAGGAGCTGGACGCTGATGGGTGGGCGCTGCGCCACGTTGAGGTGCGCGTATCGGACGGGGTCGTCGTTGCGGCAGCGTCGCTCGCAGAGGTGCTCATCGCTCGCGACTCAGGGATAGTGGGCGCGGTGGGCGCGTACGAACAGCGGTACGGGGTTGTGCCGGAGGCCCCGTTCCCGCTGCCCGCCGCCACGTTGGATCCCGCCTTGGAAAATGTGTCCCCCGGCAAATTCAAGCACCTGTGGCGAAATGCTCGTCGGCAACTGGAACAGCAGACCGGCACCTGACCCGCTCGTCCCGAGATCATGTACAGCTGGAGGCCACCACCGCTGTGGTCTACCGGCCGGCTCGCAGCTCACCCAGGACCTGTACGACCTCGGCGCGGACCTGAGTTGGGCAACCCCAGTAGTCGTAGATGCCACCGCGGTCGCCGTTGTGACCACAGATGACGAACACCCCGGTACCCAGCCGGCGCTTCAACTCGGTGGCCAGCCACCCGACGAACCCGCTGTTGTCCAGTTCCGGCGGGAAGTGAAACGAGAACACCGTGAAGCGTTCACCGTCGGTCGCCCCGCCTGGCGCCAGCCAGGACCACCGATCCTCGTCGCGCACCACGGCCAGCAGGTCAACCGTCAAGGCCGGTGGCTGAGTGAGCGGCGCCTCGAAAAACGACCACTCGCCGTCGAATATGACCAGTTCGGCGGCCGCTATGACGCGTCGCAGCCGCTGCGCGGTTTCGTCACGGGATTCCTGACTGATGCTGACCACGCAACGATCCTGCCCCAGGACGGCAGCCAACGCAGTCGCCCTCGACACACCGCTGCTGGCGGGGCGTGAATCAGGGTCGGGGCTCGCCGTCGATGGTGCCGCTCGTCTGCGGCCGGAGCGCGGTCAACAGGCTGTCGAGTTGACCCCACGCCCGCGCGCTGGCGACGTGGTCGATGTAATCCCGGGACTCGATAATGAGCCCATCGCGGATACGCATCACGAAGACGCACGGCACCGTGAAGGCCTCACCCGTCTCGGCGACCCGCCCCTGATAGGCAAACTCGGCGACAATCACCTCCGGGTCCGCGGTTTCATGAATCCTCACGTCGACCGGCTTACGGTTCAACGTCCGGCCCACCGGAGGCGCCGCGGTGAAATGCTCGTGCAGCTCGCTCCGGCCGCGCAGCGGTGGCGGATTGAGCGGGTGAAACGGATGCGTGACATGGGTCTGTTCGCCGTACAGGTCGGCCAGGTCTTCGTACGGACCGTCGCAGACACCGTTCACCAGTCGGAGGAACGTTTCGCGTGGACCAGTCATGCCGAGCTTCCTTCGAATCAGATAGATGTCACGCGTGTCATGCCGAGGACGAGATGCGGAGACGGCCGAGACCGCCGTCCAGCTACGAGACAGCCCTAGTCACCAGAGGAACCCCAGAAGTAGATTTCGCTGGGATTGCCGTCAGCGTCATGCAAAACCGCGCACCGGCCGAACCAGCTTCGGTTAGCGAGAGGTTCGATCGCCTCCACGTGCGACCGAGTCAACTTGCGGGTACCCAGGTACTCGATCGCCTCCGCCTCGATCACCGGCTGAATCGTCCCGTAGCCAGGCTCTTCACCGTCGGCCAAGACTCGCGACATATCCAGTATCGAGTGGGTACCGGACTCCTGGACGGATTCGTCCGCCCACAGCTCGGCCTCCGTCATCGGCCGATTCGGAAAATCCGCCGCCGACTTGCCGTACTCATACGGCACAGCCCACCAGTAGTCGCCGGTCTCGAAAACCTGCCGCCGCAGTCCGTCCAGCGCGACTTGGAGATCCGGCTGATATGCGACGTAGTAGCTCCACCCGGACGCACCCACGTTGCCCCCCCCTTGATCTTGAAGCAAGATAGCCGGAAGGCAGGCTTGCGTCCATCCTCCGCAATGGCACCGAAAATTGATCAAATCGCCGCGTGGTGCGCGGTGCCCGGATTGCTTCGGCAACGAGAGGCCCGGAGCGAATAGGCGGAAGCGGGTCAGCGGCGATCTTGATCATGCGGCCCATGTTCCGGATCTTGCGCGCCTCTCGTGGCTGAGCGAGGAAGCCCCGCCAGGGCGGCAGCAAGATAGATGTTGCGGCGTGCGATGAGGCGTTGCAGGTAGGGCCGTAGGATGAGGCTGGCAACGAGGGCGCCAACGGGTCCCATCGGCGCGGTGAACTCGATGACGTCGCGCATGAGGGTTGTCGAGGAGTCATCCGGGATCGGCGTGAAGCTGTGCTCGTGGCGCCATCGGCCGAATGGGCCGCTGATCTGCTCGTCCGCGAAGCCGTGCGGCCGCCGGTAGTCAACGATCCGAACCGTCATCCGCCAAGGAAGGCCGAGATGCCGGGCCTCCCACGTGACGGCATCGCCGGCCGTCAACCGGCCGGTCGTCATGCCGCCGACCGCCCGCTCGGCACTACTTCCCATGGATTCGGTGTGCATATCAACATCGAGGCAGGCGTCGAAGACAGCTTCCGGGACGGCCTGAACGTGCGTAGTCAGCTCGATGCGCGGCATACCGCCACCGTAAGGTTCCCGTGGGCTCGGCGACCATGGCGTGGCTGGCGGCGCCTTGTCAGCGGCTTGAGCGTGCAGCCGATCGAGTTGTCAGGCGGCGTTGTCCCCACGGTGCCGGTCGGGTTCGGGTCATTCGTACGTGACGAGTCCGGCGCGCTGGGCGAGCAGGGCCGCCTCGGTCCGGTTGGTGCAGCCGAGCCGGGTCAGGACCCGCGAGACGTAGCCCTTGATGGTGGCCTCGGTGAGGTGCAGGTGGGCCGCCAGTTGAGCGTTGGTCAGGCCGCGGCCCAGGCCGGTCAGGATTTCGCGGTCCCGTGCGGACAGTCCGTTCGGCAGCGTCACCGCCGGGTCGGCGGGCAGCAGGACCTGGGCCGCACCGGGCGGCAGGATCGTGTGGCCGGCGGCGGCGGTGCGGATGAGGTCGGCGAACTCACGCGGCGGCGTGGTCTTGAGTACGTACCCGCTGGCTCCGGCGCGCAGCGCGGCGGCCACATACCGATCGGCGGTGAACGTGGTCAGCGCCACCACGACCGGGGCCGGGTTCAGGGCGGCGATCTGCTCGGTGGCGACCAGTCCGTCGACGCCGGGCATGCGGAGGTCCATCAGGACCAGGTCCGGACGGTGCCGGATGGCGGCCTCGACCGCTGCGGCCCCGTCTGTCGCGGTGTCCACGACCTCGATGTCGCCGGCGCTCGCCAGGATTGTCCGCAGGTGAGCGCCGACAAACGGATCGTCGTCGGCCACCACGACCCGGATCATGACGGCCTGTCGGGTTGCGCACCGGGCAGTAGAGCCCGCAGCGTAAAGCCGCCCCCGGGCTCGGGTCCGGCCGCGAACGTGCCGCCGAGCAGTTCGACCCGACGCCGCAACCCGTGCAGCCCGGTCCCCGCTCCGGAAGCGGCCAGCCGCGCGTCCGCCGCCGACCGAACTACTCCGTTGCGGACAAGGACTCGCACGCCGCCGCCCTCGTACTGCACCCCGACCTCGACACGGGCATCAGGCGCGTGTTTGCGCACATTGGTCAGCGCTTCCTGGATGACCCGGACCACCGCCTGACCGACCGCCGGGGACACCGGCACCGGGGTACCGGTCACCGCCAGGGCCGCCGCACCCACCAGTGGTCGCAGATCTGGCAGCGGCTCCGGCGCCGGCTCGCGGGCAGGCGGCTGCTCGGGCAGGACTCGGACCAGGTCGCGAAGGTCGTCGAGCGCGGCGCAGCCGGCCTCTCGGATCCGTTCGGCGGCAACCCGAGTCGCCTCATCGGCTGCGGTGAGCCCGAGCGCGCCGGCCTCCAGCACGATGAGGCTGACCTGATGTGTCACCACATCGTGCATCTCGGCGGTAAGCCGGGCACGTTCACCTGCGGCGGCCCGCTCGGCCTCCGCGTACCGGTCGGCCTCGGCCCGCCGGGCCCGCTCGCGCAGCATGTTGATCATGCGGCGCCGCGCCGCCAGGTACAGGCCGGCAAGGACCGGCACACCGAGCAACACCAGGCTGGAACGGAGCCGCACCCACGAGAGCGGCCACGGTGCCGTGGCCGCAACCAAGAGAGCGACCACGGCCGCCCAACCCGACACGCGACGCCTCGCGTACACCGCGACCGCATAGGCCGCGAACGGGGCAGCCGAAGTGAGGAACACAACCGTGTCCTCACCCGGCCGGATCGAGCCGCCCGAGCCGATGGTCTCGACGGCGGCCAGGACGGCACTGCCAGCGAAAACAACCCAGGCCACGGTGACCGGTGCGCTCCGGCGCCACCACAGCGCGCCGGCCGCCGCCGCGAAGACCACCGCGGTGAGGCCACCACCGCCCCGAAGATCGGCGGTCGTCCCGGCCAACAACACCAGACCGGAGAGCAACGCAACCGCTACCACCACAGCGTCGACCAACCGCTGCCTCGGCGGGTCATCCCGCTCGGCGACCGCATCCGACCCACTCAAGCTGGCTACCACCACGCGACAACCGTAGGTCGGAACCGGGAACCCGTCCCTCCCGTACCGACGAAAGTAGGTTCGGAACCCGCCATCGGCCCCATACCGACCGACGGGTGCCGCTACCAAGATCAGGTTCAGGCACGCCCAATAGAGCGATGAAGAAAGACATCACCACCCGGCGGCTCCTCGCATGCGGCGCCGCCGCCGGTCCTCTGTTCGGCATCGTGATCATCGTTGGTGGCGCGCTGCAGCCCGGATACCGCCCGATCCGCCAGTCCGTCAGCGAACTGGCCACCGGATCGACCGGCTGGATCCAGACCACCAACTTCCTCGTGTGCGGTTCGCTGTTCGTGGTATTCGCCCTCGGTGTCCGCCGGGCCCTGCGCCCCCGCTCAGCCGCCCGGAGCGCGGCGGCCCTGACCGGCCTGTCCGGCGTAGCCCTCATCGCCTCCGGGCTGTTCACCACCGATGTCGCCGGGCAGCCTCAGCACACCTGGAACGGCACCGCGCACAACGCCGCCGGCGGCATCGCGTTTCTGTCCCTACCGCTTTTGACCTTCACCTGGGCCATCTGCTCGGCCCGACGTCGCTCCTGGGTCTGGACGGTAACCAGCGCGGCGGCCGGCGTGACCATGCTCCTGCTCATCCAAGGCCTGGCCGTACCCGAACACCGCGGCCTGTATCAGCGCCTCACCATCGGAGTCGGCTGGACCTGGATCACCGCCTTCGCCCTGCACCTACGCCGCAATACGTCCACGCACAAAGGCGAAGCAACTCATCAGAAGCACCCGATCACTCGCCCGTTTCGCCAAGGCTGAGCGCGTCTCGCCAAGATCAGATGCGCGCTCAGTGGCATGGGCGGACTCCCGCCCTACCGACTCCCCGGGGCGCCGACGCTGACGCCTTCGCGGTCGGCGAGGAGAATCCGCCGGTCGCGGCGCTGTCTATGCCGGCTCGCGCACGCCGCCGGCGTTGCCACCATCGTCTGGCGACGGTTCGTGCGGGGCTTCGGGCAGCTCGTCCGGTCCGCCGGGCAGAAGGACGCCCGCGTCGTCGGGCACCGGTTCACGTGGGTCGATGGGAGGATACTGTTCGGGGTCGAGATCCGGTCCAGTCATCAGGCGAGTATCCGTCGTCTTCGGCACTGCCGCTCGTCGGGCCCGCGAGCCGGACGGTCTCCCCCTCCGGCCGGCCCGCCCGGCCCGGAGGCCGCCGCCGGCCGTCAGGCCAGACCGGCGCAGACCGCCCGGACCGCGGTGACCAGGCCGGGGTCGCCGCAGTCGGTGGATGCCGAGGTACGTCCGACGACCCGCCAGCCCTTGGTGTCCTTGCGCAGGAATACCTGGTCGCCACCGGGGATGGAGGCCGACTGCGGGGCGATCGCCATCAGCCGGGCGAAGCCGTTGCGGCAGCCGAGCACCTGCACGTCGGTGACGCTCTGCCCGTTGAGCGCGGCGCCGGTGGCCTCGAGCAGGACCGGCGGCCGGCAGGACGGGTCGGTGTCGGTGCTCGGCAGGGCGGCGAGCCGGGCGGGCCCGGTGGCGGCGGAGGCGGGGTCGACCGTTCGGCCGGATTCCGTACCGGGGTGGGCCGGGTCCGGGGCGGAAGCCGGTGGCGCGGGGACGCCGAGGGTGGTGGGCGTCGCCTGCGGTCCGACGGCGGTGCCCGCCGGGTCCGGCGCGGCGGTCGGCCCGGACAAGGCCGGTGCCGGGCCACCGGCCGCGGCACCGGCGCGGTCGGCGTGCGCGCATCCGGCCGCCGGGAGGGCCAGGGCCACCGCCACCACCAGGTACGCGCTGCTGCGTCGGATCGTCATGAAACGTCTCTCCATCTCGTCGAAGCTGCTGCCCGGGTGGGCGCCCGGTGCTGCTCCGACGCTAGGGAGCCGGCCTGCCGGCGATCTGGACGAAACCTGGAAGCGCAGGCCAGGGTGGGTTCAGGCCGGGTGGGCAACCGACACGGCCACGCCCACCGGCGCGGTCGCCTCGCAACCGCATGCCCACCGCTCGTGCCAGCCGGACGCCTCGTCGGCCTCGCGGGTGCCGAGCCGGCGGAACGTCGCCGCGGCGGTCTCCCATGCCTGGTGGGCGGACGCGACGTCGCCCAGCGCCGCATGAGCCGCACCCAGGTCGCGCAGCGTCCGTGCGGCACCGAGATCGTGGTGCAGCTCGACCCATCCGTCGTACGCGAGCCGAAGGTTCTCCAGGGCGACGTCCGGCCGGCCGGCCGCCAGGTGCAGTTCGCCGACGGTCCGCTGGACCAGCGCCACCCCGAACCGGTCGTGCAGCCGCCGGCACGTCCCGAGGGCGCGCTCCAACGGCTCCTGCGCCCGGCTCAACCTGCCCTGCCGGATCCACACCTTCGCCAGCGCCTGCTCCGTGTAGCAGGCGAGCAACTCGTCGCCGCTCGCCAGGATCAGGTCGTGGCTGCGGAGGCACCAGCGCTCCGCCTCGGCCAGCTCACCCCGGGCCCGATGTACCAGGCCGATCCCCCGGGCGGCGATGGCCTCGCCGCGAGCGTGGCCCAGCGAACGGTAGGTGTCCACGGTACGACCCATCCAGCTCAGTGCCGCCTCGTCGTCGCCGAGCTCCCGCAGGCAGTAGCCGATGCCGTAGGTCGCGTGCGCGGCGGCGGTCTCGCCCCCCAAGCGGCCCAGCACCTCGGCGGCTGTGGTCAGCAGCGGGACCGCCTCGCGATGCCGGCCCACCTCACGCAGTACGGTGCCGAGACCGTTGCGCGCCGCAGCCGACCCGTGCTCGTGGCCGGCGGCTTCGAACAGGTCGATGGCGGTCCGGAAGTTCCGTTCGGCCTCGGCGAACCGGTCCTCCTTGTAGCGCAGCAGCGCGATGCCGCACTCGATCACCGCCTCGCCGACCACGTTGCCGGCCGCCCGGGCGGCGGCCGACGCCGCCGCGTGGGTGCGTCCCCAGCCGACGAAGTCGTTGCGGACCGCGAAGGAGGCGTAGACCAACGCGTCCGCCAGCGCGCACGCCGCCACGTCCATGCCGAGCTCCGCGGCCCGTTCCACCGCGACGATCAGCGTCGGCGCCTCGACCTCCAGCCAACCGGGTAGCTGGTGATCCGCCGGAAGCGGGACGGCCGGTACGTCCACCGGCAGCGGCGCCTGCCGGTACAGCGGCGGGATGGCGTACGGCAGCCGCTGGTTGAGCCGCTCACCCAGCTCGGTGGCCGTGACCAGCACTCTGGCCACCGCGGCGCGCAGCGCGTCGTCGCTGTCCTCCTCGACGGCGCGTTCCCTGGCGAACAGCCGGACCAGGTCGTGCATGTGGTACCGGAGCAGTCGGTGCGTCGGGTCCGCAACGGCGGTCACCAGGCGGGCGTCGGCGAGCTGTTCCAGCAGTTCCTCGGCGTCGTCCATCGAGCCGCCGACGAGTGCCGCCACCAGCCACTCCGCGAAGCTCGACACCCCGAGAAAGCCGAGCAACCGGAACGCAAGACGGGCCGGTGGGTCGAGCGCCTGGTAGCCGACCGCGACGCTGACCCGGACGGCCAGCCCGTCCGCCGTCATCTCGTCGAGCCTCGCGCGTTCGTCGCGCATCCGCTCGGCCAGGCGGGCGATCCGGCGGTGCGGTCGGGCCGCGATCCGGGCGCCGACGATCCGCAGGGCGAGCGGCAGGCCGGCGCACATCTCGACAAGCGCGGCGGTCGCCTCCGGCTCGGCGGCCACCCGGCCTGGCCCGACGATGCGCTCCAACAGGACGACCGAGTCGGCCCGGTCGAGCAACGGCACCTCGATCTGCTCGGCGCCCGGGATGGTGGTCAGCAGGGCCCGGCTGGACACGATCAGGGCGCTGCCCGGCCCACCGGGCGCGAGCGGGCGAACCTCCTCGGCGCTGACCGCCGAGTCGAGCACGATGAGGAATCGGCGTCCGCTCAGCATGGCGCGGTACTGTCCGAGCTTGTCCTCCAAAGTGGGCAACTGCTGGATGTTCGTGGCGCCCAGGGCCCGCAGCACCCGGTCCAGGGCCTCCCCGGAGTCGCCGCCTCGGCCGGCGAGGGTGACGAAGATCTGCCCGTCGGGGTACGAGTGGCGCAGGAGGTATGCGAGCCGGATGCTGAGCGCCGTCTTACCCACGCCGCCCGGGCCGGAAAGGATCACCACGGGCGCGGCGTTGTCCTTGAGGCGCCCATCGCCGGGTTGCAGCACACTCAACGCGCAGGAGATCTCCGGTTCACAGCCGACGTGGTCGGGCAGGTCGGCCGGAAGCTGACAGCCGGGTCCCGGCGGAGCATGGTGTGCCGGCTCCGGTTTCACCTCGACACGCGTGGGCACGGCGGCAGCGGGCTGCGCCACTCCGGGCACCTCGACAGGGGCCGCGGCCACCCTCGGCGCACGCAGCGTGCCCCGCAGGATCTCCCGCTGCAGGTCCTGCAGGTCGGTGCCCGGGTCGATGCCCAACTCGTCGGCGAGCTTGACGCGGGTCCGGGCGTACAGGTCGAGTGCCTCGGCTCGGCGACCGTCGAAGTACAGGGCGCGCATCAGGGTCACGGCCAGCGGCTCGACGAGCGGGCTGCGCTCCAGGGCCACCGTGAGTCGGTCGACGACCTGCCCCGGCCGGCCCTGGCCGATCTCGCTGTCGGCCCAGTCGAGCAGGACTCGGACGAGCTGCTGGGACAGGCCCTCCCGAACCCGGGCCGCCCAGGCGCCGGGCAGCCCGTCGAGCGGGTCGCCCCGCCACAGCTCGACCGCCTCCCGCAGCAGCGCCGCCCGGTCGGGGTCGGCCGCCGCGAGGCCCTGGGCCTGCTCGGCGAAGCGGCGCAGGCGGTGCAGGTCGACGCGGTCCGGGTCGATGTCGAGCAGATAGCCGGTCTGACTGCGGCCGACCGTGATCGGGACCGTCTCGGCGGATTGGGCCGCGACCAGGATCCGCCGGATTCGGGTGAGGTACGTGTACAGGACGCCCCGGGCGTCAGCCGGCGGGGCGTCGTCCCAGACCCGGTCGACCAGCGCCTCGATCGGCACGCTGCGGCCCACGTCCACGGCGAGCGCGGCGAACACCAGCCGTTGCTTCGGTGGCCCCAACTCGAGCGGCCGGCCGGCCGCGACCACGCGAAGATCACCCAGTATGCATAGTTCCACGGCTTCGCCCCCGCGTCCGTAGCGCCGCTGGACGGCCCGCGAGCAGGGCGTCCGAAGTTGTCAAGGATCCATCCAGGTTCGCTACCTGATGTGGCTGCGAGGGTTCTGCCAGCCACCGCACCGGCAGCTCGCGGACCACTCACCGGAGTGGACGGCCCTCATCCCACCTCCGACGAAAGGGTCGCGAACACACAACCGCACAGCAGGACCAAGCGGGACCAGCCATCGAGGGCAGGCCCCACGGTGGCTTGTGCGCTGCGACTTTACCTGTCGCATTGGGTCCAGCCAATGGCTGTCGTGCACCTCGATCCACGTTCGCGACCACTCCGTTCATCCCCACCACGAAGGGAAGACCCATGCGTCGCTTCCGAGCCCGCAGACCGGCCGCGATCCTCGGCACCATCACGATGGCCGCCGCTGGCCTGGTCAGCGTGTCGTCCGCGCCGGCCCAGGCCTCCACCATCGAGGGCCCGATCAGCCGCAGCGAGGTCCTGTCCCGTGCACAGAACTGGGTGGACCGGGACCTCACCTACACCCAGACCGGCTCCTGGGCGAGCGACATGGACGGCGACAAGACCTACCGGCGCGACTGCTCCGGTCTCGTGTCGATGGCCTGGCACCTGAACACCAGCTACATCACCGACGACTTCCAGGGGAACAACTCCCGCTGGGACACCCTCGGCAGCATCGACAGCTTCCAGGCCGGCGACGCGATGGTCCGCAGCGGCCACATCGAACTCTTCTCGCACTGGGCCGACCGGAACGACCACAGCAAGGGCGCCTACGTCTACTCCTTCAACGACGACGGCCAGACGGTCCAGAACCCGTACAAGGACAACAACGTCGGCAGTCGTGGGTTCAACAGCGCCAGCGACCTGAGGACGTACAAGCCGATCCGGCGCACCGGCCTGATCGCGGGGGCGACGGCACGCAAGGGACCGGCGTTGGGGCACGACGACGGCGACGGCACCCTGACCATCCACCGCTGGAATTCGACCGGTACGGCGTTCGACCACACGACCGATTACAAGGGTGAGAGTTCCTTCGACCTCGCGAACGTCGGCGATCGGATGGCCTCGGGTGACGTCGACGGTGACGGCACCGACGACATCGTCATGGCGTACCAGATCAGCGATGGCACCTTCGGCTTCTACGTCTTCGACGCCGGCCTGACCAGCCGCGGCCGCTTCTACACCTCCAGCCAATACAACCTCGACCCCGTCGCCGGACGCCTCGTCGTCGCCGACTTCACCGGCGACGGCAAAGCCGAACCCGCCCTCATCCACGACGACGGCGACGGCACCACCACCATCCACCGCTGGACCAGCACCGGCACCACCTTCAACCGCACCACCGACTACGTCGGCACCGGCAGCTTCGACCTCGCCAACGTCGGCGACCGCGTCGCCGCCGGCGACGTCACCGGCGACGGCAAAGCCGACATCGTCATGGCCTACCAAATCAGCGACGGCACCTTCGGCTACTACGTCTACAGCCAAGGCCTGACCAGCCTCGGCCGCTTCTACACCTCCAGCCAATACAACCTCGACCCCGTCGCCGGACGCCTCGTCGTCGCCGACTTCACCGGCGACGGCAAAGCCGAACCCGCCCTCATCCACGACGACGGCGACGGCACCACCACCATCCACCGCTGGACCAGCACCGGCACCACCTTCAACCGCACCACCGACTACGTCGGCACCGGCAACTTCGACCTCGCCAACGTCGGCAACCGCGTCGCCGCCGGCGACGTCACCGGCGACGGCAAAGCCGACATCGTCATGGCCTACGACCTCGGCAACAACACCTTCGGCTACTACACCTTCAACCAAGGCCTCACCAGCTCCGGCCGCTGGTACACCTCCGGCCCCTACAACATCACCCCCACCGCCGGACGCCTCGTCCTCGGCAACTGGTGACCCGGCGTCGTGAGGGTGGCGGCTGCCGTCGCCCTCACGGCCCCACCACCGCTCTCGCCCGCACCGGCCCGGACGGGCCGACATTCCTAGACAGGACAGCAGCATGCGCATCGGCACATGGCGTACCCGTGCGGTCGCCCTGGTCGCCCTCCCGCTGGTCACCTTCGCCCTGAATCCGGTACCAGCGCACGCCGCACCGAGTGGCTACTCCGTCAGCGGCATCGACGTCTCGCACTACCAGGGCACGATCAACTGGGAGTCGGTTGCCGACTCCGGCATCGACTTCGCCTACGCGAAGGCGACCGAGGGCACCGATTACACCGACCCGACGTACCTGACCAACCGCAGTGGCGCCCGCGCCAACAGCATCTACTTCGGCGCGTACCACTTCGGTCGTCCGGACCAGGGCGACCCGCGCGGCCAGGCGGCCCGCCTGGTCGAGGTCAGCAAATACGGCCAGGACGGCACCACCCTGCCGCCGATGCTGGACATCGAGTGGTCGTCCACCCAGCCGACCTGTTTCGGCCTGTCCACCGGTGCGATGGTCTCCTGGATCAGTCAGTTCCTGGACGAGGTCAAGGCCCGCACCGGCCAGCAGGCGATGATCTACACCAACCCGAACTGGTGGAATCCCTGCACCGGCAACACCACCGCCTTCGGCAGCTACCCGCTGTTCCACTCCCGGTACGCCGACACGCCAGGCAGCCTGCCGTCGGGGTGGTCACGCTTCACGCTGTGGCAGTACACCTCCAGCGGCAGCGTGCCGGGGGTGTCCGGCAACGTCGACCGGGACGTGTTCAACGGCACGCTCGCCCAGCTGCGGGCGCTCGCCGGTGGCGGGGTCGGGCGGAAGGCGCCGGCGCTGGGGCACGACGACGGCGACGGCACCATGACCATCCACCGCTGGCGCTCGACCGGCTCCACCTTCTCGCGCACCGCCGATTACAAGGGTGAGAGTTCCTTCGACCTCGCGAACGTCGGCGATCGGATGGCCTCGGGTGACGTCGACGGTGACGGCACCGACGACATCGTCATGGCGTACCAGATCAGCGATGGCACCTTCGGCTTCTACGTCTTCGACGCCGGCCTGACCAGCCGCGGCCGCTTCTACACCTCCAGCCAATACAACCTCGACCCCGTCGCCGGACGCCTCGTCGTGGCCGACTTCACCGGCGACGGCAAAGCCGAACCCGCCCTCATCCACGACGACGGCGACGGCACCACCACCATCCACCGCTGGACCAGCACCGGCAC
>NZ_JBFAOC010000025.1:0-32366 GCF_040675055.1 Micromonospora sp. NPDC049662
GGTGGGTCCTCTTGCGGGGGCCGGCGGCCCGCCCTCCCCCCCCCCCGCCCGCCACCGGCCGATCCGGACCCGAGAGGGAGGGTTGATGGAGTTCGACTTCGCCGACGAGCAGCCGAAGCTCCTCATGCTGATGTACGGGCTGGTCGCCTTCGTGGTGGTGGTGGGCGGTCTGCTCCTGCTGCTCGACGTGGTGCCTGCCTGGTTCGCCCGACGGCGGGAGGCTCAGCTCGTCGCCGCCTCCATCAGCGGCACGCCGCTGACCCGGCGACCCAAGCAGCGGGAAGGGCTCTTCGCCCTGTTCTTCCTGCTGCCGACGCTGCTACTGCTCACCATCGGTCTTGTCGTACCGGCCATCCGCACCGTACTGCTCTCGCTGATGAACGGGGGCAGCACCGAATGGGTGGGGCTGCGCAACTACAGCTGGATGTTCTCCGACAACTCCATGTTCCGGGTCCTGATCAACACCCTGGTCTGGGTGCTCCTGGTCCCGCTGGTGGCCACCGCGTTCGGCCTCATCTACGCCGTACTCGTGGACAAGGCCCGCTTCGAGGCGATCGCCAAGTCACTGATCTTCCTGCCGATGGCCATCTCGTTCGTCGGCGCGAGCATCATCTGGAAGTTCGTCTACGCGTACCGCGGCGACGGCGACCAGATCGGTCTGCTCAACCAGATCGTCGTCAGCCTCGGCGGTGAGCCGAAGCAGTGGCTGCTCGAGTCACCGCTGAACACGCTGCTGCTGATCGTCATCATGGTCTGGATCCAGGCCGGCTTCGCCATGGTGGTGCTCTCCGCCGCGATCAAGGCCATCCCCGGCGACATCGTCGAAGCCGCCCGGCTCGACGGCGTCAGCCCGTGGCAGATGTTCTGGCAGATCACCATGCCGAGCATCCGGCCGGCGCTGATCGTCGTGGCCGTGACGCTCACGATCGCCACGCTCAAGGTCTTCGACATCGTCCGGACCTCGACCAACGGCAACTACGACACCAGCGTGATCGCCAGCGAGATGTACAACCAGGCCTTCCGGTACGGCCAGAACGGGCAGGGCTCCGCGCTCGCGGTCTTCCTCTTCATCCTGGTCATCCCGGTCGTGATCTACCAGATCCGCAACCTCCGTCGTCAGCGGGAGGGCTGAGATGACCACCGCAACGCCCACCGTCGCCGCCGGTGCCCAGAAGACCGCCGACGGGACGTCCAGCACCGCCGGCCGGGTCCGCAGGCGGCTGAACAGCCGTACCGCGACGCTGGTCTCGATCGTCATCGCGGTGGTCTGGACCATCCCGACCTTCGGCCTGCTCGTCTCCTCCCTCCGGCCGGAGGACGAGATCAAGACGACCGGCTGGTGGACGGCGTTCACCAACCCGCAGTTCACCTTCGAGAACTACCAACAGGTCCTCTTCGGGCGGTCCGCGTCGTCGGGGCAGCTCGCCAGCTACTTCATCAACTCGCTGGCGATCACCATCCCGTCGGTGCTCTTCCCGCTGGCCTTCGCCTCCCTGGCCGCGTACGCGCTGGCGTGGATCAACTTCCGTGGGCGGGACTGGCTCTACATCGCGATCTTCGCGTTGCAGATCGTCCCGCTGCAGATGGCCCTGGTGCCGCTGCTGAAGTTCTTCTCCACCGGCGTCACCCTCGGCGGCGTCACCCTGATGCCGGCGTGGAACCTGGTGGACGAACAGAAGTTCGCCCAGGTCTGGTTCGCGCACACCTGTTTCGCGCTTCCGTTCGCGGTCTTCCTGCTGCACAACTTCATCTCGCAGCTCCCCGGAGACCTGATGGAGGCGGCCCGGGTCGACGGGGCCACGCACCCGAAGATCTTCCGCACCATCGTGCTGCCGCTGATCACCCCGGCGCTGGCCGCGTTCGGCATCTTCCAGTTCCTCTGGGTCTGGAACGACCTGCTGGTCGCGCTGATCTTCGCCGGTGGCGGCAACGAGACCGCGCCGCTCACGGTCCGGTTGGCGGAGATGGCCGGCACCCGGGGCAACGAGTGGCAGCGGCTCACCGCTGGCGCGTTCGTCTCGATCGTTGTACCGCTCGTTGTATTCCTGTCCCTACAGCGCTTCTTCGTGCGAGGTCTGCTCGCCGGCAGCGTCAAGGGCTGACCCGCTTGCCCGCCGTCGCCCGGCCTCTGAGGGCGGCGGCGGGCGACGGGTACCGAGCGGGGGAACCGTGACGAAGATAGATGATGTCGCCCGGCTGGCCGGGGTCTCCACGGCCACCGTCTCGCGGGCCCTGCGCGGGCTGCCGACGGTCTCGGCCGCCACCCGACGCCGCGTGCTGGCCGCCGCCGAGCAGCTCGACTACGCGGTGTCGCCGAGCGCATCCCGGCTCGCCGGTGGTCGCACCGGCACGGTCGCGGTGGTCGTGCCCCGGATCACCCGCTGGTTCTTCAGCACCGTCGTCGAGGCCGTCGAGGAGCACCTCCACCATTCCGGCTACGACCTGCTGCTCTACAACCTCGGCGGTCGGGAGCAGATCCGCCAGCGGGTGCTGCGTACCGCCAACCTGCACAAGCGGGTGGATGCCATCATGCTGGTCGCCACGCCGCTGCGCCCGGCCGACCTGACCGCCCTGGCCGCCCTGGACCTGCCCGGAGTGACCATCAGCTCGGGGAGCCGGGTCCCCAACTGGCCCTGCGTACGCATCGACGACGTGGCCGCCTCCCGGATGGCCACCCGGCACCTGCTCGACCTCGGCCACCGCCGGATCGCGCACATCTCGGGCGACCCCGACGACGAACTGGCCTACACCACCCACCTCGACCGACGGCGGGGCTACCAGGCCGAACTGCGGTCCGCCGGCCTGCGACCCGATCCGAGCCTCGACGTCGAGTCGTCGTTCACCATCGACGGTGGCAACCGGGCCGCCGCCGAACTACTGGCCCGCGGTGAGCCGCCGACGGCGATCGTCGCGGCCTGCGACGAGATGGCGATGGGCGCGATGACCGCGCTGCGCGACGCCGGTCTGCGGGTACCACAGGACGTCAGCGTGGTCGGCATCGACGACCACGACCTCGCCGGCGTGCTGGGCCTCAGCACCGTGGCCCAGCCGGCCGCGGAACAGGGCCGGCTGGCCGCCCGGATACTGCTCGATCCGCTCGGGGCCCGCACTCTGGGCCCGATCGTCGGTCAACGGACCGCCGAGGGCGACTCGCCGGTGATCCTGCCCACTCGGCTGGTCGTCCGGGAGTCCACCGCACCGCCCCGGGCACACTGAACCATCAACCACGGCACGACACGGGAGACGACCCTGAACACCGACCCGACGCAGCAGACCGCCACCGGCTGGTGGACCGAGGCCGCCATCTACCAGATCTACCCGCGCTCATTCGCCGACTCCAACGGCGACGGAATCGGTGACCTGCCGGGCATCACCGCCCGCCTCGACCACCTGGTCGAGCTGGGGGTGGACGCGGTGTGGCTGTCCCCGTTCTACCCGTCGCCGCAGGCCGACGCGGGCTACGACGTGGCCGACTACCGGGACGTCGACCCGCTGTTCGGCACTCTCGCCGACGCGGACAAGTTGATCGCCGAGGCCCGCTCGCGCGGCCTTCGGGTGATCGTCGACCTGGTGCCCAACCACACCTCCTCGGCGCACCGCTGGTTCCAAGAGGCCCTGGCCGCCGCCCCGGGCAGCGCTCAGCGGTCCCGGTACATCTTCCGCGACGGCCTCGGCCCGGCCGGGGAGCAGCCGCCGAACGACTGGCAGAGCGTCTTCGGCGGTCCGGCGTGGACCCGCACGGTCGACCCGGACGGCCAGCCCGGCCAGTGGTACCTGCACCTGTTCGACACCGGCCAGCCGGACCTCAACTGGGACAACCCGGAGGTGCACGAGGAGTTCCTGGGCGTCCTGCGGTTCTGGCTGGACCGGGGGGTGGACGGTTTCCGGGTCGACGTGGCGCACGGCCTCATCAAGCAGGCGAACCTGCCCGACTGGCAGGAGCCCCAGGAGATCCTCTCCGGCAACGAGATCGACAAGCCACGGCCGCCGATGTGGGACCAGGAGGGCGTGCACGAGGTCTACCGGCAGTGGCGGCAGGTCCTGGACAGCTACCCCGGCGAACGGGTGCTGGTCGCCGAGGCGTGGGTCGAGCCGGCCGAGCGGCTGGCCCGCTACGTCCGCCCGGACGAGATGCACCAGGCGTTCAACTTCGAGTACCTGCTCGCCGCGTGGACCGCGCCGGCCCAGTACGCGGTGATCACCCGGTCCCTGGAAGCGACCGATTCGGTGGGCGCGCCGACGACCTGGGTGCTGTCCAACCACGACGTGGTGCGGCACGCTTCCCGGCTCGGCCTGGCGATCGGTGGCGGCCGGCCCAACGGCATCGGCATCGGTGACCCGCAGCCGGACGCCGCGCTCGGCCTGCGTCGGGCTCGGGCGGCCACCCTGCTGATGCTCGCCCTGCCCGGCTCCGCGTACCTCTTTCAGGGCGAGGAGCTGGGCCTGCCCGAGCACACCACCATGCCGGACGAGGCCCGCCAGGACCCGACCTGGGCGCGCAGCGGCCACACCCAGCGGGGCCGGGACGGCTGCCGGGTGCCGATCCCGTGGGAGGCCGACGCCCCGTCGTACGGCTTCGGGCCCACCGACGCCAGTTGGCTGCCGCAGCCGCCGTCCTGGGCGGAGTACGCGCTGGACCGGCAGCGCGACGTGCCCGGCTCGACGTACGAGCTGTACCGCGCGGCGCTGCGGCTACGCCGCGCCCACGGTCTGGGCCGGGGCACGCTCGAGTGGCTGTCCTCCGGTGACGAGACGCTGGTGTTCCGCAACGGCGACCTGACCGTGCTGACCAACTTCGGTGACGCCCCCGTGCCTCTCCCGCCCAACGCCGAGGTCCTAGCCACCAGCGCCCCACTGAACGACGACACCATCCCCACCGACGTAACAGTCTGGCTCCGCTAACCCACCCGCCCCACCCGCGCCCACCCCCGCCCACCGAACCCACGCACCGAACCCGCGCACCGGGCCCGCGCCGATCTTGCACTTTTGGTTGTCGACTTGAGGGGCTATGCCCCTTCTGTCGCCACCGAAAGTGCAAGATCGCGTGGGCGGGGGTGGGGGTGGGGGTGGGGGTTAGAGGCGGTTGGCGCGGGTTTGTAGGAGACCGTGGACGTTTTTGATGTCCTCGGGGGCTGTGCGGGAGGCTCGCCAGTACATGACGCCGGTGGGGATGAAGAAGAGTTGGAACGCGGCCAGGCCGACGGCGAAGTTCAGTGGCGGCGGGAACGCCGTTCGCAGCCCCTGGAAGGCTCCCCAGACCAGCCCGTTGCCCGCCGCCCGACCGACACCGTTGACCAGGTTGCCGAGGCTGTAGACGGTCCCCCGGTGCTCCGGCGGGTTCACGTCGGCGATCAGCGCGAACCAGTTCGGTGAGTTGGCCGACGTCAACGCGAGCGCCACCACGGCGGTGAGCAGACTCAGCCCCACCGACGGCTCGGTGAACACGCTGGCCAGCACCGCGCCGACGACCGCGCCGCCGCTCCCGCCGTCCGGCACGTCGATGGTCACCGGCACGAAGAACAACACCAGGTAGAACGGGAGCGCGGCGAGGATGCCGACCGCCGCGACCACTGCCCGACCCCGGGGGGTACGCCGCTGCGCCGCGTCGCCGACGAGGCCGCCCACGATGGAGAGGACCCCGCCGAGTTGGAACAGGGTGGCGAAGACGCTGCCGACCACCACGGCGGTCGACTCCGAGTAGCCCTGCGCCTCGGCCCGCTCGGCGAAGAGCCTCGGCAGCCACACCAGTGACCCGAAGGCGGCCTGCGCGGTCAGCCCCTGCAGGATCAGCCACCGGTTGGTCCGCCGGTCGAGGATGCGCGGCAGGTCGGCGCGGCTGATCCGGTAGTCGTACTCGGCACCGGAGTCCAGGGCGTCCACCAGTTCCGGTTGGCTCTGGCCGCGACGGATGTCGTACGTGAAGAGGTACGCCACGGTGGCGGTGAGCCCCACCCCGGTCAGCAGCAGGAACGGCCGCCGCCAGTCGGTCGCGCCGAGCAGCCCACCGACAAGCGTGCCGGCGAGCGTGCCGACGCCCTGGGAGAGCCCCCAGAAGCTCATCACCAACCCACGGCGGGCCGGTGAGATCAGGTCGGTGACCACCGAGAAGCCCACCGAGCCGACCGCGCCGAGGCCGACCGCCGCGACGAACTGGGCGGCCAGGAACGCGAGGTACCCGCCGGCGAGCGCGCTGCCGCCGGTGCCCGCCGCCCAGAGCAGCGTGCCCACCATGAGCAGCGGCTTACGGTTGCCGTGGTCCCCGACGTACGCCCAGCCGACCGCGGCCACCGCGCTGACCAGGAAGCTGACGGCGGTCACCACGCCCAGCAGCCCGGTCGACACGTCGAACGTCCGGGCGATCGGCCCGTACAGCGGTGGGACCAGTCCGATCGCCACGTTGTCCAACGAGGCGAGCACCACGAACACCACGACGCTGTACAGCCGGTGCGCCGGGCCACCGCCCCGGCCGCGCGCGCGTTGCTCCCGCCCGCCACTGGTCACCGTCATGACCCGCAGCCAATCAGACCCGGCCGAGCAGGTTGGCACGCGGGTGGGCGTCGATCACCGTTGACCGACGCCCACCCGGTCGACCCGACGCTCAGCGCCGGTCGAGCACCAGTGACCGAGCCGCCGCGTACTGGTCACGGACGGCGGGGACGGGCTCCGCCGCGTACTCCTCGGTGCCCTTGACGTCCCACTGCGGTGGCGTCGGACCGCCCAGGGCGACCCAGGCGGCCTGGCGGGCGGCCCCGTCGGCGACGTACTCCCCGGCGGGTGGCACGACGACCGGGCAGCCGAAGACCTGCGGCGCGATCCGGCGGACCGCGGCCGACCGTGCCCCGCCGCCGACCAGGATGACCCGGCGGACGGTGGCCCCCTGCGCGGTCAGCGCGTCCAGGCCGTCGGCGAGGGCGCAGAGCATGCCCTCCACGGCGGCCCGAGCCAGGTGCGCGGGGGTCGAGGTGCGCAGGGTCAGGCCGTGTACGGCACCGGTGGCCAGCGGACGGTTGGGCGTCCGCTCGCCCTCCAGGTAGGGCACCATGACCAGCCCGTCCGCACCGGCCGGGGCGGAGAGGGCCAGCTCGGCGAGCTCGTCCAGGCTGACGCCGAGCATCGTGGCGGCGGCGTCCAGCACGCGCGCGGCGTTGAGCGTGCACACCAGCGGCAGGAAGCGACCGGACGCGTCGGCGAAGCCGGCCACGGCACCGCTGTCGTCGGCGGCCGGAACGTCGGCGACGCTGAAGACGGTGCCGGAGGTGCCGATCGAGACGACCACGTCGCCGGGGCCGGCGCCGACGCCGAACGCGGCGGCGGCGTTGTCGCCCGTGCCCGCCCCCAGCAGGGCGTCACCCCACTCGCCGGTCAGCCGACCGGCCGACTCGGCCGGGCCGAGCACCTCGGGCACCACGAGCTGCCGGCCGAACGCCCGTTCCAGCAGGTCCGGACGGTAGGTGCCGGTGGCTGGGGACCAGTAGCCGGTGCCGCTGGCATCCCCCCGGTCGGTCCGCAGCGCCGACAGGCCGGGCGCGCCGGCCAGCCGCCAGGTCAGCCAGTCGTGCGGCAGGCACACGGCGGCCACCCGGGCGGCCTGCTCCGGCTCGTGCCGGGCCATCCAGCGCAGCTTGGTGATGGTGAAGCTCGCCACCGGGACGCTGCCGGTGGCGTCGGCCCAGAAGCGACGCCCCGCCGCGCCGCCGCCGGCCTCCTCGACGAGGTCGGCGGCGGCGTCGGCGGAGCGGGTGTCGTTCCACAGCAGGGCCGGACGGACCACCTGGCCGCCCTCGTCGAGGCAGACCATGCCGTGCTGCTGGCCGGCGACCGAGACTGCCGCGACGTCGGCCAGCCCACCGGCCTCGTCGACGGCGCCGCGCAGCGCCTGCCACCAGGCTTCCGGGTCGACCTCGGTGCCGTCCGGGTGCGGCGCCCGGCCCTGCCGGAGCAGGGCGCCGGTCTCCGCGTCCCGGATGACCACCTTGCAGGACTGTGTGGACGAGTCAACGCCCGCGACCAGCGGCATGGCGGGGCCTCAGCGGGCGCCGAGCAGGTGCTCGACGGCGAGCTGGTTGAGCCGGACGAAGCCGAAGCCCCGGGCGGCCACCGCGTCCACGTCGACGTCCTCGAACGCGGAGCGGTCAGCCAGGAACTCCTCGTAGCCCTCGCCGTCGCCCAGCGTCGGCGTGCTCAGCTCGCCAACCTTGCTGGCGGCCAGCGCCTCGACGACCTCCGGGTCGGCGCGGAACGCCGCGGCACGCTCCTTGAGCAGCAGGTACGTGCTCATGTTCGCCGCCGCCGACGCCCACACACCGTCCATGTCCTCGGTACGCGACGGCTTGTAGTCGAAGTGCCGGGGACCGTCGTAGGTCGGACCGCCGTTGGGGCCGCCGTTCTCCAGGAGGTCCACCAGGGCGAACGCGTTCATCAGGTCACCGTGACCGAAGACCAGGTCCTGGTCGTACTTGATGCCACGCTGGCCGTTGAGGTCCAGGTGGAACAGCTTGCCCTGCCAGAGCGCCTGGGCGATGCCGTGGGCGTAGTTCAGCCCGGCCATCTGCTCGTGCCCGACCTCCGGGTTGAGGCCGACCAGCTCCGGGTGCTCCAGCTGGGAGATGAAGCCGAGCGCGTGCCCGATGGTCGGCAGCAGGATGTCACCGCGCGGCTCGTTCGGCTTGGGCTCCAGCGCGAAGCGCAGGTTGTAGCCCTTGTCGATGGAGTACTGGGTGAGCAGGTTGACGGCCTCGCGGTAGCGGTCCAGGGCGGCCTGGACGTCCTTGGCGAGGTCGTACTCGGAGCCCTCGCGGCCACCCCACATGACGAAGGTGCTCGCGCCCAGCTCGGCGGCCAGGTCGACCTGGCGCAGCACCTTGCGCAGCGCGAAGCGGCGGACGTCGCGGTCGTTGCTGGTGAAGCCGCCGTCCTTGAAGATCGGGTGGGTGAAGAGGTTGGTGGTGACCATGGGCACCACCAGGCCGGTCTCGTCGAGGGCCTTGCGGAACCGCGCGATGTGCTGGTCGCGGGTCGCGGCGTCCGCGCCGAACGGGATCAGGTCGTCGTCGTGGAAGGTGATGCCGTACGCGCCCAGCTCGGCGAGCCGGTGCACCGCCTCGACGGCGTCCAGCTCGGGGCGGGTCGCGTCGCCGAACGGGTCGCGGGCCTGCCAGCCCACGGTCCAGAGCCCGAAGGAGAACTTGTCGGCGGGGGTGGGACGAGGTGCCATGGTTGACCTCCGGGATGGTGGTGTCAGGTATTTGTTCAGCGATTGAATTATTTGCCCGCCCTATGGCAGTGTCAAGGGGTGAGCCCCACCCACGCCCCGGTCGGCGCGGCCCGTCAGGGCAGCCTGCGCGAACTCAACCTCGCCCTGGTCCTCGGCCGGATCGCCGCCGCCGACCGACCCCCGTCCCGCGCCGACCTGGCCACCGCCACCGGGCTGACCCGGGCCACCGTCTCCGCGGTCGTCGAGGACCTGCTCGCGGGCCAACTGGTCAGCGAGGCCGAGCCGGCGCCCCGGGCCGGCGCCGGCCGCCCGGCACGCGGACTGGTCCTGGCCGACACGGGTCCGGCCGGGCTCGGGCTCGAAGTCAACGTCGACTATCTGACGGTATGCGTCGTCGACCTCGCCGGCCAGGTCCGCCACCGCACCGTGCACCGCGCCGATCTGCGCCCCGTCGCGCCCGAGGACGCCCTGGCCCGCCTCGTCGACCTGGCCCGGCAGGCCCGCGCCGACGCGGCCCGGCAGGGCCTCACGCTCGCCGGGGCCGCGCTCGCCGTACCCGGCCTGATCGACGACTCCGGACAGGTCCGGCTCGCGCCGAACCTCGGCTGGCGGGACGTCCCGGTGCCCGAGCTGCTGAGCGCGCACCCACCCCTCACCGATCGGGTACCGGACGTACCGGCCCTGGTGGTGGACAACGAGGCCAACCTCGCCGCGCTCGGCGAGCTGCACTCCCGACCGCCCGGCCCGGCCAGCTTCCTGCACATCTCCGGCGAGGTCGGCATCGGCGCGGGGATCGTCCTGGACGGCGCGCTGTTCCGGGGCGTACGCGGCTGGAGCGGTGAGATCGGGCACCTGCCGGTGCACCCGCAGGGGCGGCCCTGCCGCTGCGGTGGGCGCGGCTGCCTGGAGCAGTACGCCGGTCAGGAGGCGATCGTGGCCGCTGCCGGACTGGTGCGGGCGGAGCTACCCGCCGACACCGCGACGGCCCGCCTGGCCGAGTTGGCCGAGGCCGGCGAGCCGGCCGCGCTGCGCGCCCTGAGCGACGCCGGCACCGCCCTCGGGGTGGCGGTCGCCGGTGTGGTGAACCTGCTGGACCTGGACACCGTGGTCCTCGGCGGCGGGTACGCCCCGCTCGCCCCCTGGCTCTGCCCACCGGTGCTCGCCGAGATCAAGGCCCGGGTGCTCACCGCCGCCTGGTCACCGGTCACCGTCCGACCGTCGACCCTCGGGCCGGAGGCCGCCGCCGTGGGCGCGGCCGGATCGGTGGTACGGCGGATCGTCGCCCGCCCCGCCGGCTGGCTGAACCGCGCCGGCTGACCACCGACGACGCGGTCTGGGCGTGCGTCGGTGCCGCTCGGTATCCTTGCCGTCGAGCAACGATCGGCGGACGAGGAGCCCGGGAGCAGTATGCGTACAGGTCGTCGGACGCGGGCCGGCGTCGGGCGGTGACCACGACCAAACGGGGCGGCTCGGCCGGTCCGGTCGGCGGAGACGGGCAGACGTCGCGCCGTCCGACCCGGCACGGCGGCAGGGGGCTGCCCGCCGACCCACCGCTGGCCCGCGAGCTGCTCGACGGGCTCGCCGAGGCGGTGCTGACGACCGACGCGGCCGGCCGGGTAACCCTGGTCAACGCCCGCGCGGTCGAGCTGCTCCCGGAGATCGTCGCGGGCGTCGAGCTGTCCGGCTGCGCGGTGGCGGCGCTGGCCCGAGCCGTCCGCGACGGCACGGCCGTGTTCGAGGCCCAGCACCACGGCCGCCACCTGCGGGGCGCCCGGCGGCAGCTCGCCGGCAACCGGTACGCCTGGTACGTCCGCGACGTCACCGAGGAGCACGCCCGCACCGACGCCCTGCTGGCCGAACGCTCCCGCACCGCCTTCCTCGCCCAGGCCGGCAGCCGGCTCGGGCTCTCGCTGCACCGGGACCAGACACTCCGTACCACCGTGACCCTCGCCGTGCCGTACCTGGCCGACGCCGCCGTGGCGCTGCTCCGCCCGCCCGCGCCGGCCGAGCCGCACCCCCGCTTCACGCGGTACGCCGACGACGAGCCGGCCCCGGTGACCGGGGTGGCCGATGAGGAGCTGACCGATTTCGTCCCCGATCTCGGCGCGGCGTTCGACGGCGACCTCGGCGAGCCGACCCCCTGGCCGGACGCCGACGTCGCCGGGCTGACCGCCCTGCTTCCGCCCAGCTTCGGCCGGCCCGGCGCGGCGCTGGTCAGCACGATGCGCGGCCCCGGCGGCCCGGCCGGCGCCCTGCTGCTCGTCCGCCGTGCCGGGCGGGCCGACTTCGACTCCCGCGACCGGGAGCTGGCCCGTGAATTCGCCACGCGGGCCGGCGCGGCGCTGGCCGCCGCCGAGCTGTACGGCGAGCAGGCCCACCTGGCCCGGGTGTTGCAGACCAGCCTGCTCCCGCCGGAGCTGCCGGTGGTGCCCGGCGTACGCATGGCCGGCGGCTACCGGTCCGCGGGCGACACACTGCGCATCGGTGGGGACTTCTACGAGGTGTTCCCGCACCCGCGCGGCGCGCTGTTCGCGCTGGGCGACGTGTCCGGCAAGGGCGTCGGCGCGGCCGTGCTGACCGGGCGGGTCCGTCAGTCGCTACAGACGCTACGGCTCGTCGAGCAGCGCCCTTTGGAGCTGATCCACCTGCTCAACCGCACCCTGTTCGACGCGCCCGACGCGGCACGGCGCAGCCAGCTCACCACCCTGTTGCTCGGGTGGATGGAGCACGGACCGACGGGGGTGGATCTCCGGATCGCCGGCGGCGGCCACCCCGCGCCGCTGCTGGTCACCGCCGCCGGTTCCGTCACGGACGTCCCGGTCGGCGGTATGCCGGTCGGCGCGCTGACCGACGCCCGGTTCACCGAGGTACGGGTGCACCTCGATCCGGGCGATCTGCTCCTCGCGTACACCGACGGGGTGACCGAGGCGAGCGGCGGCCCGGCCCACGCGGAGAAGTTCGGCGAACGCCGGCTGCGCGGCGCACTCGCCGCGGCGGCCGGTCTGCCTCCGGCGGCCCTGGTCGACAGGCTGCTCCAGGTGGTCGACGAGTGGGTGGGCGGGCAGGCCCCTGACGACATCGCCATGCTGGCGGTGTGCGCGTCGACACCGGCCTGAACCCTGCGTTCGACCGTCAGGCGGTCCGCGCCACCGGTGGCTCGCCGGCGGACCAGTCGCGGGGCGGGCCCACCGTCCGCTCCGGTCCTGCCGCCCCGCCCTGCCACACCCCTCGGCTGGGCCGGTCCGGGTGCTCCGACGACTTGCGCGCCGGGCCGTCGGGCCGGTCCGGGTCCTGCGGCCATTCGTCTCGCCCACCCGGCGAGTCCCCGTCGTCCGGCCCGCTCCGCGCCCGCTGCCGGCGGGCGACCTCGTCGAACTCCCGCACCCCGCTCACCAGCGCGGCGCGACCCGCCGGGCTCATCGCGGCCAACACGGCGGCCAGCCGCTCCTGACGGTCGTTACGCAGCTCCGCGAGGAGCCGATGGGCCTCCGGGGTGAGGTGCAGGGAGATTTCCCGTCGGTCGAAGCGCCCCGGCTCACGCTCGAGCATGCCCGCCGCGACCAACCTGTCGCACAGGCGGCTGGCGGAACTCAGCAACATGTCCAGATGGGTGGCGAGCCGGCGTAGGTTGATCCCGTCGTACTGCTCGACCACCATCACCGCCCGTAGTTGGGCGCCGGACACCCGGCTGGCGGTCGCCTCGCGGGCGGAATCCCAGACGCCCAGCAGGGCACCCGCCGCCGCGTCCAATGCGGCAGCCATACTCGTCGCAGGGTCCGGTGGACCGTTGTGTTCGGCCATGGTGGCCCGAGACTACTCCGAACCCAGAGGTGGTCGAGCTCGGATGAAAGAGGCCTGATGAGCGAACCGGTCAATCGGGCACGGCGTACCCTGAACGAGACACCCGCCGACCGTCTCGTGGGTGGGATCCGCACGGTTCTCGACGAGGCGTACGGGATTTCCGAGGCGGAGCTGTACCAGGTCGACTACCGCCTCGCGGAGCTGCTGCCCCTCACCGAAGGTGACTCTCTCCGGGGCGCCGGCCACCCCGCCTGGCGTGCCTTCGACCACCAGTCGCCCGTCCTGGTCGACGGCGTCGCCTGGTTTCCGGTCACCATGCGCGGCGAACGCCGGGGCGTCCTGCGCCTGGCGCCGGTGGTCGACGACCCGGCGGTGCTCGCCGCGCTGGCCGACATCGCCACCTCGCTCGCGCACGAGGTGGCCGCCGTCTCCCCCGGAACCGACGTCTACAGCGTGGCCCGACGCAGCCAGCGGCTCACCCTGGCCGCCGAGATGCAGTGGGACCTGCTGCCCGGCCGGAGCCGGGTCCGCCCCTCGTTCAGCCTGGCCGGGCAGCTCGAACCGGCGTACGCCGTGCGGGGTGACAGCTTCGACTGGTCCGACGACGGGGAACGGCTCTGGCTCTCCACGGTCAACGGCAGCGGTGAGGGTGTCGCGGCATCGCTGCTCACGTCGCTGGCCACCCACGCGCTGCGCAACGCCCGCCGGGCCGGCCTCGGCCTGGGCGATCAGGCCGCCCTCGCCGACCAGGCCATCTACGACGAGTACCGGGGCAAGCGGCACCTCTCCGCGCTGCTGATGGAGCTGGACCTGCGCTCCGGGACGATGACCGTGGTGGACGCCGGCTCGCCACGGCTCGTCCTCCTGCGTCGCGGTGAGGTCACCGAACAGCCGCTGGAGGCGCAGTTCCCGCTCGGCATGTTCGAGGCGACCGACTACCACGAGCAGACGTTCACGCTGGAACGCGGTGACCGGCTGTTCGTCGTCAGCGACGGCGTCGTGGACGCCACCGGGCAGAGCATCCGCTACGGCGAGTCGGCGCTGGACCGGTTCCTGCGGCGGACGGGCCCGATGGAGCCGCTGGACGCCGTCCGGTCGCTCCTCGGCGACCTGCGCGCCTTCGTGGCCGGCGACCTCGTCGACGACGCCGTGGTGGTCTGCCTGGACTGGACCGGCCCGCAGCCGTGAGCGTGACGGTCAGTACGCGCCGCGACTGTTCAGCACCGCCCCGGCGGTCTTCCAGAGGATGGTGAGGTCGGCGGCGAGCGACCAGTTCTCCACGTAGTAGAGATCGAGCCGGATGCCGTCCTCCCAACTGAGGTCGGACCGGCCACTGACCTGCCACAGCCCGGTCATGCCGGGCTTGACCAGCAGTCGCCGGGCCACATCGCCGTCGTAGCGGGCCACCTCGGACGGGAGCGGCGGACGCGGCCCGACGAGGCTCATCTGGCCCAGCAGGACGTTGACCAGCTGCGGCAGCTCGTCCAGCGACCACTTGCGCAGCAGCCGGCCGACCCGGGTCACCCGAGGGTCGTCGCGCATCTTGAACATCAGGCCGTCGGTCTCGTTCCGGGCCACCAACTCGGCGAGCAGCGCGTCGGCGTTGATCACCATCGTCCGGAACTTGAACACCCCGAACTCCTGCCCGCCCCGCCCCACCCGGACCTGCCGGAACAACACCGGCCCCCGGCTGTCCAGCTTGATGGCCAACGCGATGACCGCGATCAGCGGCAGGAGCAGCGCCAGGGCGACCGACGACATCGACCGGTCGACAAAACCCTTGACCAGCTTGCGCGCGCCACGGAACTCCGGCGCCTCGACGTGGATCAGGGGCAGCCCGGCGACCGGACGGGTGTGGATCCGCGGACCCGCCACGTCGGTGAGCGCGGGGGCCACGACGAGGTCGACGCCGGTCCCCTCCAACTGCCAGCCGAGTCGACGCAGTCGGGCCGCGGTCAGCTCACCGGAGGCGGTCACCGCCACGGTGTCCGCGCCGATCGCGGTCGCGGCCTCCGGGATGCCCCGGAACGACCCCACCACCGGTACGTCACCGAGCCGCTGCGCCACCGGTGCCAGCAGCGCGTCGGGGATGCACGCGCCGACCACCTGGTAGCCCGCGTACGGCTCGCGGCGCAGGGTGTGCACCAGTTCCAGGACGTGTGCGGTGTCGCCGACGACGAGCACCCGGCGGGACCAGCCGGCGCCCTTCGAGCGGGCCCGGTGCAGCCGTTTGCGCGCCGCGAACCGGGTCACCTCCAACCCGACCGTACCGACCGCGAAGGAGATGCCGAGGAAACCCCGGGAGACGCCGACGTCGGCGATGTAGCCGGCGATGGCGATCGCGCCGGCCAGTCGCAGGCTCGCCGAGCTGACCCGCCGGTACTCGTCCGCCCCGTAGCCGACGACGCGGTCGTCGTAGCAGCCGAGCGCCTTGAGGGAGATCAGCCAGGCCAGGACCAGGCCGGGAGCCACCAGCACGTACGGGATCTTGGAGCCGACCGGCTCCTCGTCACCGAACCTGCCGACGTACCCCACGAGCAGCGCGATGATGAGGACGGTGGTGTCCAGCACCACCAGGACCCGGATGTAGGAACGTTCGTCGGCACGGGCCACCAGTCCGCTCGGACGGTCCCTCGGCGGCGCCGAGGTGTCCGCGGGGGTCAACAGTGTCGCGGTCGTCACCGGCCCTCCCACTCTGCTCAGGACGGCCCCGGCCGACGGGTCGGGCCGAAGGCGGACCGATATTGCCGGAACACGTCGACATCCTGCCCTGACAACTATGACTGCCGATTGCTTCCGACGTATTGCCGTCACTTTTCTTCAATCCCCTGGCCACAAAAGGAACCCGCCGTACCGGTGAGCCGGTACGGCGGGTTCCATTTGCTCAGTGGCGGCTCAGCGCGGGGCTGGCGGACGCCGCGCGATGGCGGTGAGGAAGATGCTGCCGATCTCGCTCGGGTCCTTGGTGACGAAGACGTCCCCGCCGGTCACCTTCGTGATCGACTCCAGTTCGGCCTTGCTGACGCCCTCGCCGATACCGATCATGATGACCTGCACCGGCCGCTCCGGATCGGCGATCTGCTTGAGCTTGGCGAGCAGCTGCTGCTGGTTGATGCCGTTGTCGTCCTCGTTCTTGCCGTCGGTGAACAGCACGATCGAGTTGACCCGGCCGGGCTGCCAGTCCTCCTGCACCGCCTGGTACGCGGCCAGCATCGTGTCGTACAGGCCGGTGTCACCGTTGGACGGCTTGACGGTGGCGAGCGCCCCCTCCAACTGGGCCCGCTGGCCGGAGAGCGGTCCGATCGGCACCAGTTCCCGGTAGTCGCGGTTGCCGACCAGCTTCGTGGAGAAGGTCCACAGACCGATGGACCAGGAGTCGTCGAAGAGCCCGAGGCCGCGCCGGGCCGCGTCGACGGTGACCTCCTCCCGGCTGCGGTTGTTGGCGCTGGGCACCTCGTCCTTCATCGAGCCGGAGACGTCGATGACGGCGAGCATCCGGCCGGACTGGGTGGCGATCGACCAACTGGACACAACGCGCTGTATCGCGGCCGGGTCCAACCCGCCCGCCGCGGTGCCGCCGGCCGCCGGGGCGGTCGACGCGCCACCGGCCGGGCTCGGCGCGCCCTGCGGGGCGTTGAAGCCGGCACCCCAGTTGCCGTCCGGCCCGCGCAGCGACTGCGCCGCCAGGCGGTCCCGGAACTTCGGCGCGGTGAGCAGCTCGTACAGCACCTTCGCCGCCGCCGCCTTGGTCGGCTCGATGCCGGGCAGCACCGCGTACGGGTAGTCCAGCGGCATCGGCGCCGGCTCCATGTAGAGCGCGGCGAGCGGCACCGGAGGCTTCTTGCTGTTGTACGCGATCACGTCTTCCTCGGACAGCGCCGCCGCACCGAGAGCGCTCGCGATGGAGGTCGGGTCCGTGGCGGTCGGGAAGCGGGCGAGGAGGTCGTTGCGGAGCGAGGAGCGACCGGTGGCCAGCGCCCGCAGCGCGCCCACGGTGTTGCGCTGGGCGTCGCCGCCCGCGCCACTGGCGGCCGTGGTCAGCGAGAGCAGGCCGGACAGCCCGGCCGCGTCCCGGGTCGGCTCGACGATCCCGGTCCGCAACGGCTTGCTGCTGTTGACCTGCTTGAGCAGATCGGCCCAGGTGAACTTGGCGTTGGGCCAGCCGAGCCGCGTCGCCACCGGCTCGGGCATCGCCACGACGACGGGGCTGCGCGCGATGGAGGCGCCGTTGGTCGGCGCGAACGCCGTGGCGTCCTTCTTGAGACGCAGCAGCCAGGTCGAGGAGTCCGGCACCCAGACGTCCGGGGTGACGGCCGTGCCGCTGGCCTGGCCGACGCCGGCGAGTACGGCACCGTGCTTGGCGGCCACCACGGCGGCCACGTCAACCGGGTCGGATGCCGAGACATCGACGCGGATGCAGGTGGGGCCGACCGCGGCGCCGTCCTTCACCCACTGCGAGGCGGCGGCGTCCACCGCGGGCGCGAGCTCGGTGGCGACCGCCACGGCGAGTCGGATCTCCCCTGAACAGCTTGGCTGGATCAGCTCCTTGTAACCGAACCAGACGCCGGTGGTGACGACGAGAACCGTCGCCGTCGCGGCGGCGGCTGCTAGATGGAGTTTCGAACGCATTCGATGGCGGCCTGCAGACACGCTGACCATCTTGCGTATTAGGTGCCGTCTCTGCCACATCCGTTCGGACTAAAGTTACGCAGGAGAAACAGTTGATCACCATTTAGCAACAGAGAGTGATGAATCGGCCCCACGGCGTTGCCAAACCTGTCGCGCTCTCGCATTCGCTTCCGTCATTCCGTCCGCTCACGGCAGGACGCACGTCGGGCTCGCCAGCGGTACGGGCTCACCCACCGGAGCCGGTACGCCCGTGCTCGGGTCACGTCGCAACACCCGCACCAGGTCCGCCCGCTCGTCGGCGACGTAGAGATGCTCGCCGATCAGCGCGAAGTGTCGCGGCCACTCCCCGCCGGTGTCCACCTCGGACACCAGCGCGGGCAGCTCACCGGTCAGGTCGAAGACGGCGATGGTGCCGATACCGCGGTTCGCGACGTAGAGCAGACGCCCGTCCGGGTCGACAGCGACCTCCGAGGGCTGCACGTGACCGGTCCGCCCGCTGGCGTCGACCCGGCCACGCTGGTGCAGTGACCCGTCCTCGGACAGCTCGTACGCGGTGACCGTGGCATCCAACTCGCCGACCAGGTAGCAGCGCCGGCCGTCGGGGTGACGGGCCAGGTGCCGGGGCCCGACGCCCGGCGCCGTACGCATCCGCGGTCCGCGCGGCACCAGCCGCCCGCTCGCGTTGTCCAGGTCGTACCGGTAGACCGAGTCGGTGCCGAGGTCCACCGCCAGCAGGGGCTCCCGGTCACGGCCCGGAGAGACCATGTGGGCGTGCGCCCGCTCCTGGCGTTCCGGGTCGGCGCCGTGGCCCTCGTGCACCACGAGATCGGTGCGCTCGCTGGGCACGCCCTGCTCGTCGAGCGGGAAGACCGCGACGCTTCCGCTGCCGTAGTTGGCCGCCACCAGGTGCCCACCGTCGGGCAGCACCGCCAGGTGGCAGGGCTCGGCGCCGCCGGTCGAGAAGCTGCCGAGCGCGTCCAACGCGCCGTCCGAGGAGACCTGCCAGGCGCTGACCAGACCGTCGGTCAACTCGTTGACCGCGTAGAGCACCGGCCGCGTGGGGTGCCGCGCGAGGAACGACGGCGACGGCGTGACCGCCACCGTGCCGAGCGGGGTCAGTGCTCCGGTGGCCGGGTCACGGCGTGCGGCGACGATGCCGTCCGCCCGCCCGCCGCTCTGCGCGGTGTAACCCCCGATGTGGACGATCTCGCCCGGACCAGTCACGCTGCACCCCTTCGCCGACATCCTGGAGTAGATCCAACCAGAGCTGCCCAGGAAGCCGACCGGCTAACCGGCTTTTCGACGCCGGCGCGGTCCGCCGGACCCGCGGTGACGGTTCAGGAGGCCGCCACCGGCTCGCCGCGCTGCCGGGCCACGTGCTCGACCAAGGAGATCAACACCAGCTTGCCGGACTGCCGGTCCCGGGCGTCGCAGAGCACCATCGGCACGTCCGGGTCCAGGTCGAGCGCTCGGCGTACGGTCTCCAGGTCGAAGCGACGGGTGTCCTCGAAACAGTTCACCCCCACCACGAACGGGATGCCACGCTGCTCGAAGTAGTCGATCGACGGGAAGCAGTCGGCCAGCCGCCGGGTGTCGGCGAGCACCACCGCGCCGAGCGCGCCGAAGGCCAGCTCGTCCCAGAGGAACCAGAACCGGTCCTGGCCGGGGGTGCCGAACAGGTACACCTGGAGGTCGTCGTTGATGGTGATCCGGCCGAAGTCCATCGCCACGGTGGTGGTCGTCTTGCCCTCCACCCCCGAGAGGTCGTCGGTGCCGATGCCGGCGTCGGTCAGCACCTCCTCGGTCTGCAACGGCCGGACCTCGCTCAACGCGCTCACCAGCGTCGTCTTGCCGGCGCCGAAGCCCCCCGCGATGAGGATCTTCAGTGCCAGCGGAACGGTGAGGGCTGAGCCCGCCTGGTCATAGCGCACGGAGTCCACTGACCACCGCCTTGAGGATGTCGTCGTTGGGAAGATCGCGGCTGGCCGGCGGCTCGTGCACCGCGACCAGGCCCTGCGCGAGGAGGTCGCCCAGCAGCACCCGGATCACGCCGACCGCGAGGTCCAGCTCGGCCGCCAACTCGGCCACCGACACCGGGTGACCGGCCAACGCGACCAACCGCCGGTGCTCCGGCGGCAACTGCGGCTGGGCCGCCGGGTCGACGTCCGCGGCGGCCAACACGAACGCGACCAGGTCGAAGCCACCGGCGGCGGAGCGCACCCGGCCGCCGGTGAGCGTGTAAGGGCGGACCACCGGGCCCGCGTCGCCGTCCAGCCACTCGTGCTGGGGGCCGGGCGGCTCAGCCCGCATCACCGGCGTCCGCGGCCGGTCGGGCCGACGCGGTCAGGTTCTCCCCCACCCGAATGACCAGCATCGCCATCTCGTACGCGACCAGGCCGATGTCCGCGTCCGCGTCGCTCACCACGGCCAGGCAGGCGCCCTGGCCGGCGGTGGTGACGAAGAGGTACGCCGATTCCATCTCCACCACGGTCTGCCGGACCGGGCCACCGTCCACGTGGTGGCTCGCGCCCCGAGCCAGGCTGGAGAAGCCGGCGGCGAGCGCGCAGAGGTGCTCGGCGTCGGCGCGTTCCAACTCGGCCGAGGAGCCGAGCAGTAGTCCGTCGGCGGAGAGCACGACCGCCTCCCGGGCGGCCGGCACCCGCTGCACCAGCTCGTCGAGCAACCAGTCGAGGCTGGCGCTCTGCTTCGTCGTTTCCCGCACTAGGCGTCCCTCTCAGTCACTGTCGGTTCGATGGCCTTCGGGGGCGCGGAGGATCCCGAATCGGCGGCGGACCCGGTCTCCGGGGTCGCCACGGATCGCTGAGCCGGGACCGCCGTCGGCGCAGCGGCCGGGATCGCCGGCGCTGCGGAGGGCGGAGGCGCGGGGGCGTGGGTCGGGCCCGCCGGGGCGACCACCGTCGCCCGACCCCGGGCGGTGCCGGCCTGCAGGGACGCCATCACCCGGCGTACCTCCTCCGGCGAGCGGGGCGACGGCGTGTCGGCGGCGGTGGGCCGGGGCAGGGCGTTGGGGGTACGTCGCCGTACCCGCCGGGGCAGCCCCTCCAGGTCGTCCGCCGCCCCGTCGGAGGGCGGCTCGTCCGTGGCGGCCGGCAGATCGGACGCCGGGCCCGTGGGCAGAACGAGGGTGGGCGGGTCACTGGTGACGACCGGGGCCGAGGTGGTACGACCGGCGCGCGACCGGGGCGCCGTCGTCCGGCGTACGGGTCGGGTCAGTCGCCGGTCACCGGGCGCGGCGTCGAGCGACGCCGGATCGGGGCCGGCCGGTGGCTCGGCGGTGACCAGGTCGGTGGGGATCAGCACCACGGCGGTGACGCCGCCGTCCTCGGGGGACCGCAGTCGCACGCGTACGGAGTGCCGCGCCGCCAGCCGGGCCACCACGAACAGACCGAGGCGGGCGCTCTGCGCCGGATCGAACTCGGGCGAGCTGGTCAGCCGGGTGTTGGCGTTCTCGAGCGCGGTGGCGGACATGCCCAGCCCCTGATCGGTGACCGACAGGACGTACCCGTCGGCGACCTGCTCCCCGGTGATGGTCACCCGCGTGTCCGGCGGGGAGAAGGCGGTGGCGTTCTCGACCAGCTCGGCGAGCAGGTGGATGATGTCGCCCACCGCCCGGCCCAGCACACCGGCCGGCTGTACGACGGTGATGTCCACCCGGTCGTACGCCTCGACCTCGCTGATCGCCCCCCGGACCAGGTCGACCATCGCGACCGGGTGGCGCCACCCCCGGCCCGGCGCGGAGCCGGCCAGGATGACCAGGTCCTCGGCGTGCCGGCGGAGCCGGGTGGCCAGGTGGTCCACCTGGAACAGCTCGGCCAGCTCGTCCGGGTCCTCGGCGCGTCGCTCCATCCGGTCCAGCAGGTGCAACTGCCGGTGCACCAGGCCCTGGCTGCGGCGGGCGATGTTGAGGAACACCTCGTTGAGCCCCCGGCGCAGGGTGACCTCGTCCACGGCCGCCTGGACGGCGGTGCGCTGCACCTCGGTGAAGGCCCGCCCGACCTCGCCGATCTCGTCGTGGCCGTACTCCAGGGGTGGCGCCTCCCGGGCGACGTCGACGTGCTCGCCGCGACGCAGCCGGGCCACCACGTCGGGCAGCCGGTGCTCGGCCAGTTCGAGGGCGGCGGTACGGACTCCGCTGAGCCGCCGGACCAGGGTGCGGCCGACCCGCAGCGCCACCAGCACCGAGACCACCACGGCGACGAGACCGAGCACCCCGGCGGCGGCGAGCCGGACCAGGATCCCGACCGCCATCGGCACCGAGCGGTCGGTGAGGTTGTCGGCCTCGGCCAGCTCGAAGTCGCGCAACTCCTGCTGTACGGCGTCGTGGCTGGCCTGCCACGCCGCGGCGTCCACCGGTGGCCGACCGGACCGGTTGGCGCCGATCAGCGCGTCCTGCATGGCCCGCAGGCTGGTGAAGTCGGGACTCTCGGTGAGCCGCTGGTACGCGGCGCGCGCGGTTTCGGGCAGGTCGGCCACCGCGCTCTCGGTGAGCCATCGCTGGTTGCCGATGGTCTGCACGAGCAGCGCGTGCTCCCCGTTGCCGAACTTCCCGGCGGTCAGCACACCGGCCAGCATCGCGTCCGTCTGGCCCAGCAGCTCGCGGGACCGGCCCAGTGTGGTGAGGGCCAGCGCCTGCCGGTTGATGCCGGGGTCACTCAGGCTCGCCAGGGCGGAGAACGCCTGGAAGGCCGCCGAGACCATGCCGCTGTAGAGGCCGATCGCGCCCGCGCGGTCCATCATCCCATCGTCGATGAAGTCCCGTCCGGTCGGCAACGCCGCCAGGGCGGTGACCAGCCGGTCGACGCGGTCCTCCAGCAGGTCGTCGGCGGCGGAGCGCAGCGCCTCCCCGTCGACCCGGCGACGCAGCTCGGCGACCGCCCGGTCGGTACGCAGGCGCTGCTCGGCCAACGCGGGCAGTTCGGTGTCGCCGGCGAGCTGCACCACCGAGAGACGACGCTCGCGTTGCAGCTCGGTCACCACCACCTCGCCGGGGCGGCCCAGGTCGTAGAGGAGGGTCCGCGCGGAGAGCAGGTTCAGGGCGGGCCCGAAGGTCAACGTCGTCGCGAAGATCCACAGCGCGAGGAGCGCGGACACCGGCGCGACGACCAATGCGGTCAGCTTCGAGCGGATAGGCCAGTCGCGGGTTCTCATCAGACCTCGCCCGTCAAGGGTGGCAGGAGGGGCGCCGGCACCGCCGGGCAGCGCGCTCGCCGGTCGCGTACCCGGTCGTCGGGCCGGGCACCGGCGCGCGCGCCTTGGGCAGGATACGTAATCACGCCCGGTTGCACTACCGCCGTCGGACGGCATCCGGGCTGCGGAGCGCGCCCTCGCGAGTACGGGGAGCGCCCCGCTGTCGCGCTCCCCCGGGCGCTGGTGCTGGGCCGGAAAGGATCAGACGTCGGGGGCGACGCCGCACGACGGGGGCCAGTCCACCCACTCGGACTATCTGGAATGAGTCAGGTTTCTGTCAGCTACCGCCACGTCGGACCGCGATCGGCGAGGAAAGTCCCCCGGATCGGGATTGGCGATCAGTACGCGGAGGGAATACCAGATGACGAAGGAGGAGCCCATGTCGCCCACGCAGATAGTCGTCATCGTGCTCGTCGTGCTGGTGATCATCGCGGCGATCGCCGTGGCCGTCCGGACGATCGGTCGCCGCCGCGCGCTGCAGAGCCGGTTCGGACCGGAGTACGACCGGGTGGTGCAGGAGCAGGAGAGCCGGTCCGCCGCGGAGCGTGAGCTACGCGACCGGGAGCGCCGGCACGCCGAGCTCACGCTCACCCCGCTCAGCCCGGAGTCGCGGGCGCGGTACGCCGCCGCCTGGGAGGAGCTCCAGATCCGCTTCATCGACTCGCCGGGTGAGACCGTGGGCGACGCGGACGAACTGGTCACCCGACTCATCGAGGAGCAGGGCTACCCGACCGGTGACTTCTCCGACCAGATCGCCCACCTCTCCGTCGAGCACGCCCGCACCCTGACCAACTACCGGGACGCGCACGAGATCCACCTGCGCAACTCGCGGGGTGAGGCGACCACCGAGGAACTGCGTCAGGCGGTCGTGCACTACCGGGCCCTCTTCGCCGACCTGCTCGGCGAGGAGCCCGTCGGTCAGCGCACGCCCGAACAGCGTTCCCACCCGGACACTCCGCACGACGCCACGAGCCGCTGAGGAGGCCACCGATGCGCCACGAAGAGCAGCAGGTGAGCAACGACCATCCGGAGGCCGTCCGGTCCGCGCCGGTGCCGGTCCCGCCGACCGGTGACCGGGCCGCCCACACGGACGTACCCGAGGACTCCCTGGACGACCGGGGCACCTTCGACGATCCGACCATCGACGACGAGCGGAGCGCCGACGACGTCCCGACCACCGACCACGAGCGGGCCAACGGCACCGATCCGGGCGTTCGCCATGACCGGGCCGACGACGAGGGTGACTTCCACGAGCCGGGTCCGCTGCCGACCGCGTTCGGCGCCACCACGGTCGCCGACGCGGTGGCCGCGTCCGCCCTGGCCAGCCCACGCCCACAGGACCAGCCCGACCCGCGGGCCGAGCGGACCGCCGCGCCGGGCGACGGCGCCGAGGACGGCGAGCGGGAGGGCCTGCGCGCCGACCCCACCGCCGAACTGCACCGCCGCGACGGCTTCGCGGAGACCGACGGTGACCCGACACCGGACGCCGACGAGGCGGCCGACCTGGACATCGACGACCGACGGGACGGGACCGACAGCGCGCGAACCGTCGTCGTGCCGGGGAGCACGGAGGGCGCGCCGGAGCGTCGAAGCGACCTGACCGACTGGGCTGGCGATCCGGACGCGGCCACGGCGGGCGCGGCCGGCTACGGCAGCGCGTCGCCGGAGCTGGTGGACCCGGACGCGGACGGCGAACCGGTCGCGACCGAGGGCACCTCGACCTCACTGGAGTCGGCCGGCACCTCGCGACCCGCCGGTTCGACCGTCGCCACCGACGCGGCCACGCTCCTGGACGGGGACACCGCACAGGGTTTCCGGGACCGCTGGCGGGACGTGCAACTACGGTTCGTCGACGATCCTTCCGCCGCGGCGGGCGAGGCGCAGGCCCTGGTCGAGGAGGCCATTCAGGCACTCGCCTCGGCGCTCGCGGCGCAGAAGAACACGCTGGGCGGCTGGCAGGACGCCGGCTCGGCGGACACCGAGCAACTGCGCATGGCGGTCCGTAACTACCGGGACTTCCTGGACCGCGTTCTGGGTCGCTGAAACAACACGATCGCAAGGGGCGCTCCGGCCTACGGGTGGGGGCGCCCCTTCGCGCGCGCCGACATCGCACGAGTGGGGGCGAACACACCGCCGGCGACGCAGAGGCGTGAAACCTCGCGGAGCGGGTAATAGGGCGCGCGCATCGAATGCGGTGCCCACGTCGGACGAGGGGTGACGAGATGGACGGCGGCGGCCTCCGGCTCAACATGAACGGGCTGGACTATCTGATCCTCGCGCTGTACTTCGTCACCGTCCTCGGAGTCGGCTTCGCCGCCCGCCGGGCGATCCGGACCAGCGTCGACTTCTTCCTCTCCGGCCGTTCCCTGCCGGCCTGGGTGACCGGCCTCGCCTTCGTCTCGGCGAACCTCGGGGCACTGGAGATCATCGGTATGGCGGCCAACGGCGCCCAGTACGGCGTCATGACGGTCCACTACTACTGGATCGGCGCGGTGCCGGCGATGGTCTTCCTGGGCATCGTGATGATGCCCTTCTACTACGGCTCCAAGGTCCGCAGCGTCCCCGAGTACCTGCGGTTGCGCTTCAACCGGCCGACCCACCTGCTGAACGCGCTCAGCTTCGCCGTCGCCCAGGTGCTGATCGCCGGTGTGAACCTCTACGCGCTGGCCCTGGTCATGCAGGCGCTGCTCGGCTGGCCGCTCTGGACGGCGATCGTGGTCGGCGCGGCGATCGTGCTGGCGTACATCACCATCGGTGGCCTGTCCGGGGCCATCTACAACGAGGTGCTCCAGTTCTTCGTCATCCTGGCCGGCCTCATCCCGGTCACCGTGATCGGTCTGGTCAAGGTCGGCGGCGTGAGTGGGCTGATGGACGCGGTCCGCGACTCGAAACTCGGCGAGGCGGGTCTACACGCCTGGCAGGACACCGCCAGCACCGACAACCCCCTCGGCGCGCAGTGGATCGGCATCGTCTTCGGCCTCGGTTTCGTGCTCTCGTTCGGGTACTGGACGACGAACTTCGCCGAGGTGCAGCGGGCCCTGTCGGCCAAGAACATGAGCGCCGCCCGACGTACGCCGATCATCGCCGCGTACCCGAAGCTGTTCATCCCGCTGGTCACGATCATCCCGGGCCTGGTCGCCCTGGTGACGGTCAAGGGCCTCGGCGCGGAGAGCGGCGACCTGCAGTACAACAACGCCATCCCGCTGCTGATGCGAGACCTGCTGCCCAACGGCGTGCTCGGGGTGGCGGTCACCGGCCTGCTCGCGTCGTTCATGGCCGGCATGGCGGCCAACGTGAGCGGCTTCAACACCGTCTTCACCTACGACATCTGGCAGTCGTACGTCCGGCGCGGCCGGTCCGACGACTACTACCTGCGGATCGGCCGGTGGGCGACCGTCGCGGCCGTGGTGATCGGCATCGGGACGGCGTTCATCGCCTCCGGGTTCAGCAACATCATGAACTACATCCAGGCGCTCTTCTCCCTGTTCAACGCGCCGCTGTTCGCCACCTTCATCATCGGCATGTTCTGGAAGCGGATGAGCGCCCTCGCGGGCTTCTGGTCGCTGCTGCTCGGCACCCTGGCGTCGCTGGTGACGTACCTGCTCTACAAGGGCGGCGTGATCGGCTTCAACTCCGACCTGGAGGAGAGCTTCTGGGGCGCCGGCATCGCGTTCGTCACCGTGGCGGTGGTTGCCGCCATCCTCACCCCGCTCACCGCGCCCAAGCGCGACGAGGATCTGCGCGGGCTGGTCTACGGGATGGGCGGCGTCGACCTGAAGGGCGACGTGCTCGCCGGGGACGCCGTCTGGTACCGCTCCCCCGTGCTGCTCGGCCTGGTCGCGGTCGCGCTGGCCGCACTCTTCTACATCCCGGTCTTCTAGGAAAGGAGTCGGCAGATGAGCAACGACGGCCAGCCGGCGCAGGACCCGCTGATCGACGAGACGCAGTCGGAGGAGCGCCGCTCCGCCGCCGCCCGTCTGTTCGACATCCGTCGCGTGATCGGTGGGCTCTTCGTGGCGTACGGGATCATCGTGACGCTGATCGGCATCTTCGACAGTCGAGCCGAGATCGACAAGGCCGAGGGTGTCCGCATCAACCTGTGGGCCGGCCTGGTGATGCTCGCCTTCGGGCTGGTCATGCTGCTCTGGCAGTGGCTGCGGCCGGCGGAGGCGCCGTCCGCGAACGAGCCCCAAGCCGACCACTGAACTCCGGTCCGCCGCCGACGCCGTCCACCGGGACGGCGCCGGTGCCGCGCATGGGCACCCGCGCACGGGGTACGCGGCGGGGATCAGGCACCGTGTCGGACACAGGAGGCAGCACCATGACCGATCGCGACCGCCGACCGCTGGAGGAGAGCCCGCAAACGGCCGCTGCGGTGGACGACGACAGCACCGTCCCGAAGCTGCGGACCGGGGGTGGCCCCGACCGCGACACGCCGACCTTCACCGAACCCCGCGAGCGGCAGCCGGACCTTGCCCCGGACACGGACGACCTGATCGGCGACCCGTACGCCGCCGGGACCGGCGCGACCGGGACGGGCACCGGCGCGGGCGGCGACAACATCCGTACCGGCGGCGAGCAGCCCTGGGAACCGGAGGACCTGGTGATGGCCCGTGGGCAGGACCTCACCCCGGAGAACCTGGACAAGGCCCGCCGCGACCTGGCCGAACACGGCCGCGCGGCGATCGAACGCACCGTGCCCTGACCCGGGACAGACGCGGAAAAGGGGGGTCCCCGGCCCGACCGTGATGGTCGGACCGGGGACCCCGGGGAAACCTGCCCCCGGCAGTGCCTCACCTACTGCCGGAGGCGGGTTGGCGCGTGAGCTACCCGATCAGAGCGCCGGGTAGGCGTTCTGCATCAGCTCCCGGAACTGGGCCGAGAACCACGCCCCGGAGATCGGCGCGTTCCCCAGCGCCCCGCTCGGGTTGTTGCCGTTGCGGGCGTTACCGCCGTACGTCGGGTCGCACATCCGGTCGAAGCCCTTGCCCTCGTTGTTCGGGATCTCCGAGCTGGAGCCGTCCGACTCGCCCGGAGGCTTCACCCAGACGTAGGCGTCGATGCCCGTAGCCGGGTTCGCCCGCGGCCGCTCGCCGAGACCCGCGCCGGCCTGGTTGCACCAGTTACCGGCGTGCGCCCGACGGTCGATCCGGCCACCGTTGACGTACGTGTCGACGCTGGTCGTCGCGCCCGGGCCGGTGGGCCGGTTGGCGCCGCCCCAGCCGTTGCGGGACGTGTCGATCAGCATGCCGATGTTGGAGTTGAAGCCCAACGACACCAGCTTGGTCCGGAACGCCTGGGCGAAGGACAGCTCGTCGACGTAGTAGTTCCAGTCGATCCACTTGGACTGCCGCACCGTCTGGCCGTTCACGTTGTCGGTGACCTTGAAGTACGGCTCGGTGAGCGCCGAGTAGTTGGCGGTGTTGGTGATGAAGCCGTGCACGTTGTTGACCGTGCTGCCGGAGGCGACAGCGGCGGTCTTCAGGATCTCGGCGGTCGGGCCGAAGTTGGAGTCCCAGCCGAGCCAGCCGTGGTGGCCGGCGTCGATGTAGTTGTAGACGTTACCGATCGCGCCCAGCTTGGCGAGGGCGTAGCCGACACCGTTGACGTACGCGCCGTTGGCCTTGACCGTGTCGCACATGACCGTGCCGCCGGGCTGACCCGAGGTGTTGGTCACGATGTTCGGCAGCGAGTCGATCTCGATGATGTTGATGATCCGGATGTTCCGGTACTTCGAGTCGGACTGGATCGCGGCGATCGGGTCGATGTACTCGGACTTGTACCGGGGCAGCTCGTCCGGGCCCAGCTCACCGTTGGAGGAGAGCGCCGAGCAGTCGCGGCCGGGCAGGTTGTAGATCACGAACTGGATGTAACCGGCGCCCTGGCGCAGCGCCTCGTCCAGGTGGTCCTTCACCCCGAAGGCCCCGTTTGAGCTGCTGTTCGGCGTGCCGTTGATCGCGGCGATCCGGTCCAGCCACACGGCGGTGGGGTTGTTCGAGACGCGGCTACCGCCGGGCTCGGCGTCCGCCTTGGCCTTCCACTCCGGGTTCACGTACCCGGGCACACCGGCGTACGGGTTGTCGACCTTCACACCGGGGGGCGGGGTGGTCGGCGGCGGCCCCGTCGTGGGCGGCGGGGTCGTGGGGGGAGGCGTGGTGGGCGGAGGCGTGGTCGGCGGAGGCGTGGTGGGCGGCGGGGTGGTCGGGTTGCCGGTGCCACCGTTGCAGACCACACCGTTCAGGGTGAACGAGGTCGGCTTCGGGTTGCTGCCGCTCCACGCTCCGTTGAACCCGAGGGTCGTCGACGCGCCGGTCGCGAGGGTGCCGTTGTAGGACATGCTGCGGGCCGTGACCTGGCTGCCGGACTGGGTGTACGTGGCCGACCAGCCCTGCTGCACGCGCTGGCTGGAGTTGGGGAAGGTCCAGCCCAGCGTCCAACCGTTGACCGGGTCGCCGAGGTTCTTGATGGTGATGTTGGCGGTGAAGCCACCCTGCCAGTCATTGGTCGTGTACGCGATGTCGCACTGCGTCGCGGCCTGCGCCGCGGTGACCGGGATCGTCACCAGCCCGCCGGCGACCAGAACGCCCGCGCCGGCGAGCGCGAGGGTCCGGCGGGGGCCGGACAGCCTTCTCCACACATTCATGCCACTGATCTCCTTGGGCGAGACCGGGCCCGCGTTCGGCCCGGCGAGACGGCCCGGCGGGCGTCCTGCACGGACGGCCTCCGGCGCCACGGGATTCTTTGGGGTGCCCGACCCGGACGGGCGGTGGTGGTGGTTGGTGGTGATTGGCCGGCGCGTGGCCGACCGATCGGCGGCCGGTTGTCGTCCGGTGAACCGGATGCCCTCGACGCCCCGCCTGCGCGGTGTGGCTCCCCCGAAACCGCGTGCGCCGATTCTTGCATGGGAGCGCTTCCATGGCAATGGCTCGATGCGCCGCCGCCCTCGACTCGGACGATACCCCCGAGGTGACGCGGGCGGCGCCAGCCGTCCGTTACCGGCCGAGCCTCACTGGTAGCGCGCGGCGGGTCGGGAATGCCGCGACCAACCCGGCCGGGCGGTGAGCGCCCGCCGCGGCACGGCGGGCAAAGAAAGCCGCGTATCACTCCTTCGCCTCTTACCACCAGCAAAGGTCAAAACGCGAATCTTTCACTTCATAAGTCATGAAACGGTCTAACGTCGGTCTTAGCTCGGTTGTCGCCGGGCTCAGGACAACAGGGATGGAGTGACGCAGGTCATGGCTAAGAAGATGCTCGGGAAGGTCGTTGCGGGCGCCGCCCTCGGTGGCGCGTCCCTCCTGGTGTTCGCGCCAGGGATCGCGTTCGCTGACGGTCACCACGACGAGGACGGCAAGGTCTACGCCAAGCCGCACATCGTGAAGGCCGGCGACGAGGTCAAGCTCCTCGAGATCTGCCCGGATCGCCAGGAGCACGCCTACGTGTGGTCCAAGGTCACCGGCAAGGTCAAGCTCAAGCCGGCGCGCGACGACCGGGGCGAGGACCGCGGCGAGTGGAGCGAGGAGGACGACTCCTACGACCACGACGACAAGGGCAAGGACGAGCACGGCAAGGACGACGACAAGGGCAAGGACGAGCACGGCAAGGACGACGACAAGGGCAAGGACGAGCACGGCAAGGACGACGACAAGGGCAAGGACGAGCACGGCAAGGACGACAAGGGCAAGGACCACGAAGGCAAGGGCGACGAAGGCAAGGACGACAAGGGCAAGGACGACAAGGGCAAGGACGACAAGGGCAAGGACGACAAGGGCAAGGGTGAGCACGGCGACGCCCAGCCCGGCGGCCAGGGCGGTGGCGCTGCCGCCGACGCCTATGAGGACGAGGACAGCAAGGACTGGAAGGGCGAGGAGCACGGCCAGGACGCCCAGGACGACGAAGGCAAGAAGGACTGGGACTCCAAGGACGAGGACAAGAAGGACTGGGACTCCAAGGACGAGGACAAGAAGGACTGGGAGTCCAAGGACGAGGACAAGAAGGACTGGGACTCCAAGGACGAAGACAAGAAGGACTGGGACTCCAAGGACGAAGACAAGAAGGACTGGGAGTCCAAGGACGAAGACAAGAAGGACTGGGAGTCCAAGGGCCACGAATCCGAGGGCCACGACTACGGCTCCGACGACGAGTACGGCTCCGACAAGAGCTGGGAGTCCAAGGACGACGAGTCCAAGGGCCACGACTACGGCTCGGACGACGAGTACGGCTCGGAGAAGAGCTGGGAGTCCAAGGGCCACGAATCCGAGGGCCACGACTACGGCTCGGACGACGAGTACGGCTCGGAGAAGAGCTGGGAGTCCAAGGGCCACGAATCCGAGGGCCACGACTACGGCTCCGACGACGAGTACGGCTCCGACAAGAGCTGGGAGTCCAAGGGCCACGAATCCGAGGGCCACGACTACGGCTCCGACGACGAGTACGGCTCCGACAAGAGCTGGGACAAGGGCGGCCGCGACGACGAGCGCGAGTTCGTCTACTACGGCGAGGCCAAGGTCGACAAGGACGCCAAGCCGGGTCGCTACGAGCTCAAGGGCTCGTGCGGCGAGGGCGAACTGGTCGTCCTGCCGCACGGCGGGGTCGACGGTGGTGACGGCGGCGTCAGCACCGGCACCGACCGTGGCCTGGCCACCGGCGGTGCGAGCCTGCTCGGCGCTGCCGCGCTCGGCGGGATCGTGCTGATGCGTCGTCGGCGGACCGATGGTTCGCTCGCCTGACGTGACGGCGACACCGGCCGGCGGCCGTCACGGGAGACCGTGGCGTGCCGCCGGTGCGGCCGTCGTCGTCACCCTCGCCATGATCGGCGCCGGCATGATCGGCGCCTCGTTGCAGACCACGCCCGCTCCCCGACCCCCACAGCCGTTGGCCCAGGCCGGCCCCGAGGTCAGCGGGTCGGCGGTCCCCGACAGCGACATCCCACCCGTCGACGGCGAAGCGGCGCCGACCGCGCTGACCCGGTCCGCTCCGACCACCATCGAGATTCCCCGGATCGGCGTCGACGCGACGATCATGTCGCTGGGCACCAACCCGGACGGCACCGTCCAGGTCCCCCCGCTGGAGCAGGCCGACCGGGCTGGTTGGTACGAGCCGGGGGCCAGCCCCGGCGAGACCGGTAACGCGGTCATCGTCGGGCACGTGGACTCGGCGAAGCTCGGCCCGGCCGTCTTCTTCGATCTTGGCGCGCTCGTGCCCGGTGACACGATCACCGTGCGGCGGGCGGATGGCCGGCCGGCGACGTTCCGGGTCGACTCGGTGAAGTCGTACCCGAAGACGTCCTTCCCCACCGAGTTGGTCTACGGGCCGAACGACCGGCCCGGCCTGCGGGTGGTGACGTGCGGCGGCCAGTTCGACGAGACCGTGCGCAGCTACCCCGACAACGTGGTCGTCTTCGCCACCCTGGCGGCGTGACCAACCCGTACACGAAGCGGTCCGGCCGGTCGTTCGGCCCGTAGTCCAACTCGGTGGGGAAGGACGTCTTCGGGTACGACTTCACCGAGACGACCCG
>NZ_JBFAOC010000025.1:32376-97754 GCF_040675055.1 Micromonospora sp. NPDC049662
GGCCGGTCGGGTCACCCCGACCGGCCGGACCGCGTCCGGCGTAGTGACTCAGGCGGCGGCGGAGGTCCGCACCAGGGTGCGGATCTGGCGCAGCAGCACGGACAGGGCAGCGAGATCCGCCCGCGACTCGTCGAACTCCCCCATCGCCTGGCGGGCCCGGTGGATCGACGTGGCGTTCGACTGCTCCCACTGCTGCACCCGCTCGTGCGGCGGCAACTCGTCCCCGGTCGAGTCGAGCACCTCGGCGGTGAGCGCGGCCAACGCCGCGTACAGGTCGTACCGCAGCGCCATCCGCGCGAGGGTCTGCCAGCGGTCCTCCCGCGGCAGCAGGGAGATCTTCGACAGCAGCGAGTCCACCCGGAACAGGTCGGAGAGCACGAAGTAGACCGAGGCCACCTCGCTGACGTCCCGCCCGCTGGCGTTCGCGGTCTCCACCACGTCCATCAGACCGAAGCTGTACATCAGCCGGGTCGCCCGCTCGGCCAGCTCGCGGGGCAGCCCGCGCTCGGTCATCGAGTCGATGTGCGCCGCGATGGCCTGCCGCTCGCCGCCGTAGAACAGCTCCTCCAGACCCGGCAGCAGCCGGGTGACCCCGTCGCGCAGTCGGGCGATCTCGGCCGGCACGTCGATGGGCGAGCGCCGGTTGGAGACCAGCCAACGCACCGCCCGGTCGAGCAACCGGCGGGTGTCCAGGTAGACGCTGGTCTGCAACTCCGGCGCAACCTTGTTGTCCAGCGCCTCGACCGCGTCCCACAGGTCGCGCAGGCCGAACACCTCACTGACCACCACGTACGCACGGATCACGTCCGCGGCGCTGGCCGCCGTCTCCTCGACCACCCGGAAGATGAACGAGATGCCACCCCGGTTGATCGCCTCGTTGACCAGCACGGTGGTGACGATGTCCCGGCGCAGCCGGTGCCGGCCCATCCGGTCGGCGAACCGCTCACGCATGGGCGTCGGGAAGTAGTTGACCAGAACGTCGGTCGTCCACTCCTCGTCGGCCAGCCCCTCGGTGAGGATCTCCCGCTCAAGGACGATTTTCACGTACGCGAGCAGCACCGCGAACTCCGGCGCGGTCAGGCCGGATTCGCTCCGGACCGCCAACTCCTCGTCCGGCGGCAGCGCCTCCAACGCGCGGTCCAACCCGCCCGAACGTTCCAACTCGTTGATCATCCGGCGGTGCACCGGGAGCAGCGAGGCGGCCTGGGCCTGGGCGTTGTTGATCGCCCGAGCCTGGTCGTAGTTGTCGCGCAGCACCAGTTCGGCGACCTCGTCGGTCATCCCGGCCAACAGATCGTCCCGCTCGGCGGTGGTCAGCTCGCCGTCGGCCACCGCGGTGTTCAGCAGGATCTTGATGTTCACCTCGTGGTCGGAGGTGTCCACACCGGCCGCGTTGTCGATGAAGTCGGTGTAGATCCGGCCACCGGTCAACGCGTACTCGATCCGGCCGAGCTGGGTCCAGCCCAGGTTGCCGCCCTCGCCCGCCACCCGGCAGCGCAGGCTGCGCCCGTCCACCCGGATCGCGTCGTTGGACTTGTCGCCCACCTCCGCGTTGGTCTGGGTGGAGGCCTTGACGTACGTGCCGATGCCGCCGTTCCAGAACAGGTCCACCGGAGCGGTGACGATCGCCTTCATCAGCTCCTGTGGCGAGATCTGCGTGACGTCGTCGTCGAGGCCGATCGCCGCCCGGACCTGCGGCGTGATCGGAATCGACTTCGCGGTACGCGAGAAGATGCCGCCCCCGGCCGAGATCAGCTCCTCGTTGTAGTCCTCCCAGGAGGAGCGGGGCAGGTCGAACAGCCGCCGACGCTCCGCGTACGAGGTGGCGGCGTCCGGGTCCGGGTCCAGGAAGATGTGCCGGTGGTCGAACGCGGCCACCAGCCGGATGTGCTCGGAGAGCAGCATCCCGTTGCCGAACACGTCGCCGGACATGTCGCCGACGCCGACCACCGTGAAGTCCTGGGTCTGGGTGTCCAGGCCCAGCTCCCGGAAGTGCCGCTTCACGGACTCCCAGGCGCCACGGGCGGTGATGCCCATCTTCTTGTGGTCGTACCCGGCCGAACCGCCGGAGGCGAACGCGTCGCCCATCCAGAAGTTGTGCGCCAGCGAGATCTCGTTGGCGATGTCCGAGAACGTGGCCGTGCCCTTGTCCGCGGCGACCACCAGGTAGGGGTCGTCGCCGTCGTGCCGGACCACGTCGTCCGGCGGCACGATCTGCCCGCTGACGATGTTGTCGGTGACGTCGAGCATCGCGCCGACGAACTCCTGGTAGCAGGCGACCGCCTCGTCCCGGTCCCCCGGCTTCTGCTTCAGCACGAAGCCGCCCTTGGCGCCCACCGGCACGATCACCGTGTTCTTCACCATCTGCGCCTTGACCAGGCCCAGCACCTCGGTGCGGAAGTCCTCCCGACGGTCGGACCAGCGCAACCCGCCCCGGGCCACCGGCCCAAACCGCAGGTGCACACCCTCGAACCGGGGCGAGTACACGAAGATCTCGAACTTCGGCCGGGGCGCCGGCAGGTCCGGAATGGCCTGCGGGTCCAGCTTGAACGCCACGTACGCCTTCGGCCGCCCGCCGACCGGCTTCTGGTAGAAGCTGGTCCGCAGGGTCGCCTCGATCAGCGTCAGGTACGAGCGCAGGATCCGGTCCTGGTCGAGGCTGGCCACGTCGTCCAGCGCGCCCCGGATCGTCTCCACCAGCTCGCCGCTGCGCTGCCGCCGCTGCTCGGCGCTCAGGTCACCCGGCGCGAACCGGGTCTCGAACAGCTCCACCAGCAGGCTGGCGAGCTTCGGGTACGCGATGAAGGTCTGCTCCATGTAGTCCTGCGAGAAGACCGTGCCGGCCTGCCGCAGATACTTCGCGTACGCCCGCAGCACCACCACCTGCCGCCAGGTCAGTCCGGCGCGCAGCACCAGCTCGTTGAACCGGTCCACCTCGGCCTCGCCGCGCCAGGCCGCCGCGAACGCGTTCTCCACGTGCGGACGGACCTCGGCCAGCTCGTGGTGCCCCTCGGGCAGCATCAGGCCGAAGTCGTACAGGTAGACCCGACCGTCGATCCGGTCCACCTCGTACGGGTGCTCGTCGACCACCCGTACGCCGAGCGAGTGCAGCACGGGCAGCACGGCGGAGAGCATCATCGGCTCCCCGTACCGGTAGACCTTGAACCGCACGTTCATGTCGTCGGGCACGTCGGCGCCCGGCACGCGGGTGCCCGGCCGGGGCGCGAGCTGCTTGCGGAACAGGTGCATCTCGAGCTGGCCGGGCTCCTCCAGCAGCTCCAGCTTGGCCAGGTCCTTCATCGCCTCGTACGGCGTGTGCCCGTCCTTGTAGCCCTCCGGGAACGCGTCGGCGTACCGGGCGAACAGGTGCTTGGCCTGCTCGTCGCCGAGCTTGCGCTCCAGCACCAGCCGGTAGTCGTCGTCCCAGAGCCGGGTCGCGTCGGCCAGCTCCTCGGCCAACAGGTCGGCGTCGATCTCGCCGGGCGGCCGGGTCGGATCGGTACGGACGATGAAGTGGATCCGGGCGAGCATCGACTCGGTGACCCGGGTCGTGTAGTCCACCCCGACACCGTTCAGCTCGCGCAGCAGGATGTCCTGCATGCGCAGCCTGTTCTGCGTCGTGAACCGGTCGCGGGGCAGGTAGATCAGACAGGAGATGAACCGCCCGTACGCGTCACGGCGCAGGAACACCCGCAGCTGCCGGCGACCCGCCATCCGCAGCACGCCGATCACCGCGTGGTACAGGTCGTCGGTCTTGATCTGGAACAGCTCGTCGCGCGGGTAGGTCTCCAGGATCTGGAGCAGGTCCTTGCCGGAGTGGCTGCGCCGGCTCAGGCCGGAACGGTCGAGCACCTCGGCGACCTTGCGTCGCACCACCGGCAGCTCCCGGACGCTGGTCCGGTACGCGGCGGTGGAGAACAGCCCCAGGAAACGCCGCTCGCCGATGACCTCGCCGGCCTCGTTGAAGATCTTGAAGCCGATGTAGTCCAGGTACGCCGAGCGGTGCACGGTGGCCCGCGAGTTGGCCTTGGTGATGATGAGGAGGCGCTTCTCCAGCACCTTCTCGTGCGCCTCGGGCGTCATCGAGGCCAGCGACCGGGCGTCCGGGGAGTCCGAGCGCAGGATGCCCAGCCCGGTGCCGAGCACCGCTTCGAGGGCCTTGCCGTCCACCGGGTCCGCGGGGTTTCCGTCTGGGGCGTCGACCAGGCGGTACTCGCGGTAGCCGAGGAACGTGAAGTGGTCGTGCGCGAGCCAGCGCAGCAGCTCCACCGAGTCGGTGATGTCCTTCTCCGGCACCGGCGGGCGGTTGTCCGAGGTACGGGCCGAGGCCAGCTCGTCGGCGAGCGCGAGGGCCCGCTGACGCATCTTCGGCCAGTCCTCCACGGCCTCCCGTACGTCGGTGAGCACCCGTTGCAGCTCGTGCCGCAACCGGTCCCGCTCGGCCGCGTCCCGGACCGGGTCGATCTCGATCCGCATCCAGCTCTCGACGATGTCACCGGCGATCGCGTCGTCCGGCTCCACGTCCGCCGAAACCTCGGTGAGCTGGCCCAGCGGCTCGCGCCGGACCACCACCAGCGGGTGCACCAGCAGGTGTACGTCGAGGTGGTACGAGTTGAGCAGCGCGGTCACCGAGTCGACCAGGAACGGCATGTCGTCGGTGACGATCTCGACGACGGTGTGGTGCTGGTCGGCGTGCGGCTCGTGGATGCGCAGCTTCAACTCGCCGGGCACCCGCTGCTGCGCGAGGTCCCGGTGCGCCCGGGCCGCGTCGAGCATCTCCTCCGCCGTGAAGCCGACCAGCTCCTCGTCCGGGGCGAACCGCCAGAAACGGCCGACCAGGGTCGCCGCGTCATGGTCGTCCCCGGCGAGCGCGACGGCCTGGGCCACCAGCCGCTCCGCGTTGGGTACGGGTTCGTCGAGCTCGGCGTCCTCCACGTCGTCGGCCAACGCCTCGCTCGGCAGACCCAGATCGTAGATGGTGTCGATGCTCGACCCGGTCAGCCCTGTGACGCCGGTGTCGAGCCGGCCGTAGCCGTCCCCGTCGGTCGCCGAATCGAAGCTGTCCTCGTCCCGCCCGGAGTTATCCGGTCGGAGGTCGGGTTCCGGTTTGATCGCCGGACGCCGGTCCATCGGTGCCACTCCCCTCGACCCACCGCGTTGTGGGTCACTCTGCCGCCCAGCCTAGGCCTGCCGTTTGCCGCCTTCGTCGGCGGACCACTGGCAGGGCGTCCGGATCGGGACTTCGTCCTTTCACCCGTTGCGGGTCCGAGGTTGGCCGGTTGCGGGATACCCCGCCGCGCGATGTTCATCACACCGGCTCGGTCCGTCTTTCCGCACGTCGAGGACTTCCCGGGGCGTTGGGGACAGCGTTCGCGTACTACCGTGCAGAGCAGCACGAGATCGGAAGGACCGCTTCATGACCTTGTCCTACCCCCGCCCAAACCGGTCGAACCGCGCGCGCCGAGTGGCCGCGCTCACCGCGTCCCTGCTCACCGCCGGTGTGCTGGCGGCGTGCTCCGGAGACGACGGGCCGGAGCGCAGCGCCGACGCCTTCCTCGCCGGTTGGCGCAGCGGCGACCTGCAGGCAGTCGCCATGGTCGACTCGACCGGCGCGAAGACGCCGGCGGCCGAGGTGAGCAAGGAGATCAAGGAGCTGTCCGGCGAGCTGGCCAGCACCCCGCCCACGCTGACCCGGCAGGGCGAGCCGAAGATCACGAAGAACATCGCGACCACCACCATCCGGGTGGACTGGACGCTGCCGGGCCAGACCCACTGGACGTACGACCGGGAGCTGCGGCTCATCCAGGGCGACGACGACCAGTGGCGGGTGATGTGGGAGCCGCGGGTCCTCCACGAGCAGCTCACCAGGGGCGACCGGCTGGCGCTGCGCCGCGACGCCGGCCCGCGTGCCGGCGTGCTGGACGCGGCGGGCACGCCGATCGTGTCACCGCGCCCGATCGTGCGGGTGGGCGTGCAGCCCAACCAGGTCACCGACATCAAGAAGCTGGTCAAGGATCTCGACGCCGCCTTCAAGGCGATCCGTCCGGCTCTGGTCCCCGGCGTCGACCTGGCCGACCTTCCCAAGCGGGTCGCCGAGGCCGATCCGGGTGCGTTCGTCGAGGTGGTGACCCTGCGCGAGGACGCGTACAAGCAGATCAAACCTCGCATCTACGACCTGCCCGGCACCAAGTTCATCTCCGACAAGCTCGACCTCGCACCCACCCGCGAGTTCGCCCGCGCGCTACTCGGCAGTGTCGACCAGGCGCAGGCCGACGACCTCACTGCCCACCCCGACAGGTACGTCGCCGGCGACCTCGTCGGACACGGTGGCCTGCAGGGCCGCTACGACGAGCGGTTGCGCGGCGCCCCCGGGCTGACCGTCCTGGTCGAACGGCCCACCGAGGACGGCAAGCTCGCGCCCACCGGCACCGAGCTGTTCCGCCGCGATCCCCAGCCGGGCCAGGCGCTGAAGACCACCCTGGACGTGGCCACCCAGAACGCGGCCGACGGGGCACTGCGCGCGGAGCCGCTCCGCTCCGCCCTGGTCGCGGTACGGGTCAGCGACGGCGCGGTACTCGCCGCCGCCAACGGTCCCGGCCCGGCCGGCGAGAACCTGGCGTTCAGCGCACAGGTACCGCCGGGCTCCACCTTCAAGATGGTGAGCGCGCTGGGCCTGCTGGACCGGGGCGCGGTCACTCTGGACGGCCCGGTGGAGTGCAAGAAGACCTTCACCGTCGACGGCCGGTCCTTCAAGAACTCGGACAACTTCGAGTTGGGCTCGGTGCCGTTCCGCACCGACTTCGCGAAGTCCTGCAACACGGCCTTCGCTTCGCTGGCGCCGAAGCTCGGCGGCGACGGGCTGGCCGCCGCCGGCCGGTCCCTGGGGCTGGAGGGGCAGTGGGACCTCGGCGTGGATGTCTTCACCGGCAAGGTCTCCACCGGCGGCAGCCCCGCCGAGCAGGCCGCCGCGTCGTTCGGCCAGGGCACCACGCTGGTCAGCCCCCTGGCCATGGCGGGTGCCACGGCGGCCGTCGCCCGGGGCCGCTTCGAGCAGCCGAAACTGCTGGTCGACCCGGCGCCGGCCAAGCCGGCCCCGCCCGGTGGGCAGCTCAAGCCGGAGTCCGTCACGGCGCTGCGCACGATGATGCGCGAGGTGGTCACCGCCGGCACCGCCAGCGCGCTCAAGGACGTCCCGGGCGGCGAGGTGTACGGCAAGACCGGCACCGCCGAGTTCGACGACAACCCGGCCCACACGCACGCCTGGTTCGTGGGCTGGCGGGGTGACGTCGCATTCGCCGTGTTCGTGGAGAAGGGCGGCGCCAGCACCGCCTCGGCCGTCCCGATCGCCGAACGCTTCCTCCGCGCCCTGCCTACCCCCTGACCCACCCGACCCTTGATCCACTCGGTTTCACTGAAACCGGGGCGTCCAAGCCGTCCGGACACCCCGGTTTCGCTGATACCGAGTGGATCACGAGTCGGGTGGCCGCGAGCGGGTCAGGCGGTGTCGGTCTGGGGCCGTTCGGGTGCGTTCTGGGCCGGCGGGGAGGGCCGCCGCAGCAGACCCGGGCCGGCCGACGCGGGCGGACCGACCGGTTCGCGCTCGACCGTGGCCGCGATCTGCGCCGCGAGCCCCGACGGCTCGACCGTCGCCGCGAGGCCCGACGGCTCGACCGTCGCCGCGAGGCCCGACGGCTCGACCGTGGCCGCGATCTGCGCCGCGAGCCCCGACGGCTCGACCGTCGCCGCGATCTGCGCCGCGAGGCCGGAAGGCTCGGACGGGGACCGGTCGCGGATCACGGATGGCTCGGCCTCCGCCGCGACCTCGTCGGCCGCCTCACTCCTCGACACCGGGAGGCGGGAGGAGCCGAGGCCGGGAGAGGCTGCGCCGGACGTGTCGTCCTCGTCGAGGCCCTCGCCGTCGAACTCATCGAACCGGGCAGCGTCGGCGACGGTGCCCGCACCGCGATCAGGGCTGGCAGAGCCCGGCACCCCCGCGGCACGAGCAAGCCCGGCGGGCCCGCCGTGGCGCTCGGCGCGGTCGGACCGGCCGGCGGCCGTCGTCCGTTCGGTGGCACGTCTCGCGGCGGTCGTGGGCCGGGGCGACAGCAGCCGCGGCGGCATCGCCTCCGGGGCAGTGACGGGAGCCAGACCGGCGACCACGGTGTTGACGATCTCGGCGGCGTACGAGCCGTCCGGGTCGTAGTCGGGGTCGAAGACGGTCAGTTCAACGCCGAGGCAGTGTGGCGTGTCGACCAGGCCGGCGAGCAGGATCTCCAGCTCGGCGAAGGCGATGCCGCCCGGGTCGGGGGCGTCGACGGCCGGCATCACCGCCGGGTCGAGGACGTCGACGTCGATGTGCACCCAGTAGCCCGCGCAGTCGGCGAGCTGCTCGTGTGCCCACTGGGCGGTCCGGGCGGCGCCCTCGGCGCGCAGCGCGGGGACCGGGCGGGTGGTGATGCCGGCGGCCTGGAGGTCGAGGCGGTACTCGTCCTGCGCACGGATGCCGAGCACCACCACGTCGATGTCGCGGAAGTAGGGCCGGCGACCCTCCAGGGCGGCCAGGTCGGCCTGCCCGCGCCCGGTGACCAGGGCCAGGTCCTCCCCGGCGGCCGCGCCGACGTAGGAGGCGTTGCCGGGGTGCCGGAAGTCGGAGTGCCCGTCGACGAAGACCAGTCCGATCCGCCCGCCGACCGCCTCACCGAGGCGGTGCATGGCGAGCGCGGAACCGAGCAGCACGGAACAGTCGCCACCCAGCACCACCGGGAACTCACCCCGGTCGATGATCGAGCCGATCCGCTCGGCGAGCGCGAGCGAGTAGTCGGCGATCTCCCGGGCGTGGCACACGCCGTCCCCGGGCCGCCAGTCACCGGGGTCGTACCGGGGTGGGGTGAGGCACCCGGCGTCGCGGGCCCGCAGCCGGGCCAGCAGGTCGTGGTCGCGCAGCGCGCCGGGCGCCTTGGCGCAGCCCGGCACGGAGGTGGACGTCGGCGGTCGCAGGCCGAGGTTTGTCGGCGCGTCGAGGACGGCGATCCGGCGCATCATGAGCTCCCGTCCCCGGTGGTCGGGCGGGCCGGCGAACGCCGGCCCGCGCTGGCGTACTACGCACTCACAGTCGTGCTGCGGACTCAGAACAGGGCGCTGGCCAGTGCCCTACGGGCCGAGGCGACCGCCGGATCGTCCGGGCCGGCGATGGAGAAGAGCGACACCAGGTGCTGGCGGACCGTCTCGCGGTCCTCACCGGCGGTGCGCCGGACCAGGCCGACGAGGCGGGCGTACGCCTGCTCGGCCAGCCCGCTGAGCACCTCGATGTCGGCGGCCAGCAGTTGGGCCGCGACGTCGTCGGGGGCGCTCTCGGCGGCGGCCAGCGCGGTGGCCGGGTCGGCGCCCGCCACCCGGCGTGCCACGCCGACCTGGGCGAGGCCCGCCGTGGCCGCGGCGTCCGCGGGGGCGTCGGCGAGAATCTTGCGGTACGCCTGCTCGGCGGCGTCCAGGTCGCCGCTCATGAGCGCGTCGTCCGCCTCGTCGAGGCGCGGGTCCTCCGGCTCGGCGACGGTCACGCCGCCGGCCTTGAGAACGGCCTGGATCCACTGGCGGAGCTGGGCCTCGGGCACCACACCGGAGAAGGCGTCGATCGGCTGGCCGCCGACGACCGCGTAGACCGTCGGGACGCCCTGGACCCGGAACATCTGGGCGATCCGCGGGTTTTCCTGCACGTCGACCCGGGCCAGCAACCAGGCGCCGCCGCCCTCGACCGCCAGCCGCTCGAGCACCGGGGCGAACTCGTCGCTCTCGGGGAAGCCAGCCGCGCCGAAGAAGACGATGACGGGCATGGCCATCGACTGCTCGAGCACCGCGGACTGGATGGTCGCTTCGGTGACGTCGACGATGGGGGCGTTGTCGGCGGTCGGTGCGCCCGGTGTGCCGGCGGACGGGCCGCCCTGCGGGGGTGCGCCGGGGCGGGTACCGGCTGGTGCGGGGCCACGCAGCGTGCTGAGGTCGACCGCGCCGCGGGTAAAGATCGACGAGGTGATCCGTGGGTCGCTCATGGTTACCTAGTCTCGCACGTGGGCCCGCATTCCCGGCTCACCCACAACTCCAACGTCGCAACTCTCACGCCTATCGGACAACGCGAAACGGCCCCCCGTTCCCAGCCCCGTCGATCTTGCGCTTTCGGTTGCCGCTACGTCGCTTTTGCGGCTTATGCCGCCACAGAAACCGCAAGATCGACGGGGCTGAGGGGCCGGGGGGTCAGAAGCGGGCGGGTTCGCGGTAGGTGCCCCACTCGGCTCGCAGGGCGTCGCAGATCTCGCCGAGCGTGGCCTCGGCACGGACGGCGTCGAGCATGGCGGGGATCATGTTCCCGTCGGTGCGGCTGACCTCGACCATCCGGGTCACCGCCGCGCGCACCACGGCCTCGTCCCGCGCGCTCTTGCGCTCGGCGAGCACCCGGCGCTGCTCCAGCTCCACCTCGTGCGAGATGCGCAGGATCTCCAGTTCCTTGGCGACCGTGCCGGTGTGGCGGTTGACGCCGACGATCTTCTTGTCGCCCTTCTCCAGGGCCTGCTGGTAGACGAACGCCGACTCGGCGATGTGCCCGGTGAACCAGCCGTCCTCGATGCCACGCAGGATGCCCGAGGTCATCGGACCGATCTGGTGCGGCCCCTCCCCGCCGAGCTGGCGGATGCGGGCGAAGATCTCCTCCGCCTCGGCCTCGATCTTGTCGGTCAGCGCCTCGACGTACCAGGAGCCGCCGAGCGGGTCGGCCACGTTGACCACGCCGGTCTCCTCCATCAGCACCTGCTGCGTCCGCAGGGCGATCTCGGCGGACTCGTCGGTGGGCAGCGCGAGGGTCTCGTCGAGCGCGTTGGTGTGCAGCGAGTTGGTGCCGCCGAGCACCGCGGCGAGCGCCTCGACGGCCGTCCGCACGACGTTGTTGACCGGTTGCTGCGCGGTCAGCGACACGCCGGCGGTCTGGGTGTGAAAGCGCAGCCAGAGCGCCTTCTCGCTGGTCGCGCCGTAGACGTCGCGCAGCCAGCGGGCCCAGATCCGGCGGGCGGCGCGGAACTTGGCGATCTCTTCGAAGAAGTCGAGGTGCGAGTCGAAGAAGAAGCTCAGTCCGGGCGCGAACACGTTCACGTCGAGTCCGCGCGAGAGACCCAGCTCGACGTAGCCGAAGCCGTCGGCGAGGGTGTACGCCAGCTCCTGCGCGGCGGTCGAGCCGGCCTCGCGGATGTGGTAGCCGGAGACCGACAGCGGCTTGTAGCGCGGGATCTCGGCCGCGCAGTACTCCATCAGGTCGCCGATCAGGCGCAGGTGCGGCTCGGGGTCGAACAGCCACTCCTTCTGCGCGATGTACTCCTTGAAGATGTCGGTCTGCAACGTGCCGTCCAGCGTGGACAGGTCGGCGCCCTGCCGCTCGGCGGCGACCAGGTACATGCAGAACACCGGCACGGCCGGGCCGGAGATCGTCATGGAGGTGGTGACGCCGGCCAGGTCGATGCCGTCGAAGAGCGCCTCCATGTCGGTGGCGGTGTCGATGGCGACGCCGCAGTGCCCGACCTCGCCGAGCGACTGCGGGTCGTCCGAGTCGCGGCCCATCAGCGTCGGCATGTCGAACGCGACCGAGAGGCCGCCGCCGCCGGCGCCGAGGATCATCTTGTAACGCTCGTTGGTCTGCCGCGCGTTGCCGAAGCCGGCGAACTGCCGGATCGTCCAGGTCCGACCGCGATAGCCGGTGGGATACAGACCCCGGGTGTACGGGTACTCGCCCGGCCAGCCGATGCGCTCGAAGCCCGGGTAGGAGGTGCCCTCGGGCGGCCCGTAGACCGGGTCGACGGTCATCCCGGAGAGCGTGGTGAAGTCGGCGTCCCGCTTGCGCGCGGAGTCGTACCGGGCCTGCCAGCGTGCCCGTCCGGCGGCGATCTCGTCGGCGTCCATGCGCGGGGCTCCTCCTCGGTTGCTCGACCAGCACACCGAGTGTAGAGCCCTTGCCTGAACGATCGCTAAGTCAGGCCATACCGGCGGGTAACCAGACGAGCCACGATCAACCGGCGGCGCCCGGCTGGTTCAGCTCGATGTCGTCCACCGTGACGTTGACCTGCGTGACCGACAGGCCGTACTTCTCCACCGCCTCGATGACCGCGGCCCGCACCGCCTCGGTCACGTCGGCCACGACGGAACCGGCGTCGATCACCAGAACCACGTTGACGACGGCCGAGGTGCCCTTCACGTCGGCCGAGACGCCCCGGCGGGCGTCGCCCACCTCGTCCAGGCCGACCTTGTCGAGCACGCTGTTGAAGAACCGGGCCACGTCACCGCCGAGGTCGGCGACACCGGGAACCGCGCGAGCGGCCGCACCGGCGATCTTCTCCACCACCTCGTCGGACACCGACGTCACACCCCGGGCCGCGCCCGTCGTCGGCTGCGTCGTGCCGGCGTTCTCCACCGCGTCCGTCATGCTCACGTCTCCCCTGGTCCCGGTGCACTGTGGACCGACCTGATCGTCGGTCCGCCGCGTGGCAGGTCGCTGCCGGCCGCGAGCCTACTAAAACCGGAGGGCGCTTCGCGTCCAGGCGCGCGCATCGCGCGGCCGTTGACGCCGGGTCAGTTCGCGAGTTGGGCGAGCAGCTCGTCCGCAGCCGCGTACGGGTCGAGGTCACCGGCAGCGACGGAGGCGGCGAGCGTGCTCAACTCCGTACCGTCGCGCAGTGAGCCGATCCTGGCGCGGAGGGCGCCGAGCGCGATGGCCTCGATCTCGGCGGCGGCCCGCGCCTCCTGCCGGCGACGCAGCTCGCCGTGCTCGACCAGCCAACCGCGGTGCTTGTCGAGGGCGGCGGCGATGTCGTCGATGCCCTCGCCCCGGGCCGCGACCGAGCGGACCACCTGCGGCCGCCACTGCCCCGGCCCGCGCTCGCCGAGCGCGATCATGCCCTGGATGTCGCGGACCGTGGCGTCGACGCCGTCCCGGTCGGCCTTGTTGACCACGAACACGTCGGCGATCTCCAGGATGCCGGCCTTGACGGCCTGGATCGCGTCGCCCATGCCCGGGGCGAGCAGCACCAGCGTGGTGTCGGCCAGCGAGGCCACCTCCACCTCGGCCTGCCCGACGCCGACGGTCTCCACCAGCACCACGTCGCAGCCGGCGCCCTCCAGCACCCGGACCGCCTGCGGCGTCGCCGCCGCCAGCCCGCCGAGATGCCCCCGACTGGACATCGACCGGATGTAGACACCCGGGTCGGTGGCGTGGTCCTGCATCCGCACCCGGTCGCCGAGGATCGCCCCGCCGGTGAACGGGCTGGACGGATCGACCGCCAACACGCCGACCCGATGGCCCCGCGCCCGCAGCGCGCGGACCAGCTCGTTGGTGGTGGTCGACTTGCCCACCCCGGGCGAGCCGGTCAGCCCGACCACCTGGGCTTGACCGGCGTACGGCGCCAGCGCGGCGGCGATCGCCGGCAGCAGCGCGTCGCCGTTCTCCACGAGGGTGATCAGGCGGGCCACCGCCCGGGGGTCACCGGCGCGGGCCCGCTCGACCAGCAGCGGTACGTCCCGGCTACGGCGCACCGACGTGGCTCCCGCCGCCGGAGCGTGCCCGGTCGTCTCGCTCACTGTGCCGGAACGTGGATGATCAGCGCGTCACCCTGGCCACCGCCGCCACACAGCGCCGCCGCGCCGGTGCCACCGCCGCGACGCTTCAGCTCCAGGGCGAGAGTGAGTACGAGACGCGCGCCGGACATGCCGATCGGGTGGCCCAGGGCGATCGCGCCGCCGTTGACGTTGACCTTGTCGGGGCTGATGCCGAGGTCACGCGTGGACTGGATGCCGACCTGAGCGAAGGCCTCGTTGATCTCGATGAGGTCCAGGTCCTCGACGCTCAGGCCGCCCTTCTTGAGGGCGTGGTTGATCGCGTTGGACGGCTGCGAGTGCAGGGAGTTGTCCGGGCCGGCCACGTTGCCGTGCGCGCCGACCTCCGCCAGCCAGGTCAGGCCCAGCTCGGTGGCCTTGGCCTTGCTCATCACGACCACCGCGGCGGCGCCGTCGGAGATCGGCGAGGAACTGCCGGCGGTGATGGTGCCGTCCTTGGCGAAGGCGGGCCGCAGCTTGGCCAGCGACTCCGCGGTGGTGTCCGGCCGGATGCCCTCGTCGTCGCTGATCACCAACGGGTCACCCTTGCGCTGCGGGATCAGCACCGGGGTGATCTCCTCGGCGAAGTGGCCGTTCTTCTGCGCGGCGGCGGCCCGCTGGTGGCTGGTCGCGGCGAACGCGTCCTGCTCCTCGCGGGTGATGCCGTGCCGCGCGCCGAGCCGCTCGGTCGACTCGCCCATCGAACAGCAGTCCCAGGCGTCGCTGAGCCCGTCGTGCGCCATGTGGTCCTTGACCACCACGTCGCCGTACTTGTAGCCGGTGCGCTGACCCATCAGCAGGTGCGGCGCGTTGGTCATCGACTCCATCCCGCCGGCCACCACGATGTCGAACTCGCCGGCCCGGATGAGCTGGTCGGCGAGGGCGATCGCGTCCAGGCCGGACAGGCAGACCTTGTTGATGGTCAACGCCGGCACCGACATCGGCACGCCGGCCTCGACCGCCGCCTGCCGGGCCGGGATCTGACCGGCACCGGCCTGGAGAACCTGACCCATGATCACGTACTGGACCTGGTCGGGGCTGACACCCGCCCGCTCCAGGGCCGCCTTGATGGCGATCCCGCCGAGCTTGGTGGCCGGGAGATCCTTGAGGTTGCCCAGCAGCCGGCCCATGGGGGTCCGCGCGCCGCTGACGATCACCGAAGCCATGCCTGCCTCCGAGGGGGGGTGCCGAGCTGTACGCCTGAACGATGGTTCGGCCAGACTAGCGCCATGACAGAGAACTCCCCCGTCGAGCCCGGTGCGGACTACGTCACAGACATCGGACTTCGCAAGATCGACCACGTCGGCATCGCCGTCGCCGACCTGGACGCCGCGATCGACTTCTACCAGCGGACCTTCGGGATGCGCTGCGTACACGTCGAGACCAACGCCGAACAGGGCGTACGGGAAGCGATGCTGGCCGTCGGGCCGACCGCCGAGGGCGGCTGCGTGCAGTTGCTCGCCCCGCTCACCGCGGAGTCGACGATCGCGAAGTTCCTGGATCGCAACGGGCCGGGCGTGCAGCAGGTCGCGTACACCGTGGCGGACATCGACGTGGCCTGCGCGGCGCTGCGTGAGCGGGGGATGCGGCTGCTCTACGACGAGCCGCGACGCGGCACCGCGGACAGCCGGATCAACTTCGTCCACCCCAAGGACGCCGGCGGCGTCCTGATCGAACTGGTCCAACCCGCCGCCACGCATTGACGGCTTGAAGGAAGGGCCCTTTGTTAACGCCTCGCGTATAGCAGGGGGCCCTTCCTAACGCCTGGCGAGGGCGCGCTCACACGCACGTCCGTGCGCGCTTCTCGCGCTGGTCGGGCAGCTTCACGCATCGGCGGATGCAGTTTTTCACAGAGGACTTCCGGCTTTAGCTACCGTTCAGTAACGTCCCGCCCCACAGGAGCGCGGCCGGTGCCGGATGTGTCGAATGCCGACATGGCGGTCGCGTCCCACCGGCGCCGACGATGGCAGCACCCGGGCCCGCGCGGGTGTGGGACGAACCGGAGGTCACCGTGCAGGACATCCTCGAAGCGATCATGGCGGCGGAGGAATCCAACGACCCGGACCGGGAACTGGCCGGCGTCGCCGGACTTCCCGTACCGGAGAGTTACCGGGGCGTGGTCGTCCGCGCCGAGGAGTCCCGGATGTTCGACGGCATGTCCACCCGGGACAAGGACCCCCGCAAGGCGCTGCACGTGCAGGAGGTGCCGACGCCGGAACTCGGACCGGGCGAGGCGCTGATCGCCGTGATGGCCAGCGCGATCAACTACAACACGGTGTGGACCAGCATCTTCGAACCCGTATCCACTTTCCGGTTCCTCGAGCGCTACGGCCGGGTCTCCGAGCTGACCCGTCGGCACGACCTGCCGTACCACGTGGTCGGTTCGGACGCGGCCGGCGTGGTGCTGCGTACCGGTCCCGGGGTGACCCGGTGGGTGGCCGGTGACGAGGTCGTCGCGCACTGCCTCTCGGTCGAACTGGAGGACGCCGCCGGGCACGACGACACGATGCTCGACCCGCAGCAGCGGATCTGGGGCTTCGAGACCAACTTCGGCGGGCTGGCCGAGCTCGCCGTGGTCAAGGCCAACCAGCTCATGCCCAAGCCGCGCCACCTCAGCTGGGAGGAGGCCGCCAGCCCGGGGCTGGTCAACTCGACCGCGTACCGGCAGTTGGTCTCCCACCACGGCGCCAACATGAAGCAGGGCGACGTGGTGCTGATCTGGGGCGCGTCCGGTGGCCTCGGCGGGTACGCCACCCAGATGGCCCTCAACGGCGGCGCGATCCCGGTCTGCGTCGTCTCCTCGCCCGAGAAGGCCGAGCTGTGCCGCAGCATGGGCGCGGAGCTGGTCATCGACCGGGCCGCCGAGGACTTCCGGTTCTGGAGGGACGACCAGACCCAGGACCCGGACGAGTGGCGGCGGTTCGGTGAGCGGATCCGCGAACTCACCGGTGGAGAGGACCCGGACATCGTCTTTGAGCACCCCGGCCGGGAGACGTTCGGCGCGAGCGTCTACGTGGCCCGGCGCGGCGGCACCATCGTCACCTGCGCGTCCACGAGCGGCTTCCAGCACCAGTACGACAACCGCTACCTCTGGATGCATCTCAAGCGGATCGTGGGCAGCCACTTCGCCAACTACCACGAGGCGTGGCAGGCCAACCGGCTGGTCGCGCTCGGCAAGGTGCACCCGACGGTGTCCCGCACCTACTCCCTCGAACAGACCGGTCAGGCCGCGTACGAGGTGCACCGCAACGCGCACCAGGGCAAGGTCGGCGTGCGCTGCCTCGCGCCGTCGGACGGGCTGGGTGTCCGGGACGGGGAGCTGCGGGCCCGGCACGAAGCGGCGATCAACCGGTTCCGGGGGCACTGAGCGGGACACTTCCGGGGGCACTGAGCGGGACACCGGCCGGACGGATGAGCACCCGATGGCCAATGCGGTGATCGGCCATTGTTCTTCCACCCCCATTAGCCCGAACCCATGCGGGTCGAACAAAGGGTCACGGGAGACACCCCGTGGCCCTTTTTCGCGTCACGCTGCGTGGCGTCCGTCCGGCCCGGGACCTGCCAAGATCGCCGATTGGTCCGGCCCCGGGGGCCAGGGCAGTTGACCATGTAAAGAGGAGACGAAAGCTGCGTACCGCTCTTGCGAAGCACCCTGGGGCGTCTGCCAGTATGTCCCAATGCCCCAGCAGCAGTCCTCCCCTCTCGCGTTCTTCGATAACGCGAACTCGCAGCCAGATTTCACCGTTGGCCTGCGCGGATACAACACTCACCAGGTCGATGACTTCATCGGCCGGATGACCGCCGCGCTGACCCAGTCCGAGCAGGCCCGTGCCGAGGCCGAGCAGCGGATGAACGACGCCCAGCGTCGCCTCCGCCAGGCCGAGCAGCGCATGAGTGCGCTGGAGCAGAAGCTCACCGACACCAACAAGCAGCTCGAAGAGAACAGCCGGCCCACCCTCTCCGGGCTCGGCACCCGCGTCGAGCAGATCCTCCGGCTCGCCGAGGAGCAGGCCAACGACCACCGCAACGAGGCCAAGCGCGAGTCGGAGGGCATCCTCTCCGCCGCCCGCCTCGAGGCGCGGGAGATCACGGACAAGGCCCGCGCCGAGGCCGCCGCGATGAAGGCCACTGCGGAACGCGAGGCGGGCAACCTGCGTACCGCCGCCGAGCGGGAGGCCGCCGAGGTCCGGGTGCAGGCCCGCCGCGAGGCCGACACGCTGCGCGCCGACGCTGACCGCGAGACCAAGCAGCTCCGGACGGTCACGGCACACGAGGTGGCCGAGCTGAAGTCGACCGTGGAGCGGGAGGTGGCCACCCTGCGCGCCACCGCCGAGCGGGAGATCACCCAGCAGCGGGCCAAGGCCGCCCGCGAGGCCGAGGAGAAGCGCGCCGAGGCCACCAAGCTGCTGACCGACGCGCGGGACAAGCGCGACAAGGACCTCCAGGCCCTGGAGCTGCAACTCGCCGAGCGGCGCGAGAAGGCCGAGCGCGAGGAGTCCGAGCGGCACGCCGCCCAGGTGGCGCAGACCCAGAAGATGGTCAGCGAGGCCGAGCAGCGCGCCCGCGCCGCCCAGGAGCGCGCCAAGGAGATCGAGCAGCGCGCCGAGGCCCGTCGCGTCGAGTCGGAGCGCAACGCCGCCGAGACGGTCGACAAGGCCAAGGCCCAGTCCGACAAGATGCTCAACGAGGCCAAGGCCGAGTCGCAGCGTCTACTCACCGAGGCCCGCACCGAGGCCGAGCTGACCACGCAGGCCGCCCGCCGCGAGGTCGAGGACCTCACCCGGCAGAAGGACGCGGTCACCTCGCAGCTCGGGCAGATGCTCTCCGGGCTCGCCGGCATCGTGCCCGGCGTTCCCTCGTCGCCGCCCGCCGCGGCGGCGAAGCCCGAGACGAAGAAGACCGACGGCGCTCAGGAGCGGGTCACCGCGGAGACCGCCGGCTGACGCGAGGCGTCAGGTTGGGGCATCGACGGCGCGAGGTGACACCGGGTAACCGGTGTGACCTCGCGCCGTGTGCGTTTCCCAACCCTTGGTGTGGTGCCCTCGCCACGGAGTGAAGTAGGTCCCACAAGCGGCGTCCGTATCGCCCCAGCCGCGGGCGATGCGTGTGAGGATGGGGGCATGTCGCACGGCGAGGAACTGTTCGCTCTCGGCGGGGACGTGACCACGGAGCCCAGCTTCGAGTCCGCTCTCCGGGGGTACGAGAAGAAACAGGTTGACCGGTACGTCGCACGTGCCGAGCACGAGATCGCGACCCTCGCCGCCGAACGGGAACAGGCCTATACACAGATCCACAAGCTCGCCGGCCAGGTCGAGGTGCTGCAGCGGGATCTGACCCAGGTCCGCAAGCAGATGAACGTGGTCGACCGGGCTTCCTTCCGGCATCTGGGTCCCCGGGTCGAGTCGATCCTCACCCTCGCCGAGGAGCAGGCCGAGCAGATCCTGTCCGCGGCCAACGAGGAGATCGACGCCCGTCGGGCCGCCGCCGAGCACATCATCGAGGAAGCCCGCGAGCAGGCCGCCCGGGCCTTGAAGGACTTCGAGATCGCTCTCGCCGCCCGGCGCCAGGAGGAGGAGCGGCACAGCGCCTCCCGCCGCGCGGAGGCGGACGCGACCCTGCGCTCGGCCAAGGACGAGTCGGCAAAGCTGCGCAAGGCAGCGCAGGACGAGCTGGCCAAGGCCCAGCAGGAGGCCACCCAGCTGCGGGACGCCGCCAAGGAGATTCACACCCGGGCCCAGCAGGAGGCCACCAAGCTGCGCGAGGAGGCCCGCGAGGCGCTGGCCACCGCCCGCCAGGAGGCGGCGGAGCTGCGCGAGGCGGCCAAGGAAGTGCACGTCAAGGCCCAGCAGGAGGCCAAGCGGCTCACCGACACCGCGACCGAGGCGGGCCGGGCGACCCACGCCAAGGCCCAGCAGGAGGCCAAGCAGATCATCGACGACGCGTCGATGGCCGGCCGGGCCACCCGGGCCAAGGCCCAGCAGGAGGCGGAGCGGCTCACCACGCAGGCGTCCGAGGCGTCCAAGCGCAGCCGGGCCGAGACCGAGGCGTACGTGCAGCGCATGCGCGGCGAGACCGAGGCGTACGTGCAGCAGTCCCGGGCGCAGACGCAGCAGGAACTCGGCGCCTGGCGGGCGGGCGTGGAGCAGGAGGTCAACTCGCGGCGCGAGGCGGCCGATCGGGAGCTGGCCCAGCGCCGGTCCACCGCCGAGCAGGAGTTCGCCAAGCGCCGCGACGAGCTGGACAAGCAGCACGAGTCCCGCCAGCAGGAGTTGGAGTCGGGCTGGACCGCGCGCCGCGACGAGCTGGAGACCGAGTACACCGCGCGCCGCGACGAGCTGGAGACCGAGTACACCAGCCGCAAGAACGAGATCGAGCAGGGCGCGGACGCCATCCGGCAGGCGGCCGAGGCGGACGCGGCGACCCTGCGCCAGCGCGCCGAAACCGAGGCCGCCGAGATGCTGAGCCGCGCCGAGACCGAGGCAGGCGACAAGCGGCGCAAGGCCGACGAGCACGTCGCGGCCTCACGCCGCCAGTTCGAGGAGTACGCGGCCACCACCCAGCAGCATCTCGCGACCACGCAGCAGCACCTGGCGGCGACGCAGCAGGAGGCGGCGGCGGGTCGGCAGCAGCTCGCTCAGGTGATGTTGGAGATCGCGCAGGCCCAGCAGCAGCTCGCCGACCTGCGGCAGGAGACCTGGAAGGCCCGGCAGGAGTCCGACGAGATCGAGCGCCAGATGGCCGAGCTGCGGCTGCGCACCATCACCGGCCCGGTCGACGGTCCGACGTCGCCGGCGACCGGCGACCGCCCCGACGCGCCGGCCAGTGCCGCGACCGTGGCGGCCAACGGCAGTGCCGCGACCGTGACGGCGGGCAGCGGGACCGGTCCGGGCGACAGCGACGGTTCCGCCGTGCCGGCCAAGGCCGCGACCGTGTCGGCCAGCGGGGGCAGCGGCCCGGGCGACAGTGACGACGCCACTGCCGGTGACGGTACGGCCGGTAGCGGAGCGGCGGGTGACGGTGCTGGCGGTAGCGATGCGGCGGGTGGCCTCAAGGCCGCGCCCGCCGACGTCCGGCAGCCGGCGAACGCCAGCGCCGATGAGGCCGGGCAGGCCGGCACTCGACCGGTGGCCGAGCCGATGACGACTGTCGACGGCGGCACGGCCAGCGCCGGGGTGGACGGCGAGCCGACGGTGGCCGCCGTTCCGGGCGAGGGTGGCCGGGGCGCCAAACCAACCAAGATCACCAGTACGGGTGAGAACGGCAAGCGGCCCACCAAGCCGACCACCGACGAGCGCAGCGCCAAGCCCAGCAAGGTCACCATCGAGAAGGACTGACGGGACGCCTCCGACAGATTCGTGATCGACTCGACATCGCTGATGTCGGGCTGTCCCGCTGCCCAAGACACCCCGACATCAGGGATCTGGAGTGGACCATTGCCGTTCACCGGAAAGAGGGTGGGTCGCTGAGCGGCCGACGACACGAGTGGAGCACCATTGACGGTGTTGTGGTCGACAGCGACCACCGCACCGCCACTGCCGTCGCCCGTTCCCACCGCCCGACCGGGAGGTCCTGGTGCCGCAGCACGATCCGTCGGCCGAGGATCCGGACCTGAGCGCATACCGCCCGCCGGCCGAGAGCCCGTCCGGCGACGACCCGGCCATGCCCCCTGGTCCCCCGTCCGCGAAACCGCCACCGCCGGCGGAGACGCCACCAGCGGAGACGCCACCACCAGCGGGGACACCTCCACCGGCGAGAACGCCACCGCCGGCGGAGACGCCACCAGCGGAGACGCCACCAGCGGAGACGCCACCACCAGCGGAGACGCCACCGCCGGTCCCGGTGCCAGCCCCGGGATTCGACCCGGACGAGCCTCCAGCGGTCCCGTCGGGGAAGTTCGGCACGCCGGGGCGTCCGCTACGGCGCAGCAGTTTCCTGATCGGCTTCACCGGCGCGCTGGGCGTGCTGCTGGCGTACACCCTCTATCTGGGGATCCGGAATGCCGGCGGCATTCTGGTGCTGGTGGTGATCGCGCTCTTCCTGGCGGTGGGCCTCAACCCGGCGGTGGTGCGCCTGCGCACCTGGGGTGTGCCCCACGGCTTGGCGGTGGCGGTGGTGGCGCTGACCGTGGTGCTGCTGCTCTGCGGCGGCATCGTGGCGCTGGTCCCGCCGATCGTGACGCAGTCCGGGCAGTTCATCGACCAGATCCCGAGCCTGCTCGACGAGTTGCGTCGCAATCCCACGGTCAACGACCTGGTGGAGCGGTACGACGTGGTGGAGCGGGTGCAGGGCGCGGCCAACGCCGACACCATCGGCCGGGCCCTCGGCGGGGTCCTCGGCGGGGTCCTCGGTGGCGCCCAACTGATCTTCGGCACGGTGTTCCGGACGCTGACCGTGCTCGTGCTGACCATCTACTTCCTGGCCTACTTCAACCGGCTGCGTTCCCTGGGCTACGCGCTGGTGCCCCGGTCCCGCCGCGAACGGGCGGAGTTGATCGGTGACGAGATCCTGGCCAAGGTGGGCGCGTACATGGTCGGCGCGTTGAGCATCGCGGTCCTGGCCGGCGCGACCACGTTCGTCTTCGCGCTGATCGTCGGCCTGCCGTACCCGTTCGCGCTGGCCGTGGTCGTCGCCGTCACCGATCTGATCCCGCAGATCGGCGCGACCCTGGGCGCGGTGATCGTGAGCCTGGTCGGCTTCGCCGCCGACCTGCCCACCGGCATCGCCTGCGCGGTGTTCTTCCTCATCTACCAGCAGATCGAGAACTACCTGATCTACCCGAAGGTGATGCGGCGCTCGGTCGAGGTCAACGAGGTCGCCGCCCTGCTGGCGGCACTGCTCGGCGTGGCGCTGCTGGGCGTGGTGGGCGCGCTGATCGCCATTCCCACGGTGGCCGCGCTGCAACTGATCCTGCGTGAGGTGGTGCTCCCCCGCCAGGAGCGCAACTGACGCCGCCGGAACGCAACTGACGCCGCCCGAAGCGGAACGCAACTGACGCCGCCGGAACGCAACTGACGCCGCCCGAAAGCGGAACTGCGCGGAATCAGTCGGCCGGGCGGGGTACGGGCGTGTCGGCGAAGGCGGCCACCGTCCGGTCGGCGTACGCGCTGACGTCGCCGGTCTCCATCGGCCCGTCCCAGGTCGTCGGCAGGGGCACGTCGACCCCGGGGTTGACCCGCTTGACGATCTCGTCGAGCACCGTCTCCGCGTCGCCCACCCAGAGGTGCTTCGCACCGGGCACCCCGACCACCTCGGCCTGCGGCACCGCCGCGAACCGCTCCCGCGCCTCGACCGGACGCAGGTAGTCGTCGAACTCGGGCACCAGCGCCACCAGCGGCCGACCGGACGTGCTCCAGGTCGCCAGGTCGTCCGGCGTCGAGAAGCGCAGCGGCGGGGAGAGCAGGATCGCTCCGGCCACGGCCGGGTCGCAGCCGTACTTGAGGGCCAGGTCGGTGCCGAACGACCACCCGACCAGCCAGATGTTGGGCAGTTCGGCGAACTCCGCGTACTCGATGGCGGCGGCCACGTCGTACCGCTCGCCCACCGCGCCGTCGAAGGCGCCCTCGCTGGTGCCGCGCACGCTGCTGGTGCCCCGGGTGTTGAACCGCAGCACGGCCAGGTCGGCCAGCGCCGGCAGCCGCCAGGCCGCCTTGCGGAACACGTGGCTGTCCATCATCCCGCCGTGCGTGGGCAGCGGGTGCAGGCAGACCAGGGTGCCCACCGGGGGCCGGTCGGCCGGCAGAGCCAGCTCGCCGACCAGCCGCAGCCCGTCGGCGGTGTGTAGCTCGATGTCCTCCCGGCGGCCGGGCAGGATCGACGACGCGCGGATCGCTGTGCTCACCGCCCAAGTCTGTCGCGAAGTCGCCGCCGCCGCCCACCGAGGCACGAACAGGGTGATCCAGATCGCTCAGTAGCGCGGCGTGCCCCGGCCGCGCTGCACCGCCGGCCCGCGCCGTTCCCGGGCACGCCAGCAGCCGCTGTGCCAGTGCCGACGGTCGGTCAGGTCACCCAGGCCGTCGGCCGGCCAGGCCACCAGGTGCGCCACCCCGGGGCGGATCTCCTGGTCACAACCGGGGCAGCGGTACGTCTTGACCGACGCGCCCGCCCCGATCCCGCGTACCTGCCAGGCGCCGTCGGTCCACTGCTGCACCGAGGCGACACCCTGGCGAGCCCGGTCGGCGTCCAGGTTGGCGTTCTCGTCCCGGCGAGGGCGATTGCGACGGGGGCTCACGCACCCAAGGTTACGGTCACTCCCAGCTGGCCGGCTCGCCAAGGTCCTCGGCCACCCGGAGCCCACCGATCACCGTGCTGACCTCCGCGTCCGTGGGGGACCGCTCCCAGCGGTTCTCGTACCCCATCGACAGCAGCGTGTTGGGGATGCCGAGGACGTGCCAGAAGTCGCCCATGTCGAACACCGGCCTGCCGGCGATCTCGCGGTTGGCTTTCCCTCGGTCGCCGGAGGGCGGACGGGGTGAGTAGTACAGCCGTACGGGCAGGGTGGCCTTGCCGTCGAGCTTGACGATCAACGCCACCTCGGTCTGGTCCGAAACGCCTCCCGGCATCTGCGTAGGAGTTGTGGTTCCGGTCACGTTCGCAGTGCGTGGCCAGGCCAGCCGCCGTACCGACACGTCGCACTCGCTGATCCGGGCGCCCTGCGGCAGAGCGGTCAACCGGATGGGCGCGACACAGCGACGGGCCTCGTCGAACCGAAGCGCCGCCGCCGTCCGGCGGATCTCGGCGTCGGTGTCCCCGAGTGCCGAGACCCGGGCGTACAGGCCCGGGGCGGGCTGCCAGCGCAGGACCCAACCCCGCGCGGGCTGGTCCAGCCGACGTATCACCCCGTTGTACCTTGAACCGGGGTCGGACCGGCCGGTCCGGTCAGGATCCGTGTCACTGGTGGAGTCGCCCGTCCGGTCGGGGCCGATGTCATGAAGCTGGCTCGGGTCGCCGATCTCGGCCGACTGCGGGTCGGCGGCCACGATCGCCATGGCCTGCACGCCACCCCCCAGGTCCAGTCGCATGCTCTCGGCCTGGCCCGCCGAGCGCCAGGCAACCGGCTTCGCGACCGTCGGGTCGATGCCGAAGTGCAGCAGCCCCGGGTCCGTGCCAACCAGGTCAGGACGCGTCGCTGCCCCGGGGACCCCCGGCGCCAGCGGTGGCGTGACCACGACGGGACTGGGCGTGACGGTCGGCTGTGGCGGTGCGGCCGAGGGCATGCGCAGTGCCACGCCGGTCCCGAGTACCACCGCGACGCCAAGCGCGGCCCCGATGACGGCACGTCGCCGCCGTCGACGGGCCCGTCCCCCGTTCACCGCCGCCGTCATCAGGCGATCGGTGTCCACGTGCCCGTCGGCGTGCTCCCGCAGTGCCCGTGCGATCCACTCGTCGAGGTCGGTCACGGCCGGCTCCCGTTCGTCGTGGAAACGCCGTGGCGCTCCCGCAGCTGACTGAGCGCCCGCATCGCATGAGTGCGGACGGTGACCGGTGAACAGCCGAGGATCTGGGCGATGGTGAGGTCGTCGAGGTCCTCGTAGTACCGCAGCACGAGCACCGCACGCTGCCGGTCCGGCAGACCGAGGATCAGTCTCCACATCTCGTCCCGGTCGGCCGAGTCGCTGCTGAAGTCGCCGCGCCCCGGCCGGTCGGCGAACTCCGCCGTGGCCATCTCGTGGCTGGATCGGCGACGCCACCAGGAGGTGTTGGCGTTGACCATCATCCGGCGCACGTAGACGTCCGGGCGGTCAGCACGGGAGATCCTCCGCCAGTGCACGTACGCCCGGGACAGCACCTCCTGGGTAAGGTCGTCGGCCCGGTGCTCGTCACCGGTCAGCAGTCGAGCCAGCCGGACGAGCGCTGGCCCGCGACTGCTGACGTACTCCTCGAAGGTCACATCACTCAGACGCCGTCGCCGGTGCCCGGCGTTGACGCGGTCAGCGGTGCGAGTGGTCGCGGAAGCCGCGACGGGTCTTGCGACCCAGGTAGCCGGCGGTGACCAGGTGCTCCAGCAACGGCGCGGGCGCGAAGCCCGGCTCGCGCAGCTCCAGGTACAGCTCCCGCTGGATCGCCAGCGAGACGTCCAACCCCACCACGTCGAGCAGCTCGAACGGGCCCATCGGGTAGCCGCAGCCCAGCTTCATGGCGTGGTCGATGTCGTCGGCCGTGGAGTAGCTGGCCTCCAGCATCTTGACCGCGTCGTTCAGGTACGGGAAGAGCAGCGCGTTGACGATGAAGCCGGACCGGTCGCCGCAGACCACGCCGGTCTTGCCGAGCGCCGCGCAGACGGCCCGCGCGGTCGCGGTGGTCTCCGGTGAGGTACGGATGGTCCGGACCACCTCGACCAGCGGCATGACCGGCGCCGGGTTGAAGAAGTGCAGGCCCACCACGTCGGCCGGGCGCTGGGTGGCCATCGCCACGTCGATCACGGGCAGGGACGAGGTGGTGGTGGCCAGCACCACGCCCGGCTTGCAGATCTCGTCGAGGCTGGCGAAGAGCGCCTTCTTGACGCTCAACTCCTCGACGACCGCCTCGACGACCAGGTCGACGTCGGCAAGATGGTCGAGGGTCGCCGTCCAGGTGATGCGGCCCAGCGCCGCGTCCCGGTCGGCCTCGGCGAGCTTGCCCCGGACCACGCCCTTGTTCAGCGACGTCTTCACGGCCTCGCAGACCGACGCGGACTTCTCCGCGCCCCGGGTCACCGAGACGACCTCGTACCCGGCCCTGGCGAACACCTCGACGATCCCGGTGGCCATCGTCCCGGAACCCACGACGCCCACCTTGGTGATGGCGCGCGCGCCGTCGGCGAGCGCGGCGTCCGCCGCCGGCGGCGTCGTTTCATCGGGTACGACCTTCGGCGAACCGGGCCGCTCGTAGGTGTAGAAACCCCGTCCGGACTTGCGGCCCAGCAGCCCCGCCGTGACCATCTGCTTGAGCAGCGGCACCGGGGCGTGTCGGCGGTCCCGGCCGCCCCGCCGGTACATGGTGTCCAGGATTTCGTACGCGGTGTCCAGGCCGATCAGGTCCATCAGCGCCAGTGGGCCCATCGGCAGCCCGCAGCCGAGCTTCATCGCGGCGTCGATGTCCTCCCGGGTCGCGTAGTGCGACTCGAACATCCCGACCGCGTGGTTGAGGTAGCCGAAGAGCAGCGCGTTGGCGATGAAGCCGGCCCGGTCGTTGATGGTGACGTCGACCTTGCCGAGCCGGGCGCACAGCGCCTCGACGTCGGCCACGACCTCGGGGGCGGTGACGACCGTGCGGACCACCTCGACCAGCTTCATCACCGGGGCGGGGTTGAAGAAGTGGATGCCGATCACCTGGTTGGGCCGGCTGGTGGCCACCGAGATCTCGGTGACGCTCAGCGACGAGGTGTTGGTGGCGAGGATGGCCTCCGGCTTGCAGACCCGGTCCAACTCAGCGAAGATCCGCTGCTTGAGGTCCAGGTGCTCGGGCACCGCCTCGATGACCAGGTCCACCGAGTGCAGCGCGTCCAGTCCGACCGCGAAGCGCACCCGCTCGTGTAGGGCGTCGCGGTCCGCCTCGGCGAGCTTGCCCTTGGCGACCGCCCGGTCGGTGGAGCCCTTCAGGGTGGCCCGACCGCGCTCCAGCGCCGGCTCGGCGATCTCGACCGCGAGGACGTCGATGCCGTTGCGGGCGAAGACCTCGACGATGCCGGCACCCATGGTGCCCAGCCCCACGACACCGACGGTGCTGAACTCCCGCGCCACGACCGGCCTCCCCAGACACTCCGCACGGCCACTGAACGGCCGCTAAGGTATGCGCGCGAGTCTGCCACGTGCCGCAGGGTTGTCGAGACGCCGTGGGATATTTCACCCACGACGCGGCCCTACCCGGCCTGCCCGTCGGTCAGCGCCAGCAGCTCCGCCACGAACTCCCCCGGGCGCTCCAGGTGCGGGCTGTGCCCGCAGCCGGGCAACACCACCTCACGGTACGCGCCGCCGGCCGCCGCGTACCGCTCCAGCACCGCCCGGGTCTGGCCGACCATCGGTTGCGGCGGGCAGTCCTGCGCCCCCGGCCATCCGGCCACGACACCCAGCGAACCGAGGTACGCCAGGTCCAACAGCGACGTGTCCGAGACGATCACGTCGGCGTCGCCGCGTACCCAGGTGACCGGAGGCTTCTCGGCGACGGCCACCAGCTCGTCGGCGACCCGGAACCAGGTCGGCGCGAGCGCGTTCAGCACGCCCCGCTTCCCGGGCACGGTGCCGGGCCAGTTCTCCGACTCCGCCGACGTGCCCGGGTAGTTGTCCTCGCCGATCGCCGTGGACAGCACGCTGTCGAGCAGCAGCTCCTCGTCGACGCCGAGCGAGGCCGAATCGGCCACGTAGGTCGCCCGCAGCACCTCACGCGGACTGGCCGGGCCCTCGGTGCCCCGATCGCCCGCGGCGAGCCGGGCCACGAAGTCCCGGTTGGCGGTGCCAGCACCGGTACCGGCGAAGTCGGGCGTGGTCGGCGTACCGCTCAGGTCGCGCGTGCCACCGAAGCCGTACGGCGACACCGGCGCGGCCAGCAGTAGCGCCCCCACCCGGTGCGGATGGTCGACCAGCAGCCGCATGGCAACTCCCCCACCGAGGGAGTGCCCGACCACGACCGGCCGGACCCCACCACCGGCGTCAGCGCCGCTGCCGTCGACGCCGCTGCCGTCGACGCCGCTGCCGTCGACGCCGCTGCCGTCAGCGCCGCTGCCGTCAGCGCCGCGGCGGTCAGCGCCGCGGCGGTCAGCGCCGCTGCCGTCGACGTCGGGGAAGAGCGTCGGGTCGTCCAGCAGGGCGGCGACGTCGTCGGCGAAGTCCCGCAGGCCGCGGGTGGCGTCCACCGGGGCGGTCGCCGAGTCGCCGAACCCCCGCAGGTCGGGAGCGACGACCCGCAGCGTCGGTGGCAGCCGTCGGATCAACGGCTCCCAGAACAGCGATGAGGAGCAGTTGCCGTGGACCAGCAGCAACGGAGTTCCGTCCGGCGGACCGGCCACCCGTACCGCCTGGCGTATACCGTTCGCCGTCACGACCCGCTGCTCGGTCTCCATCCGCGGCATGCTGCCACGTCGGTCCACGGGGGTCCAGGTGTCGGACAGCCACCCGTCGGCACCGCCGGAGTGTGGCCGACGGCCAGTGGCCGCCCCGGCGGGGTCAGCGGCGGGCGCCCGGTGGCGAAGCCAGCGGCAGTGGCAGCGTCGGTCGGATATCGCGTCGGGACACCCCGAAGCTGAGCCCAACCGGATCCGTGTGGGCGACCCCCGGATCGAACAGGCGCAGCTCGGTGCGGCCGAGCCGGATCACGTCGCCGTCGCTGAGGCGCTCCACCTCGGTGATCCGGCGGTCGTTGAGCCAGGTGCCGTTGGTCGAGCCCAGGTCGCGCAGCGACGCGCCCTCGGGAGCCAGCCACACCTCGGCGTGCCGGCGACTCAGATGCGGGTCGCTGATGACCACGTCGCCGGTCGGCGCCCGGCCGATCACCTGCGGCTCACCCCGCAGGCGAAAGCTTGCTCCGCGCATCGGCCCACCTGCGACCGTCAACAACGGCATCAGTTCCGGATGTTCCTCCATGGACAGTCAGCCCTCCACCCCACACCGTTACTCCGCGCGTCAGCCTGCCATCAGACGGTAATCGTCAATACCGACCGGCCGGTCAGCTCCTCGTCACCTCCCGGTCACCCGCTGTTCGACGATTCGGATGGTCACCCTTCGGCAACCGGGTCCTGACCTGCACTGATCAACGAGCGGGTGGGTGGACGCGACTCCCGCCCCGGCACCCCGAGATCGCGGCCTACCGGTGAGTAATCTTCGGGTCTAGACTTCCGCCATGACGGCTGTGCATGTCCCCGGCACCCCCCTCATCGAGGCGCACCAGCTGGTCTCCACCAGTCCGGCCACCGGCGTCGAGGCCGGCCGCCTCCCCGTCGCCAGCGACGCGGACGTACGGCAGGCCGTCGAGCGCGCGCGTTCCGCCGCCGAGTGGTGGGCCGGTCTGGGCTTCGCCGGCCGTCGCCAGCGGATGCTGCGCTGGCGGGCGCTGCTCGCCAAGCGGGTCGAGCAGCTCGCCGAGTTGATGCACGTCGAGGGCGGCAAACCGGCCGCCGACGCCATCGTCGAGATCGCCAGCGCGATCGAACACGTCGACTGGGCCGCCCGCAACGCGCGCCGGGTGCTCGGCCCACGCCGGGTACGGTCCCGGCTCGTCCTCGCCGAGTTCTCCGCGCACCTGGAATACCAACCGCACGGCGTGGTGGGTGTGATCGGGCCGTGGAACTATCCGGTCCTCACCCCGCTCGGCTCCGCCGCGTACGCCCTGGCCGCCGGCAACGCCGTCGTGCTCAAGCCCAGCGAGTACACGCCCGTCGTCGGCCAGTGGCTGGTGGACACGTTCGCGGAGGTGGTCCCCGAGCAGCCGGTGTTCACCGCCGTACACGGGCTCGGCGACGTCGGTGCCGCGCTGTGCCGTTCCGGGGTCGACAAGGTGGCCTTCACCGGCTCGACCGCGACCGCCCGCAAGGTGATGTCCGCCTGCGCCGAGACGCTGACGCCGGTGCTGATCGAGGGCGGCGGCAAGGACGCCATGATCGTCGACAGCGACGCCGACCTGGACGCCGCCGCCGAGGCGTGCGTCTGGGGCGCCATGACCAACGCCGGCCAGACCTGCATCGGCATCGAGCGCGTCTACGCCGTCGACACGGTCTTCGACGCCTTCGTCGACAAGGTCGTCGCCCGCGCCGGCCGGCTGACCGTCGGCCCCGACGGCGCGGACATCGGCCCGATCACCATGCCCGGCCAGATCGACGTGATCCGCCGCCACATCGAGGCCGCGGTCAGCTCCGGCGGTCGCGCCCTGGTCGGCGGCCCGGACGCGGTGCAGCCACCGTACGTGCATCCGACCGTGCTGGTGGACGTACCGGAGGAGTCGGCCGCCGTCCGCGAGGAGACCTTCGGTCCGACGGTGACCATCAGCCGGGTCCGCGACGTCGACGAGGCCGTCGCCCGCGCCAACGCCGTGTCGTACGGCCTGGGGGGTTCGGTCTTCGGCCGGCAGCGTGCCGTGAGCATCGCGCGACGCCTGCGCTCGGGGATGACCTCGGTCAACTCCGCGCTGACCTTCGCCGGGATGTCCACGCTGCCGTTCGGCGGCGTCGGCGACTCCGGCTTCGGGCGGATCCACGGCGAGGACGGCCTCCGCGAGTTCGCCCGCGCCAAGGCCATCACCCGGCGTCGAGCGCGCTCACTGCTGCCGTCGATGACGTTCGACCGCACCCCGACCGACGTGGCACGTCTCGTCAAAGCCATCAAGGTGATGTACGGCAGGTGAGTGTCGGATAGCCGATCTGCGCCGTGATCGGCGTATCCACATGTTTATACGTCGTAGGCACGGCGGTACATTGCGTTAAATGGGCCACAATCGATTGCGACACAGCCTTGTCGACAGTGACCAGTCGTGGAGCGCTCGGCAGCGGCGTCGTCGTTCGGAGTGGCTGGCGCGCACCTTCCCCGACATCGGCGACATGCACGTCGTCGACCTCGGCGGCCGGCTCGGCACCTGGCACCGCGCCACCGTCCGGCCGGCCCGCGTCACCGTGGTCAACCTGGAACAGCCGCCCGCAGCCGTACCCGAGTGGGCCCACGTCGAGCAGGCCGACGCCTGCGACCTGCCACCCCGTGTCACCAAGGGCGCCTACGACCTGGTCTTCTCCAACTCCGTGCTGGAACACGTCGGTGGGCACGAGCGCCGACTTCGGTTCGCCGCCGCGGCCCGTTCGCTGGCCGATCGGCACTGGGTGCAGACGCCCTACCGCTACTTTCCCATCGAGCCGCACTGGATCGCGCCCGGCATGCAGTTCCTACCGATCCGGATGCGCACGGCGCTCGCTCGCCGTTGGCCCCTCGGCCACAAACCGACCCGCAGCCACGAAGCCGCCATCCACCAGGTGCTCTGGACCGAACTGCTGGACCGTTCGCAGATGCGCCACTACTTTCCCGACTCGACAATGCTCGTCGAGCGGGTCTTCGGCCTGCCGAAGTCGTTGATCGCCGTACGGACCGGGCGGTGAGCCGGGTCAGAAGAGGGTCAGTTCGTCCTTCTCGATGCCCCGCAGCCGGTCGTAGTTGACGACGACGCACCGGATGCCCCGGTCGGCGGCGAGCACCCGGGCCTGCGGCTTGATCTCCTGCGCGGCGAACACGCCGGTGACCGGGCTGAGCAGCGGGTCACGGTTCATGAGTTCGAGGTAGCGGGTCAACTGCTCCACGCCGTCGATCTCGCCACGCCGCTTGATCTCGACGGCCACGGCGCCGGAGTTCGCGTCCCGGCAGAGCAGGTCCACCGGGCCGATCGCCGTCATGTACTCGCGGCGCACCAACGTGAACCCCTCGCCCAGCACGGTCGGGTTGGCCGCCAGCAACTCCTGCAGGTGTGCCTCCACCCCGTCCTTACGCAGGCCGGGATCGACACCCAGCTCGTACGAGGTGTCCTGGAAGACCTCCTCCAGGGTGATCCGCAACTCCTCGCCGGCCTTGTTGACCACCCGCCACACGCCGGGGGCCTCCTCCAGCCGGCACGGCGGGCTCATCCAGTTCAGCGGCTTGTACGCACGGTCGTCGGCGTGAATCGACACCGACCCGTCCGCCTTCACCATCAACAGCCGAGTCGCCGGCGGCAGGTGAGCCGAGAGCCGTCCGACGTAGTCCACCGAGCACTTCGCAATGACCAACCGCACCCGACGAGGGTAGCCGAGCAGTCCGCCACCGCCACCGAGCGGCACTGGCGCGTCGGTGCGATGCTGAGACCGTGTTCGAAGTTCTCACCGGCACCGGCCTCGCCGCCTCGGCAGGGCTGAACGCCTACATACCCCTGCTCGTCCTCGGCCTGCTCGGCCGCTACACCAACCTGATCGACCTGCCCAGCGGCTGGACGTGGCTCGGCAACGGCTGGGTCATCGTCATCCTTGCCGTCCTGCTCGCCGTCGAGATGGTGGCGGACAAGGTGCCGGTCGTCGACCACGTCAACGACGTGGTGCAGACCGTCGTCCGGCCCACCGCCGGTGGCCTCGCCTTCGGGGCCGGCTCGTCGTCGGAGACCGTGACCGTCAGCGACCCGGGGAGCTTCTTCTCCAGCCACCAGTGGGTGCCGGTCGCCACCGGCGTACTCCTCGCCTTCGGTGTACACCTGCTCAAGTCCGCCGCACGCCCGGTGATCAACGCGACCACCGCCGGGTTCGGCGCCCCGGTGGCCAGCACCGCCGAGGACGCGACGAGCGTGGTCATGTCCCTGGTCGCGGTCATCCTGCCGGTGCTCGTACTCGCCTTCCTGGTGGGGTTGGTCGGCTTCGTCTACTGGTTCCTGCGTCGACGCTCCGAACGCCGCCGAGAACGTCAGGCGGCCCGCGCCGCTGGCTTCCGCGTCTGAGGGGCAATCCGAAGGTACGGCGATGGCCGGCACCCGTTGTCGGGGTGCCGGCCATCTGCGTGTTCTTAGCTGTTCCAGTTGTGGGCGACCAGGTCGGTGGCCTGCTGCTCCCACTGGGCGTAGGCGTCGGGGTAGGCGGAGACCTGGACGGTCTGGGCGGCGTCGGTCAGGGGCATGTCCTGCCAGCCGTCAACCTGACGCAGGCCCTTGAGGAACGCGGTGGTGGAGTACTCGGGGTTGGTGATCTGCTCCGGGGTGCCCCAACCGCTCGACGGGCGCTGCTGGAACAGACCCAGCGAGTCGTGGTCGTTGGCGTCGCCGAGGTGACCCAGGTTCTCCAGCTTCGACTCCTGCAGGCTCGTCGCGATGGAGATGACCGCGGCCCGTTCGGGCAGGCCGGCCTTCTTGGTGGCGGCGATGATGGCCTTGGCGTTGGCGGTCTGCTCGCCGTTGAGGTCGATGTGGGACTGGTCGCCCTGCGGCTTGGGTGCGGTGGTCTGCACCGCGGCGGCGGCGGGCTTGGCGTCGACCGGGTTGGCGTGGGCGGCGATGGGGCCGGCGAAGACGCCACCGGCGAACGCGAGACCAGCGATGGACAGCATGCTCTTGCGGAAGATCGTGTTCATGGGGGTTGCTCCTTCGGGGGTAGGAAACATCCACCTGTCACCGTTCGGGGGATCAGGTGACGGGGGTGTCAGCACCTCGTCCGGGCGCTCAAAGTCTGGGGGGCGGCCTGCGAGCGGGGGGGGCTCGTGGCGGCCGGTCCGTGTGTAACGACCCGGGGGGCGGGGCCATTCCCGGGGGCCGACGATCCGCGAGGGCTCGTCGTGCCGGGACCGGGTGTAACGACCCGCGGTCCGGGGCCATTCCCGGGGGCTGACGATCCGCGGGGAGCGGGGCTCGCCGTGCCGGGACCGGGTGTAACGACCTGCGGCCCGGGGCCATTCCCGCAGACCGGCAGGCCCGCGAACGGGCGGGGCCCGTCGCGCCGAGTCCGGGTCCAACGACCTGCGGCCCGGGGTCATTCCCGGGGGGCGATGATCCGGGTCTTGCGCACGAGGCCACCTCGCGCAGAGTCCAAAACGGGACATAACCCCGGCCGGCAGCGCGATCGGCGGGGCGCAGGGGCCAGCGCGATCGGCGCGGCCAGCGATCGCCGCGGCCAGCGGGGGCGGCGGGGCCGACGGGGACCGGCGGGGGCGCATCCGAGCGATGATCGACTCGACATCGCCGAAGTCGGGGTATCCGGGGCCGATTGACACCGCGATATCGGTGATCTCGTGTCGATCATGCCGGCATCGCCGATCACGCCGACCTCGCCGATCACGCCCGCATCGCCGATCACGCCGGGCATCGCCGATCACGCCTGGCATCGCCGATCACGCGCCGGGGTGGCCAGACGGGCGTATCGGGGTGAGCGCAGGCCGGCAAATGCCTAATATCGGGGCAGGAGCCTAGAGGAGGTTGGCATGACCACTGCAATGGAGATGCCCCGAGTCCAGGAATGCGTCGTCGCGGCATGCGCGTACAACCAGGGCGGTGACTGCCACGCCTTCGCCATCACCATCGGCAGCATGGACCACGCGCACTGCCACACCTTCGTCGAGTCGCCCGTGCGGGGCGGGTTGGACGGCCTCACCGCGCAGGTGGGCGCCTGCCAGCGTTCCGACTGCCGACACAACGAGCAGTTGGAGTGCCACGCCTCGTCGATCAAGGTGGGGCCGGACAACGACCTGGCCGACTGCATGACGTACGCCGGTCGCTGACTCCGACGGGACCGGGTCAGGGCAGGTCGTTGGCCCGCCGGATGACCGTCACCAGGTCATCGATGATCCCGGTGAGGGCGAAGTCCTTCGGGGTGAAGACCCGGGCCACCCCGGCGGCGAGCAGGGTGTCGGCGTCACCGGCGGGGATGATGCCGCCCACCACCACGGGCAGGTCCGCCCGGCCGGCGGCCCGCAGCCCGTCGAGCACCGCGGGCACGGCCGCCAGGTGTGAGCCGGACAGCACGGACAGCCCGACCAGGTCGACGTCCTCCTCGACGGCGGCGGCGACGATCTGGCCGGCGGTCAGCCGGATGCCCTGGTAGACGACCTCGAAGCCGGCGTCGCGGGCGCGTACCGCGATCTGCTCGGCGCCGTTTGAGTGCCCGTCCAGGCCGGGCTTGCCGACCAGCAACCGCAGCCGTCCGCTGCCCAGCTCGCGGGCGGTGGCGGCCACCCGCTCGCGGACCGCCGCGAGACCCGCGTCGCCGCCGCTGCCGGTGGCGCCGGACAGGCCGGTCGGCGCCCGGTACTCACCGAAGACGTCGCGCAGCGCGCCGGCCCACTCCCCGGTGGTCACCCCGACCCGTACACACTCCAGGGTCGCCGGCATCAGGTTGGCGGTGGTCGCGGCGTCCGCGCGGAGCCGGGCCAGTGCCGCGTCGACCGCCGCGCCGTCCCGCCCGGCACGCCACTCGCGTACGGAGGCGACGGCGACCGCCTCGACCATGGGATCGACCTGTTCGACGGCCTCGGCGCCCGCCGCCGTCAACGGGGATGGTTCGGTCTCGGCGAAGCGGTTGACGCCGACCACCACGTCGAGTCCGGACTCCATCCGGCGACGGCGCTCGGCCAGCGAGGCGACCAGCGCGCTCTTGAGATAGCCCGTCTCCACGGCGGCCACCACACCGCCCATCTCCAACACGGCGTCCAGCTCCACGCGCGCCCCGCTGACGATCTCGTCGACGAGTGCGGTCATCACGTGCGAACCGGCGAAGAGGTCGGGGTATTCGAGCAGGTCCGACTCGTACGCCAGAACCTGCTGCATCCGGAGCGACCACTGCTGGTCCCAGGGCCGGGGCAGGCCGAGCGCCTCGTTCCAGGCCGGCAGTTGCACGGCACGGGCTCGGGCGTCGCGGGACATCGTCACGCCGAGCATCTCCAGCACGATGCGCTGGATGTTGTTCTCCGGCTGTGCCTCGGTGAGGCCGAGCGAGTTGACCTGTACGCCGTAGCGGAACCGCCGCTGCCGGGCCTCGGTGACGCCGTACCGCTCCCGGGTGATCCCGTCCCACAGCACGCCGAACGCGCGCATCTTGGCGATCTCCTCGACGAAACGCACCCCGGCGTTGACGAAGAACGAGACCCGCTGCACCACGTCACCCATCCGCTCGGCGGGCACCTGACCGGAGTCGCGGACCGCGTCGAGGACGGCGACGGCGGTGGCCAGCGCGAAGCCGACCTCCTGCACGGGTGTCGCGCCAGCTTCCTGAAGGTGGTACGAGCAGACGTTGACCGGGTTCCACCTCGGCATCGTCGTCAGGGTGTGCGCGATGACGTCCGCCGTCAGCCGCAGCGAGGCCGCCGGCGGGAAGATGTACGTCCCCCGGGACAGGTACTCCTTGATGATGTCGTTCTGGGTGGTGCCGGCGAGCAGGTCGGCGCTCGACCCCTGCTCGGTGGCCACGGCCGCGTAGAGGGCGAGCAGCCACATCGCCGGCGCGTTGATGGTCATCGAGGTGTTCGTCCCGGCGAGCGGGATGCCGTCGAAGAGCGCCCGCATGTCGCCGAGGTGGGCCACCGGCACGCCGACCCGGCCCACCTCACCGGCGGCCAGCTCGTGGTCGGGGTCGTAGCCGGTCTGGGTGGGCAGGTCGAAGGCGACCGACAGGCCGGTCTGCCCCTTGGCGAGGTTGCGGCGGAAGAGCGCGTTGGTCGCGGCGGCCGACGAGTGGCCGGCGTACGTGCGCATGACCCACGGGCGGTCCCGCTCGGGCAGCCGGGTCGGCGTCTCATCCATGGCCGGAGTCTAAGTTACCGTTCAGTAGAAGACGTTGTGGAAAACCACACAGGTCCATGTCGAGGACGGCCGGGTGCGAAGCGCCCGCCGTGGCCGGCACCGCCACACCCCGGGCGTCGACCGGTGGCCACCAGGACGCACACTGGACGCATGGATGACGAGCTGGCCATCTCCGTCCGAGGGCTGCGCAAGGCGTACGGCGACAACGTGGCGGTGGCGGGCGTGGACCTCGACGTCCACCGGGGCGAGGTGTTCGCGTTGCTCGGCCCGAACGGCGCGGGCAAGACCACGACCGTGGAGATCCTGGAGGGCTACCGGCACCGGGACGCCGGTGAGGTGTCCGTGCTCGGCGTTGACCCGGCCCGACCGGACGCCGACTGGCGCTCCCGGGTCGGCATCGTGCTCCAGGGCACCGGCGAGTTCGACGAGCTGACCGTGGCCGAGGTGGTCCGGCACTTCTCCGGGTTCTATCCGGACGCGGACGACCCCGCCAAGGTGATCGAACGGGTCGGGCTGGCGGCGAAGGCGAAGGCTCGTACGCACACCCTCTCCGGCGGGCAGAAGCGCCGCCTCGACGTGGCGCTGGGCATCATCGGCCGCCCCGAGCTGCTCTTCCTCGACGAGCCGACCACCGGCTTCGACCCGGAGGCCCGCCGCGAGTTCTGGGAGCTGATCCGCGACCTCGCCGCAGCCGGCACCACGATCGTGCTCACCACGCACTACCTGGACGAGGCGGAGGCGCTCGCCGACCGGGTCGGCGTGATCGCCGGCGGCCGGCTGGTCGAGGTAGCCGCGCCCAACCGGCTGGGCAACCGCCAGGATGCGCTCGCGACGGTCTCCTGGCGTACCCCGGAAGGGACGTGGGAGAGAGCGCAGAGCGCGACGCCGACGGCCCTCGTGGCCGACCTGGCCGCGCGCTACGGCGGCGAGGTCCCCGGGCTCACGGTGACCCGGCCGACCCTGGAGGACGTCTACCTCACGATGATCGGACATTCGCGATGACGACCACGACGAAGCCGGCGACGCCGGTCGCCGCGACCCCGGGCCGACGGCCGGGCGTCGGCACGCTCGCCCTGCGCCAGGGCCGACTGGAGATCACCCAGTTCCTGCGCAGCCGGGAGTCCGTGGTCTTCACGATGGGCTTCCCCATCATCATGATCCTGATCTTCGCGTCGATCTTCCACGGGACGATCGGCGGCGGGGTCCGGTTCACCCAGTACTTCATCACCGGCATGATCGCCACCGGCCTGATGACGGTGAGCTTCCAGAACCTGGGCATCTGGATCCCGATCGAGCGGGACCGGGGGGTGCTCAAGCGCTACCGGGGCACGCCGATGCCGAAGTGGGTCTGGTTCGCCGGCAAGGTGATCATGGTGGTGGCGATCGGGATCGCCGAGACCGCGCTGCTGCTGGCCGTCGCGGTGGCGCTGTTCGACCTGAACCTGCCGGGCACCGCCGGGAAGTGGTTCACCTTCGGCTGGGTCTCCGTGCTCGGGGTGACCGCCTGCACCCTGTGCGGCATCGCCATCTCGTCGCTGGCCCGCACCGCCCGCAGCGGTTCGGCGGTGGTGACTCCGGTCGCGCTGGTGCTCCAGTTCATCTCCGGGGTGTTCTTCGTCTTCACCGACCTGCCCACCTGGATGCAGCAGGTCGCCGCGTTCTTCCCGCTCAAGTGGATGTGCCAGGGCCTGCGGTCGGTGTTCCTGCCGGAGAGCTTCGGGGCGCAGGAGCCGGGCGGCTCGTTCGAGCTGGGGCGGGTCGCCCTGGTACTGGCCCTGTGGTGTGTGATCGGGCTCGTGCTCTGCCTGACCACCTTCCGCTGGACCACCAAGCGCGACGGCTGAGCGGGCCGACCGGGGCGGGCAGCCCCGCCCCGGTCGTCACCCGCTCAGTACGTGTAGAAGCCCTTGCCGGTCTTGCGGCCCAGGTCACCGGCGGTGACCATGCGCTGGAGCAGCTCCGGCGGGAAGAACTTCTCGTCGGCCGTGTCGGTGTAGATGTTCTTCGAGGCGTGCAGCAGCACGTCCACGCCGGTCAGGTCGGTGGTGGCCAGCGGACCCATGGCGTGCCCGAAGCCGAGCCGGCAGGCGGTGTCCAGGTCCTCGGCGGACACCACGCCCGACTCGACCAGCTTGACCGCCTCCATGACCAGGGCGGAGATCAGCCGCGTGGTGACGAAGCCGGCGATGTCGCGGTTGACCACGACGACGGTCTTGCCGATCTCCTCGGCGAAGGCGCGCGCCGTGTCGAGCGTGGCGTCGCTGGTCTTGTAGCCGCGCACCAGCTCGCAGAGCTGCATCATCGGCACCGGGGAGAAGAAGTGGGTGCCGACGACGGCCTCCGGCCGCTCGGTGACCGCCGCGATCTGGGTGACCGGAATGGCCGACGTGTTGGTGGCGAGCACCGCGTCGGACTTGCAGATCTTGTCCAGCGCCCGGAACACCTCGTGCTTGATCTCCAGCCGCTCGAAGACCGCCTCGACCACGATGTCCGCGTCCGCCGCCGCCTCCAGGTCGGTGGTCGGGGTGATCCGCGCGAGGGTCGCCTCGACGTCGGACGCCTCGATCTTGCCCTTCTCGGCGAACTTCTCCAGCGACTTCCGGATGCCGCCGAGCCCCCGGGTGGTGGCCGCGTCGTCCAGGTCGCGCAGCGTCACCTGCCAGCCCGCCTGCGCCGCCACCTGGGCGATGCCGGAGCCCATCAGCCCGGCCCCGACGACCGCGAGTCGACCCGCCATCTGCTTCTCCCTCACTGCGATTGAGTGCCTGCCTGCACCCTAGTCGGCGAGCCTGAACGATGACTAAGGGCAGGTGACGAATTCGCGACTCGCCGGAGCGAACAAACTCCCGAGTGGGTGCATCGAACCCTACGACAACCAACAAGTGGCAACAGCCTGGAGCTCATGATGCGCGCAACGTCCATGGTCGGAACCCTCACCTGCCTCCTGCTCGTCGCGGCGTGCTCGTCGCCCGCACACCAGGACGGCAACGCCGCGCCGGCCGGCTCGCCCGAACCGACGACCAGCGCGGTCACCACCGGCAGCCCCATCCCGCCGCCTATCTCTCCCTCCTCGACCTCTCCCTCCTCGACGCCGTCCGCCCGGCCGTCCAGCACCGCGACCCGCCCCACGTCGCTCGTCCTGGGTCCGAACGGCATCGGTTCACTCAAGCTCGGCATGACCCGCCAGCAGGCCACCGGGACGGGACTGCTGCGGGCGTTCGCCAGCAACACGGGCGGCTGCACGCCGTCGTACCTGCGCGCCGCCCGCAGCGAGGAGGGGGCCGTCCTTCTCTCGTCGACGCTGGGTATCGCGACCATCGACGCGTACGAGGGGATCAAGACGCCCGAGGGAGCACGCATCGGCATGTCGAGCGCCGAGATGCTGCGGATCTACCCGGCCTGGACGGCGGCCGACGGAGACGCGACGAACGGTCGTGGCTTCGCGAAGACCCCCGGCAACAGCAAGGCCGTCTACCGCATCGAGACGATCAAGGGCAAGGTCGTCCAGTTGACCCTCCAGTACGCGAACCAGGACTGCTACGAGTAGACGGACCCGAAACGGCCGGCCTGCGGCGCCAGCGCGCTGGACAACCGCAGGCCGGCCAGGATCTCGTCGGTCAGGTCCGCGTCGCCGACCTGCTTGATCTGCAGGTAGACGCCGTAGCGACGCTGCGGCACGGCGATCACGACCTCGCTGAACGAGACGGAGGCGGCACACGAGGTCCACCGCCGTACCAGCGCCCGGTCGCCGCCCACGTCCAAGGTCCGGTCGGGCTGCTGGACACAGGAGGCGTGGCTGGGTAACGCCGGCGCCAGGTCGCCGCCGAGCAGGGCCCTGCTCACCCCGACGAACACACCGGGCATCCCACTCGCCGGATCCGGCCAGACGGCGAGATCCGGGGCCACCACGAGACCCGGCGCCTGGCCGGCCGCGAGGCGCAGCACCGAAGGGTCCCAGCCGGCGTCCTTCACCTGGCCGGCCCAGTTCGCCGGCACCGCGACCGAAAGGGCGCCGGAGACATCGTGTACGCGAACCCACCCGGACCGTTCCGACAAGGTGGAGCTGGAACCGGTCGTCGCCAGCAGGGCGCCCAGGGCGACCCCGACGCCGACGACCCTCCCCAACTGCCGCACGAACCGACCACGGCCGGCCTCCCGCTCCGTCGACGCGATGACCCGCTGGAGTTCCTCGAGCATCACCGCGGCGGACGCCCAGCGTTGCCGCGGGTCGGGATGCAGCGCACGCCGCACCAGGTCGTCCACTTCGGAGGGGACTCCGGGCCGAAGCTGGGACGGACGGGGGAGAGAACGTCCGGCCCGGCCCGATCGGCTGCCAGCGGACCATGCCGGGTCGGGCGGGCGGCCGGTCACCATGTGGTAGGTCGTCGCGCCGATCGCGTACACGTCCGCGCGGATGTCCAGACCGCCACCGGCGGTGGCCTGCTCGGGCGGCATGTAGCCGGGTGTGCCGGCCGCGATCGTGAAGCCGGACGCGTTGGCGAGCGCCTTGGCCAGGCCAAGGTCGGCGACGAGCACCCGATCCCGACCCGCCGCCGGTTGAAACAACACGTTGGACGGCTTGAGATCCCGGTGCAGCACGCCGGCCTCGTGCAGCACCATGACGGCGCGGGTGATGTCGGAGGCGACGAGCAGCGCCTCCCGGACGGACATCGGTCCCGCAGCGAGTCGATCCGCGAGGGTGCCACCGGCCGCGTACGGCATCACCAGGTACGGGCGTCCGTCCGGCAGCTCACCGACGTCGAGCACACGCACGAGCAGGCTCGAGTCCGTCCGGCGCATGATCCGCGCCTCCTGCTCGAACCGCTCCCGCAGATCGGAGTGGTACGACCAGTTGTCGGCCAGCACCTTGATCGCGACGGAGGCGTCCAGAGCATCGTCGGCGCCGAGCCACACGGTGGCGAACGCTCCGGATCCGATACGCCCTACAACGCGGTATCGGCCGATCCTGCCGGGTACTGACACGCCCGTATTATGGCCGACTAAACGCTGAGGAACGGGGCCTGAGCATGCCAGACGATCTTGATATCGAGGAGCTGGCCGATCGTGCCGCCAAAGGGGACGCTGCCGCACTCGACGCGTTGCTGATCAGGATCGGCCCGCAGGTCATGCGGCAGTGCCTACGCCTCCTGCCCTGCCGGCAGGACGCCGAGGAGGCGTGCCAGGACGCCCTTCTACAGGTCGCCCGCAAGATTGACAGCTTCGCCGGCCGGTCGAAGTTCTCCACCTGGCTGCACATCGTCACCGCCAACTGCGCCCGGCAGACGTATCGGAGCCTCAAGCGTCGGGCCGAGGAGCAGTCCACGCCCCAGCTCCCGCTCGACACCGCCGACCCCCGCACCACGAGCGTGATCGCCGGTTCCCGGCTCGACCTGCTCGACGCGCTGGAACGGCTGGAGGCGCACCGACCCGAACTGGTCGCCCCGCTCGTACTGCGCGACCTGTGCCAGTTGACCTACGACCAGATCGCCGACCACCTCTCCATCCCGGTCGGCACCCTGAAGTCACGCATCCACGACGCCCGACGGCACGTGCGCGCCTCGCTGCAGGCCACCTGAGACCGCGAGAGGCGCAGCGGGGTCTCAGATCTCCAGCGACGGCTCCTCGGGCGCGGTGCCCCGCTCCACCGCCACGCCGAGCGCACGCAGGTCGGCCACGAAGTCCGGGTAACCCCGGTCGACGTGGTGCACGTGCGAGACCTCGGTGGGTCCGTCCGCGCAGAGTCCGGCGATGATCAGCCCGGCGCCGGCGCGGATGTCGGTGGCGCGTACCGGCGCCCCGGACAGCCGCTCCCGACCCCGGACCACGGCGTGGTGCCCGTCGGTCTTGATGTCCGCGCCGAGCCGCATCATCTCGTTGGCGAACATGAACCGGCCGTCGAAGATGTTCTCCGTGATCAGGGATGCGCCGTCGCTGACCGAGGCCAGCCCGATCGCCATCGGCAGCAGATCGGTGGCGAAGCCGGGGTACGGCAGGGTCACCACGTCCACCGCGCGGGGCCGGTCGTCCATGCGTACCCGGAAGCCGTCGCCCCGCGTCTCGACCAGGCCGCCGGCCGCGACGACCTTGTCCAGCGCGACCTCCAGGTAGGCCGGGTCCAGGCCGGTGACCGTCACGTCGCCACGCGTCATCGCGGCGCCGAACGCCCAGGTGCCGGCGACGATCCGGTCCCCCACTGTGGCGTGCCGCACCGGCTGCAGGCCGGGCACGCCGGTGATCCGCAGGGTGGACGTGCCGGCGCCGGAGATCCGCGCGCCCATCTGGTTGAGCATCGTGCAGATGTCGACGATCTCCGGCTCCCGGGCCGCGTTGTCGATCGTCGTGGCGCCCTGGGCCAGCACCGCTGCCATGACCAGGTTCTCGGTCGCCCCCACGCTCGGGAAGTCCAGCACGATGTCGGCGCCGCGCAGCCCGTGCGGGGCCTCGGCGATGACGAACCCGTGCTCACCGGAGATCTCCGCGCCCATCCGGGTCAGCCCGGAGATGTGCATGTCCAGGCCACGTGAGCCGATCGCGTCGCCGCCCGGGTGGGCCACCCGCACGTAGCCACGACGGGCCAGCAGGGGGCCGAGCACGCAGATCGACGCGCGCAGCCGCCGGACCAGGTCGTAGTCGGCCTCCGCGCCCGGCTGCTCGGGTACGTCGATGGTGACCGAGCGGGACCGGGCGACGCCGCCCCGCGCCACCATCGGATCGACGGGGTGGTCCGTGTCGAACCGGACGTCACAGCCCAGCCGCCGCAGGACCTCCCCCATGATCGCGATATCGGTGATCCGCGGAACGTTGGTGATCACGCTGCGGCCGGGAGCGAGCAGCGCGGCGGCCATCAACTTCAGTGCCGAGTTCTTGGCGCCGACGACGTGCACGGTGCCCGCCAGCCGGGCCGCACCGCAGACCCGGATGACGTCGACGTCGTTGACCGCCGTGTCACCGGCGTCGCCCGGACCCACCACCGCTGGCCAGCCGGCTGTCGTGTCCGGCCGAGCGGGGATCGTCAGTTCCGGTATCCGTAGGCTGTGCGTCATGGCCGTCCACCTCACGCGCATCTACACCAAGGCCGGCGACGCCGGCATGACCAGGCTGAGCAACAACGAGCAGGTCCCGAAGACCGATCCACGGATCGCCGCGTACGCGGATGTCGACGAGTGCAACGCGGCGATCGGGGTCGCACTCGCCCTGGGCCAGCTCGACGAGGAGCTGCGGGCCGTCCTGGCGTCGGTACAGAACGACCTGTTCGATGTCGGCGCCGACCTGTCCACGCCCGTCGAGCCGGAGCCGAAGTACCCGCCGCTGCGGGTAACCGAGGAGTACGTCGAGCGCCTGGAGGGCTGGTGCGACGAGTACAACGCGCGCCTGAGCAAGCTCGACTCCTTCATCCTCCCCGGCGGCACCGCCGGCGCGGCGCTGCTGCACGTGGCGCGGACCATCGCCCGGCGCGCCGAGCGGGCAGCGTGGGCGCTGGTCAGCCACGATCCGGACCGGACCAGCCCGCTCCCGGCAAAGTATCTCAACCGGCTCTCCGATCTGCTCTTTATCCTGTCAAGAACGGCAAATCCGGCGGGCGATGTGCTATGGGTGCCGGGCGGCAACCGCTGACCGTCTGCGTCGTACGGGTGTGGGGTTCCCGATCTCGCGGCTACCACGCGTGGTCCCGGCGAATTCCCAACCAGCCCCCTCCGACCCGGCCCGCCACCGTCGTCGGCACGCCGGCCGACTTGCCGACGTCGGGGCGGTTCTCTCACTCCCACCTGACCCGGCCAGGCGTGGAATCACGCCCGGTTCGCTTCGCCGTCACTCGATATTTATCGACGTCCAACTGTCCTATGTATAGGGTCTGGGGGGCGGCATCGATCGGCTGCCGCGAACTGCCGATGAACGGGGAGATTTGTGAGGATCGCACGCAGGCTCGTCGCCACGCTCGGAATGATGTCGCTACTCGTCTTCGGAATGGCCCTGCCGGCACAGGCAGCCGCCACGTGCCCGGTCGGGGACTTCTGCGTCTGGAGCGGCAGCAACGCCACCGGCTCGATGTGTAGCTGGAGCAACGCAGACAATGACTGGTTCAACGCGCCCGTCGTGTGTTCCTGGGCGGACAACCAGGTGGTCCGCTCGGCCGAGAACCGGGGCCGGAGCACGAGCTACCGGTCCGTGTACTTCTACTCCGGCGCGAACTACACCGGCACGTACGGATGCCTCGGACAGAACGACCAGTTCATGAACGACATCTACGAGAACCTGCGATCGCACCGCTGGCGGACCTCGAGCTGCTAGTCACGCAGCAACAAATTGGGCCACGGCTTGCCGTGGCCCAATTTTTCGTTCCGGGATCCATTCGAGCGGGACACCGACAGCCGGCACGGCTCAGGCAGCCGGCCAGTCCTGGGAGGCCAGACGCGGCGAGACCGCCCCCGGAGGGGCGGCCTCGAGCCAGGAGAGGAAACCGGTCACGGTCGATCGCGCCATGGCGATCTCCACCGGTGCGTGGTGACTCGTACAGCGGAGGATCACCCAGTCGGCCGGCATGGAGAGCCGTTCCTGCCCTTCGGGCAACCGTCGGCGCTCGACCGCGAGATCCTTGCGGGAGAGAACCCGCTTGGGGCGGATCGCGAAGCTGAACATTCGATACCAGCGCAGCTCGTCAGCGGCGAACCGGCCGAAGCCGGGCGACCAGCCACGCCCGTCGAGCACGGTGGTGACCCGGACGCTGAGCCGGATGATGCCACCGCTGCGGGTCACGAGGGCCCGCCGGACGAAGAGCACGAGAAGCGCGACGAGTATGACGGCGACGCCGACCCCGATCCCTTCGACGATCTCCATCCCCGGTGTGACTCAGCGGCTCTGCGCGGAAACCGGGGTCGCGCTCTCGGCCAGCACGGTGACGCCCTCGGCGCTCACCGAGAGGAAGCCGCCGGCCACCTCGTACGAGACCTGCTCGCCGCCGGCCAGCTTGATGCGGACCTGACCGGGCTCGGCGAGCTGGCCGAGCAGCGGCGCGTGACCCGGCAGGACACCGAGCTCGCCCTCGGTGGTCCGGGCGACGACCATCTCGGCCTCACCGGACCAGACCTTCTCCTCGACGGCGACGAGCTCGACGTGAAGCTGCTTTGCCACGCTGTCTCCTTGCTGCGGCGGCGGATTGCCGAAAGTCTAGTCGTGCCGCCGCGCCGCCCCCAACGCGGGTGGCGAGAGCTGCGCCACGGCTACTTGGTCTTGTTCTGGAATTCCGGGTGCTCGAGCAGGAACGGGTCCAGTTGTTCATTGTGCAGGGCGGTGAAGAAGTCCGGGACGCCTGCCTGGAACTGCTCACCCTTGTAGGTCTTGCCCTCGAAGAGCCCGCCACCGGGAAGCTTGATCATCTGGATGGTGTTCGGGCGGATGTTCTTGAGGGCGAGCCCGAAGTCGACAACGCTGTTGCCCCGACCGTTGAAGATCAGGGACTGGCCGGCGGCGCGCAGCACCTTGTCCAGCTTGATCGGGTTGGCGACCACGTCGGCGCTGAATGCCTGCCCGACCATCGCCTTGACGAACTGCTGCTGGTGCCGCTGCCGGCCGTAGTCGGCGTCCGGGACACCGTTGCGCTCGTAGCGCTGCCGGACGTAGTCCAGAGCCTGCCACCCGCTGAGGTGGTGGTTGCCCTTCTTGTAGACCGCCTGCGGGCCGATGTAGCCGTAGCCGTGCGGGTTGCCCGGCCGGGGCTTGCCGTCCGGCTGCTTGTGCTCCGACTTCACGTCCCGCTCGACGTACATGTCGACGCCGCCCATCGCGTCGACGATCTTCTGGAAGCCGGTGAAGTTGATGATGGCACCGGCGTCGAACCGCTTGATGCCGGTCACGTTCTGCACCGTCGTGGCCAGCAGCTCGAACCCCCGCGCCGCGTCGGGGTTCTTGCCGGGCACCTGACTGCCGAACGACATGGCTGCGTTGATCTTCGTCGACTCGCCGTTGAAGTTGGCTTTCTTGAAGGCCGGAATGTCGACGTAGAGGTCCCGCGGCAGCGAGAAGAGGTAGGCCCGGTCCATCGACGCCGGGACGTGCAGCACCATGATCGAGTCGGCCAGCGGCGCCGCCGTCGGCGTACGCGGGTCGATGCCGACCAGCAGGAGGTTGAGCGGGCCCTTGATGTCGCTCTTCTTCTCCTTGGCGCCCGCCGCCTGGTCACCGAAGAGGTCGGCCTTGCCGACGGCGCCCTCGTAGCGGGCCATCAGCACCTCGGTGCCGACCAGCACACCGCCGCTGAGCATGGTCAGCACCAGGCCGAACACGGTGCACACCTTGGCCCAGCGCGGCACGCCCCGCCACATGGACGACTTGCGGCCCTTCTTGCCGGCCTTACCCACACTCATCTCCGTTCGCTACGCCCACGCAGAGGAGACGGGCTCACGTCGTCGAAAGGTTGCACTCGTCCGCGCTCGTGATGGCGAACGCGCGGACCGACCGTATCTCGGCTGCCACGTGAGTGACGACCACGAGTAACGGACCGCGACGATGGTAAGACGTGAAGATGAACAAAAGACTGCCCCGACATTGCCGGGGCAGTCTTTTGCGGTACAGGTACGACGAGGGCTGTCAGGCCTTCATCAGCTCCTCAGCCTTGGCTTCCAGGTCCTCGAGACCGCCGCACATGAAGAACGCCTGCTCGGGGAAGTGATCGTACTCACCCTCGCTGATCTTGCGGAACGCCTCGATGGTCTCCTTGATCGGGACCGTCGAGCCCGGCACGCCGGTGAACTGCTCCGCCGCGTAGGTGTTCTGCGAGAGGAAGCGCTCGATCCGCCGGGCCCGGGCCACGGTGATCTTGTCTTCCTCGGAGAGCTCCTCGATACCGAGGATGGCGATGATGTCCTGCAGGTCCTTGTAGCGCTGCAGGATCCGCTTCACCTCGGTGGCGACCTGGAAGTGCTCCTGGCCGACGAACTCCGGGGCGAGGATCCGGGACGAGGACGCCAGCGGGTCCACGGCCGGGTAGATGCCCTTGTCGGAGATCGACCGCTCCAGGTTGGTGGTCGCGTCGAGGTGGGCGAACGTGGTGGCCGGGGCGGGGTCGGTGTAGTCGTCCGCCGGCACGTAGATCGCCTGCATCGAGGTGATGGCCTGGCCCCGGACGGAGGTGATCCGCTCCTGGAGCTCGCCCATCTCGTCGGCCAGGGTCGGCTGGTAACCCACGGCACTCGGCATCCGGCCGAGCAGGGTGGAGACCTCCGAACCCGCCTGCGTGAAGCGGAAGATGTTGTCGATGAAGAGCAGCACCTCCTGCTTCTTCACGTCGCGGAAGTACTCCGCCATGGTGAGCGCGGAGAGCGCGACCCGCAGACGCGTGCCCGGCGGCTCGTCCATCTGGCCGTAGACCAGCGCGGTCTTGTCGATGACGCCGGACTCGGTCATCTCGGCGATCAGGTCGTTGCCCTCACGGGTGCGCTCACCCACGCCGGCGAAGACCGAGGTACCACCGAAGTTACGGGCAACCCGGGTGATCATCTCCTGGATGAGCACCGTCTTGCCCACGCCCGCGCCGCCGAACAGACCGATCTTGCCGCCCTTGACGTACGGGGCGAGCAGGTCGATGACCTTGATGCCGGTCTCCAGCATCTCGGTCTTCGGCTCCAGGTCCGCGAAGGCCGGGGCCTTGCGGTGGATACCCCAGTGGTCGTCCGGGTTGAGGGTCTCGCCCTCCTTGAGGTTGAGCACCTCGCCGATCGCGTTGAACACGTGGCCCTTGACCGCGTCGCCCACCGGAACGGTGATCGGCTTACCGGAGTCGCGAACCTCGGCGCCGCGAACCAGACCGTCCGTCGGCTGCATCGAGATCGCGCGGACCAGGTTGTCACCCAGGTGCTGGGCGACCTCCAGGGTCAGCGTCTTCTCACCGCCGGACAGGCTCACGGTGACGTTCAGGGCGTTGAACAGGGCCGGCATGCCGTCGCGCGGGAACTCGGCGTCGACGACCGGGCCGATGACCCGGACCACGCGACCCGTGGCCGTCTTGGTCTCTACTGGTGCAGTCATCACACTTCACTTCCCGACGCGGCAAGCGCGTTGGCGCCGCCGACGATCTCGCTGATCTCCTGGGTGATCCCGGCCTGACGGGCCGAGTTCATCTCACGCGTGTACTTCTCGATCATCTCTTCGGCGTTGTCGGTGGCGCTCTTCATCGCCCGCCGCCGTGCCGCCGACTCACTCGCCGCCGACTCCAGCAACGCCGCGTAGATCCGCGTGTTGATGTACCTCGGCAGGAGCGCGTCGAGCAGCGCCTCCGCCTCCGGCTCGAACTCGTACGCCGGCAGCAGCCCCTCGGAGCGCGGCCGGTCCTCGACCTGCATCGGACCGATGACCTTGGTAACCGGGTTCTGCGTCATCAGTGAGTGGAACTCGGTGTAGACGATGTGCAACTCGTCCACGCCCCGCACCCCGTCCGCGCCAGCGCCACCGTCGACGTCGTCCGCGCCGGCCGTGAACGCCTTGATCAGCGTCTCACCCACGGCGCGGGCGTCCTCGAACGACGGCTGCTCGCTGAACCCGGTCCAGTTCGCCTCGATCGGCCGGTCGCGGAACCGGTAGAACCCGACACCCTTACGTCCGATGACGTAGAGCACCGGCTCCTTGCCGTCCGCCCTGAGGCGGGCGATCAGCGACTCGGCCATCCTGATCGCGTTGGAGCTGTAACCGCCGGCCAGGCCACGGTCGCTGGTGACCAACAGGACGCCCGCCCGCCGCACCCGCTCGCGCGGGGTGAGCAGCGGGTGGTCGATCCGCGCGTTGGACGCCAGCGCCGTGAGCACACCGGTGATGGCCTCGGCGTACGGCAGGGACGCCTGCACCCGCGCCTGGGCCTTGGCGATCCGGCTCGTCGCCACGAGCTCCATCGCCTTGGTGATCTTCTTCATCGACTTCGCCGAGCGGATTCGTTGACGAAGAACGCGTACCTGGGCCGCCATCAGATCAGCTCTCGGCCGGGCGGTCGGTCGCGCCGTCGCGGAAGCGGGTCACCGTCTCGCGGTTCTCGTCACCCTCGAGCGGAGCGGCCGGCGCGTCGTTGACCTTGCGCTCATCCTCCTTGTTGAGGAAGACCTGCTTGAACTCGCCGATCGCGGTGTCCAGGGAGTTGATGATGTCATCGCCCCACTGGTTGTCGGCGATCGACGCGAGGACACCCTCGTGCTTGTGCCGCAGGTACTGGAGGAACTCCGCCTCGAAGCGCCGCACCTCGCCGACCGGGATGTCGTCGAGCTTGCCCTCGACGCCGGACCAGACCGAGACGACCTCTTCCTGCACCGGGTACGGCGAGTAGTTCGGCTGCTTGAGCAGCTCCACCAGACGCGAACCCCGGTTCAGCTGGTTCTGCGAGGCCTTGTCCAGGTCGGAGGCGAAGGCGGCGAACGCCTCCAGCTCGCGGTACTGGGCCAGGTTGAGCCGCAGCGAGCCGGCGACCTTGCGCATCGGCTTCACCTGGGCGGCGCCGCCGACCCGGGAGACCGAGGTACCGACGTTGATCGCCGGACGAACGCCCTGGTTGAACAGGTCGGTCTCCAGGAAGATCTGGCCGTCGGTGATCGAGATGACGTTGGTCGGGATGAAGGCCGAGATGTCGTTGGCCTTCGTCTCGATGATCGGCAGACCGGTCATCGAGCCGCCACCCAGCTCGTCGGAGAGCTTCGCGCAGCGCTCCAGCAGGCGGGAGTGCAGGTAGAAGACGTCACCCGGGTACGCCTCACGGCCCGGCGGGCGACGCAGCAGCAGCGACACGGCACGGTACGCCTCGGCCTGCTTGCTCAGGTCGTCGAAGACGATCAGAACGTGCTTGCCGCCGTACATCCAGTGCTGTCCGATGGACGAGCCGGTGTACGGGGCGAGGTACTTGAAGCCGGCCGGGTCGGACGCCGGCGAGGCGACGATGGTGGTGTATTCCAGCGCGCCCGCCTCCTCCAGCTGCCCCTTGATCGAGGCGATGGTGGAGGCCTTCTGGCCGATGGCGACGTAGATGCAGCGGACCTGCTTCTTCGGGTCGCCGGTGCGCCAGTTGTCGCGCTGGTTGAGGATGGCGTCCAGGGCGACGGTGGTCTTGCCGGTCTTGCGGTCACCGATGATCAGCTGCCGCTGGCCCCGACCGATCGGGGTCATCGCGTCGATCGCCTTGATGCCGGTCTGCAGCGGCTCGAACACCGACTGCCGGGACATCACGTTCGGAGCCTGCAGCTCCAGCTCGCGGTAGCCCTCGTCGGCGATGTCGCCGAGGCCGTCGATCGGCTGGCCGAGCGCGTTGACCACGCGGCCGAGGAACGCGTCGCCGACCGGAACCGAGAGCACGCGGTCGGTGCGCTTGACCCGCTGCCCCTCCTCCAGCTTGGCGGAGTCACCGAGGACGACCACGCCGATCTCCCGCACGTCGAGGTTCAGCGCCACGCCGAGCGTGCCGTCCTCGAACTCCAGGAGCTCGTTGGTCTTGGTCGAGGGCAGGCCCTCGACGTGGGCGATGCCGTCGCCGGTGTCGGCGACGGTGCCGACCTCCTCGCGGGAGACGTCGGACGAGTAGGAGGAGACGTAGCGCTCCAGGGCGCCGCGGATCTCCTCCGTCGAGATGGTCAGCTCGGCCATCCTCTGCTTCCTTAAAATTCAGGGGCCCGGGATACCTAGTACCAACCGGTCCGAATGGCGTCTGTCAATCCAGGCGCTGCGGCGGCGGAGCCGCCCCAACGTGAGGCGGCGGAACCACCGCATTGCTGGCGGTGAGCCGTTCAGCGCTTCGCGAGCGCGTTGCGTGTCTCGTTGAGGCGGCGCAGGATGGTGCCGTCGTACAGGTCGGAACCGACCCGGACGCTCACGCCACCGAGAACGGCGGGGTCGACCGTCTGCTTGACGGACACCTCCCGACCGTATATCGCGGCGAGGCTCGCACCCAGTCGACGCTCGTCCTCGTCACTCAACGGGGCCGCGACGGTCACGTACGCCACCTGCCGGTCACGCCGGTCGGCGGCCAGCTCGACCAGCCGGGTGAGCGCTCCGGTGAAGGAACGCCCGCCGAAGCCGGCGAGCGCAGCCTCGACGAGGCTGACGGTGACCGGCCGGGCCTTGCCGGCGAGCAGCTCGCGAGCCAGGGTGGCCCGCTGCTCGACCGGGGCGACCGGGTCGGCGAGAGCGTTGCTCAGCGCCGACTGACCGGACACGACCTGACCGAAGCGGAACAGCTCGTCCTCCACCTCGCCCAGCTCACCGGCGGAGTCGGCGCTGGCCAGCAGCGCCTCCACGCCGAGGCGCTCGGTGCCGTCGAGCAACTCCGACGGTGCCGACCAGCGGCCCGAGACCAGCGTGACGAGCAGGTCGAGCGCGTCCGCGCCGATCCGCCCACCCAGCATGTCGCCGAGCAGCGCGCCGCGGTCCGCGCCGGAACGAGCCGGGTCGGACAGCGCCCGACGCAGCCGCGGCTCACGCCGCAGCAGGGTCGCCACGGAGAGGATGGCGTCGGCGGTGGAGGCCACCGCCGACGGCTCCGCGCCGCGGACGTACGCGTCGAGGCCCTCGGCCGCGACCTTGTACGACTCCCGGCTGGCGGCCTGCATCAGCGGGCCCCCGTGCTCTCGAGGCCGCTCAGGAACCGGTCGACGGTGCCCTTGCGCCGCGCCTCGTCGGCCAGCGACTCGCCGACGATCTTGCTGGCCAGGTCCACCGCGATGGTGCCGACCTCCGCGCGCAGCTCGCGCACGATGGTGGCCCGCTCGGCGGCGAGCGCGTCCTTGCCGGCCTGGATGACCCGGTCGGACTCTTCCCGCGCCTTGGCGAGGATGTCCTGCCGGATGCCCTCGGCGTCGGCCCGCGCGTCGTCACGGATCTTGGCGGCGTCGGTCCGCGCCTCGGCGAGCTGGGCGCGGTACTGCTCAAGCAGCTGGTTCGCCTCGGCCTGGGCGGCCTCGGCGCGCTTGATGCCGCCCTCGATCGCGTCGACCCGAGCCTGGAACGTCTGCTCCATACGCGGGAAGACGAACTTCATCAGCACGAAGCAGAGCACGGCGAAGGCGACCGTGCCGACCACGATCTCCTGCCAGATCGGAATGATCGGGTTGTGGTCTGACTCACCACCCTCGGCGGCGAGGAGGAACAACATGGGTGACCTCCCGGTCGGAAGGGGCGGGTACTACTTGGCCCAGATGAAGCCGAAGGCGATGCCGAACAGGGCGAGCGCCTCGATGACGGCGAAGCCGATCCAGACGTACGGCAGGGTCATGCGCGACGACTCGGGCTGCCGGGCGGTCGACTGGATGTAGGCGGCGAAGACCAGGCCAACGCCGATGCCCGGGCCGATGGCCGCGAGGCCGTAGCCGATGGCGGCGGTGCTGCCGTTGACCGCGGCGAGAACGCTAACGTCCATTGGTGTGGTTCCTCCTGGTTATCACGCGTGACTCTCACGCGGGACGACAACGGTTGGTGCGTGGATCAGTGCTCTTCGGCGAGAGCGCCCTGGATGTAGCTGGCGCTCAGGACCGTGAAGACGTAGGCCTGCAGGACGATGACGAGCGCCTCGAGGAGGGTCAGCGCCACGGTCATCACCCAGGAGACCACCGAGACCGGCGCCAACCAGGCGTTGGCGTTGAGCATCGCGAAGCCGCCGAGCGTGAAGACCAGCAGGAGCATGTGGCCGGCGAACATGTTCGCGAAGAGACGAACGGCCAGCGAGAACGGCCGAATGATGAAGGTCGAGAACGCCTCGATCGGGATCAGCAGCGGCAGGATGTACCAGGGTGCCGGCGGGATCAGGGCGTGCTTGAAGTACTTGCCGAAGCCGTGGTGCCGGATGCCGATGTAGTTGAACAGCACGTAGCTGATCACCGCGAGGATCGCCGGGAAGGCGATGTGCGAGTTCGGCGAGATCTGGAAGAACGGGATGATCGCGAAGGCGTTCGTCACCAGCACGAAGCAGAACAGCGTCGTGAAGTACGGGGCGAACCGCACGCCCTGGTGCCCGATCATGTCGACCGAGATGTTGTTGCGCACGAAGCCGTAGATCGACTCGGCGAACCACTGCTTCTTGGTCGGCACCAGCTTCGGGTTCCGGTAGGTCGCCAGGAAGAAGATGATCAAGGCGCCGACCGCGATCCAGATCATCAAGGTGAACTTGGTGAACCACGGAGCGTTCTCCGCGCCCCAGGGCACGATCGCGGGCAGGTAGAAGTCCTCCACACTGGGTGGGAATGCCGCCTGGCCCGCTGCCAGGACGTTCGCCTGTCCGAACACCGCGTCCCTTCCTAAGTAGGCGTGCCGAGTCGGCGGATGACCAGGATGACGCCCCCAGCCATGCCGAGCACGAAGCCGATCCCGGTGGCGACGCCACCGGTGTCGAGCCACTGGTCGACCAGCCAGCCGATGAAACCCCACACGAGCATGCCTCCGATGAGGTAGCTGAGCGCGGTCCAACCCTGACCGGCGCCGGACGGATAGTCGTCCGGTTGACCGGCGGGACGGGGGGTTTGGTCATCAGCCATGACGGGGCGAACGATATCAGCCGGGAAGACGAGGCTGTGCCTCACCCCCCGCACAACCGTCGTTGTGTGGGCTTCTCGTGGGCGCCGTCGTCTGTGGGCACGCTACTCCCCTTCCGCCCGTCGGAAAATGACCGGAGGCCGACACATTGCCGCGCGTCCGCTAGGTGGGACACCCGTGTCGACGACCAGGTCAGCCGGAGCGGCGGGCGTGCACCGTGGTCAGCCACCAGAGGTGCGCCGCTGTCCACACTGCCACCCCGGCGACGATGCCGAGGCAGAGCGGGACCAACCCCGCCCAACCGGTCGACGCCACCGCCACCAGGACGACACCCAACAGGGTGAACTTCAGCACGTACAGCCCCAGCCCGAGCGGCAGCAGCAACTGCGGGTTGACCTGGTCGGCCCGCGCCAGCACCACCGTCGTGAGGGTGTAGCTGAGCACCGTCACGCCCACCCCGGCCGCCGCGCCGAGCGCGCCCGTCGCGCCACCGGTCACCCCGCCCACCACGGCCGCGACCACGGCCAGCGCCGCCGACGCGGCCAGCAGCACCGGCAGGTGCCGCAGCCGCCACCGCCCGTCGCTCGCGGGCTCGACCACCCCGGGCTCAGCCACGGGGGTACGCCGGGAAAGCCGCGACCAGTTCGGCCACCTCGGCGCCGATCGTGCTCAGCGCGTCGGCGCCACCCGGTTCACCCGGGTTCGTGCGTACCGCGCGGGCGATCAGGGCGGCCACCTGCCGCAGCTCACCCTCGCGCAGGCCCTGCGTGGTGACGCTCGGTGTGCCCACCCGGATACCGGAGGCCACCAACGGCGGCTGCGGGTCGTACGGAATGGCGTTCTTGTTCAGGGTGATCGAGGCGGCGTCGCAGCGGGCCTCGGCCTCCGCGCCGGTCACCCCCAGCTCCCGCAGGTCGATCAGCGCGAGGTGGGTGTCGGTGCCACCGGACACCGGGCGCATGCCCTCGTCGGCCAGCCCGGCGGCGAGCGCCTGCGCGTTGCGCACCACCTGGGCGGCGTACGTCTGGAACTCGGGCTGGGCCGCCTCACGCAGCGCGACCGCCTTGGCCGCGACCGCGTGCATCAGCGGGCCGCCCTGGGTGAACGGGAAGACCGCCTTGTCGATCCGCTGGGCCAGCGACTCGCGGCAGAGGATCATGCCGCCCCGGGGGCCGCGCAGCACCTTGTGGGTGGTGGTGCAGACGACGTCGGCGTACGGCACCGGCGACGGGATGGCCCGACCGGCCACCAGGCCGATGAAGTGCGCGGCGTCCACCATCAGGTACGCCCCGACCTCGTCGGCGATCTCCCGGAACCGGGCGAAGTCGATCAGCCGGGGGTACGCGGTGGCCCCACAGATGATCAGCTTGGGCCGGTGCGCGCGGGCCAGATCGCGTACCTCGTCGTAGTCGATCAGCTCGGTGTCCGGCCGGACCGGGTAGCCCACCGGGTGGAACCACTTGCCGGAGAAGTTCACCCGGCTGCCGTGGGTGAGGTGCCCGCCGTGCGGCAGGTCCATCGCCAGCACCGTGTCCCCCGGCTGCACCAGCGCGGCGTACGCGGCCAGGTTGGCGCTCGCCCCGGAGTGCGGCTGGAGGTTGGCGTGCTCGGCCCCGAACAGCTCCTTGGCCCGGGCGATGCCGATCTCCTCGGCCCGGTCCACCTCGGCGCAGCCGCCGTAGTAGCGCCGACCCGGGTACCCCTCGGCGTACTTGTTGGTCAACGTCGAGCCGAGCGCGGCCAGCACCGCCGGCGAGGTCAGGTTCTCGCTCGCGATCAGTTGCAGGCCACCCCGCAACCGGTCCAGCTCACCGAGGACCACCCCGGCGATCTCCGGATCGGTGGCCCTGAGCTGGGCGAAATCCGGCCCCCAGAAGGTGCTCGTCTCGGTCTCCACAGCGAACGAGTCTAGGGCCTGTCGCACAAGGGCGGCCGGCCAGTTCCTGTGCGACAGGCCCTCCGGGGCCGCACACTGGGACCCGTGAGATGCCTCGTCACCGGAGCCACCGGATACATCGGCGGGCGACTGACGCCGCTGCTACTCGCCGACGGGCACACCGTGCGCTGCCTCGCCCGCAAGGCCGTACGCCTGCGCGATGTTCCGTGGGCGGCGGCGGCCGAGATCGTCGAGGGTGACCTGAGCCGGCCGGAGACACTGCCCGCCGCCTTCGCCGACGTGGACGTCGCGTACTTCCTGGTGCACTCGCTCGGCCGGGCGGACTTCGAGGCGGCCGACCGGACGGCGGCGACGAACTTCGCGGCGGCGGCCCGCGCGGCCGGCGTACGCCGGATCGTCTACCTCGGTGGTCCGGAGCCGGCGGCCGACGCGGAGGTCCCGTCGCCGCACCTGCGGTCCCGGGCCGAAGTGGGCCGGATCCTGCTCGCCAGCGGCGTGCCCACGGCGGTGCTCCGCGCCGCGGTGATCATCGGCTCCGGCTCGGCGTCGTTCGAGATGCTGCGCTACCTGACCGAGCGGCTGCCCGCCATGGTCACGCCACGGTGGGTCCGCAACCGGATCCAGCCGATCGCGGTCCGCGACGTGCTGCGCTACCTGGCCGGCTGTGCCACCCTGCCGCCCGAGGTCAACCGCGGCTTCGACATCGGCGGACCGGACGTGCTGACCTTCCGCGACATGATGGACCGCTACGCCCGGGTGGCCGGGTTACGACGACGGATCATCGTGCCGGTCCGGCCCCTCACCCCGTCGCTCTCGTCGCACTGGGTCGGCCTCATCACCCCGGTACCGAACAAGATCGCCCGGCCGCTGGTGGAGAGCCTGATCCACGAGGCCGTGGCCCACGAACACGACATCGCCCGGTACGTGCCCGATCCGCCCGGCGGCCTCACCGGCTTCGACGACGCCGTGCGGTTGGCGCTGGCCAAGGTGCGCGACGCCCAGGTGGAGACGCGCTGGTCCACCGCGAGCGGCACCGACGCGCCCGCCGAGCCGCTGCCCAGCGACCCGGACTGGTCCGGCGGAACGGTGTACACGGACGTACGGGAACGGGCGGTGGACGCGTCGCCGGCCGCGCTCTGGCGGGTCATCGAGGGCGTGGGCGGCGAGCACGGCTGGTACTCGTTCCCCCTCGCCTGGTCGGTACGCGGCTGGCTGGACCGGCTGGTCGGTGGTGTGGGGCTGCGCCGGGGCCGGCGCGACCCGCACCGCCTCCAGGTCGGCGAGGCGCTGGACTTCTGGCGGGTCGAGGAGATCATTCCGGGCGAGTTGTTGCGGCTGCGCGCGGAGATGCGGCTGCCCGGCCGCGCCTGGCTGGAGATGCGGGCGCTGCCGGCCGAGAACGGCCACAGCCGCTACCAGCAACGCGCCGTCTTCCTCCCTCGCGGCCTCGGCGGTCACGCCTACTGGAGTTCGGTGACCCCGTTCCACGCCGTGATCTTCGGCGGGATGGCCCGCAACATAGCCCGCAACGCCGAACAATCCCCCTAACCCACCCCACCCCCACGCCGCCCACGCCGCCCACGCCGCCCACGCCGCCCACGCCGCCCACGCCGATCTTGCACTTTGTGTTGTCGCTTTGCGGCCTTGGCACCCTAAATCCCCGCAGAAACTGCAAGATCGGCGCGAACGGAGTCGGCGGGGCGGGGCGGGGCGGGGCGGGGTCAGTTTGTGGTTCGGGCGGCGGTGACCTGGAAGGCGGCCCGTTCGCTTGGCGGGACGAAGTCGCGTACCGGCTGGTCATGCAGGGCACGGGAGAGGACCTCGCCCACCCCGGTCACCATCCGGGCCTGCACGGCCTGACCGACCGCGTCGCGCGGGTCGTCCGGGTTGGCCGCCATCGAGGCGACCACCAACTGCGGGGTGAAGGCCACCACCGTCTCCGTCTCGTACCGCTCGGAACTGCCGGTCTTGCCGGCCACCGGGCGGCCCAGCCGGGATCGCAGATCGGGAGCCGTGGCGCCGTCGCACCGCCCGTACATCGACTGGTCGCCCACCGGGCAGCGGGCCGCGTCCGCCGCCGCCCGGGCCACGTCGGTGTCGAGTACCTGCCGACAGTCCGGCTTGGCGGCATCCACCGGCCGGCCGGCCGAGTCGTTGATCGAGACCACCGGCAGCGGCGCGCACCACGTCCCCTCCGCGGCCACCGTGGCGTACGCCGTGGCCAGGTCCAGCGGGGTCGTCGCGGCGACACCCAGGGTGAACGGGCCCCAGTCCTTCGCGCCGTAGCGGGCCAGCCGCTCGTCGGAGTCGGCCCGCAGCACGATGCCCAGCCGCTCGGCCATCTCGACCACCCGGTCGGCGCCGACCCGCTCGGTCAGCCAGGCGAAGTAGGTGTTCACCGACCGGCCGAACCCGGTCCACATCGTGCGGGGGCCGTCCATCGCCGACGGACTGGCGTTCGCCGGGCACCAGCGGCCGTCACAGCTACCCGCACCGGTCGCCGGGAAGCGGGTGAGCAGTTGCGTCGGCGCCGTGAACTCGGTCGACAGCGGCATGCCGGATTCCAGCGCGGCCAGCATGGTGAAGAGCTTGAACGTCGAACCGGCCTGATACCCGTCGATGGCCCCACCACCGGCCACGAGCTGGTTGACCGTGTTCGGATAGTTCTTCTGTCCGACCGGGTTGTCCTCGACGCTGTAGTTGCGGTTCACCGACATCGCCAGCACCCGGCCGGTGCCGGGCTGCACCACGGCGGTGGGTACCGCCCGCGCCTCGGTGGGCCGGTAGATGCGCAGGACCTGCTCGGTGGTGGCCTGCTGCACGGCCGGATCCAGCGACGAGACGATGGAGAACCCGCCCCGGCGCAGCATGCGCTGTCGCTCGTCGGCGCTCGACCCGAACGCCGACTGGCTGCTCCACCAGCGGGTGAACCAGTCGCAGAAGAAACCCCAGTCCGAATGCCCGTCGGGCACCCCCGTGCAGTCGTTCGGCGTCTCGCTGGGCCGCAGCTGCAGCGGCTCGGCCTGTGCCGCCGCCGCCGCGTCGGCGGGGACCTGATCCGTCTCGACCAGGCGCTCCAACACGTACGTCCGGCGGTGCAGGGCGCTGTCGGCGTCCCCGTTGATCGGGTCGTCACTGTCCGGCGACCGGACCAGACCAGCCAACAGCGCGGCCTGGGGCAGGGTCAACTCAGCCGGCGAGACCGAGAAGTAGCGCTTGCTGGCCGCCCCGATCCCGTACGCCCCGGCACCGAAGTAGGCGATGTTGAGGTAGCGGGTGAGGATGTCCTCCTTGCTGAGCTCCCGCTCCAGCGCCAGCGCGTACCGCATCTCCTGGAGCTTGCGGGCGGTGGTGAGCTCGGTGGCCGCCTGGCGCTGCCGCTCGGTCAGCCGGGGATCGCTGCTGAGCACGTTGCGGACGTACTGCATGGTCAGGGTGGAGGCGCCCTGCCGGGTCTTACCGTCGCGCTTGTTCACCGTGAAGGCGCGCACCACACCGCGCAGGTCCACCCCGCTGTGCTGGTAGAACCGGACGTCCTCGGCGGCCACGATGGCCTGGCGCATCACCGGGGCGACCTCGCGCAGCGGGACCTCCACCCGGTCCTCCTGGTAGAAGGAGGTGATCAGGGTGGTGCCGTCGTTGGCGTAGAGGTTGGAGCGCTGCGCGGTAGGCGGCGTGCGGAGCGTGTTGGGCAGCTCCGAGTACGGCGTGGACAGGGCGCTGAAGCCGATCCCGAAGACCAGGGCGGCGGGCAGGGCGGCCCCGGCCAGCACCAGTCCGGCCAGCACGCCGGCGATCACCACGGTCAGCAGTTTGTCGAGTCGGGCCCGGATCATCAGCTCTCCCCGCAGGAGCCGGTCACGCTAGGACCCGTTCAGAATGACCCGGAACGCCCCTTTCGCCCCTGGTTTTCCCCAAACCCGGAGGAAACTCGCACCGCGCCCAGGGCAGCAGCGCGCCGGCCAGCGGCTCGCACCGCGCTCAGGGCAGCAGCGCGGCGGCCAGCGGGTGGACCGTCTCCTCGATCTCGTCCGCGACCCGGGTGAAACACTGGTCGCCGCGACCCCAGGGATCGTCGAGATCGTCGGTGGGCAGCGCCGAGGCGCCCAGCCGGTTGTCGTGCGCCGCCGCCACCAGGGCCACGCCCCGCGCGTACACCGCCTCCGGGGTCGCCTCGGCCGCCGGCAGCGCGGTGACGTCCACCGCGGCCAGCAGCCGGCCGAACTCACCCAGCACGAAGGTACGGGCCGCCGCGTCCGGACGGAGCGCCACCACGTACTCCTGCTGGTCGGCCGTCGCCGTCAGGACCAGGTCGGCGGCGTCGATGTGGTCCGAGCGCAGCTTGCGCGCCGCGAACCCGTCGACGTCACCGCCACGGTCGATGACCTGCCGCGCCGCCGGCGGGTTCATCTCCTCGCCCGCGTGCCAGCCGCCGGTGCCGGCGCTGTGGCTGTGCAGCAACTCCTCGACGCCGGCCGGATCCTGCGAACGCCGCACCAACCGCTCCCGTGCCGCGAGGGCCAGCAGTCGCTCGGCCATCGGTGAGCGGCAGATGTTGCCCATGCAGACGTGCAGGACGGTGAACGGGGGCACTCAGGCCCCCTGGTGGACGTCGAGGAGATCCGGTACGACGTCGCGCAGCTTCTCCAGCGGGATCGCCCCGGCCCGCAGCAACTGCGGCACCTCGCCGGTCAGGTCGACGATCGTGCTCGGCACCGGATCCGGGCAGGGCCCGGCCTCCAGGTACGCACGCACCGAGTAGCTGAGCTGGTCGCGCGCCTCCTCGGCGGTCACCGCCGCCGGCTGGCCCGTCTTGTTGGCCGAGGAGACCGCCATCGGGCCGGTCTCGCGCAGCACCTCCAGGGCCACCGGGTGCAGCGGCATCCGCACCGCGACGGTGCCGGTCTTGTCGCCCAGGTCCCACTGCAGGCTCGGCGAGTGCTCGACCACGATCGTCAGCGCACCCGGCCAGAACGCCTCCACCAAGTCCCGCGCCGCCGAGGGCAGCGAGAAGACCAGGCCGTCCAGGGTGTGCCGCGAACCGATCAGCACCGGCGGGGGCATCTGCCGACCCCGGCCCTTCGCGTCCAGCAGCGCCTTGACCGCGTACGGCGTGAACGCGTCCGCGCCGATCCCGTAGACGGTGTCCGTCGGAAGGACGACCAGTTCGCCGTTCTTGACCGCCTCGATGGCCGCAGCGATGCCGCGGTCCCGATCGGCGGGCGATCGGCAGTCGTAGAGCATCACGAGGAGTCAGTCTGCCACGCCCGCCCGGGCACGGTGTGCTGGCCGTCCGCCCGTCGGGACGCGGTGGCGTACCGGGGGCGGCCGGTGAGGTCCGGATGCTCCGTGACGGCGTCGAACCGGCCGTCGTGGGCGAACAACTCTGGCACCGCCACGCCGTGCGTGTCGTCGTGCTCGACCCCGATCACGCCCCCGGGTCGCAGCAGCGCCGCCGCCCGGTCGATCACCGGTCGGATCACCGCCAGACCATCGACGCCCCCGAAGACCGCCTCCGCCGGATCGTGCCCGGCCACCTCCGGCGGCACCACCACGTCGACCGGCACGTACGGCGGATTGCAGAGCAGCACGTCCACCCGACCCACCAGGTCGGTGAGCAGGTCGGGCGCGGTCACGTCGGCCTCGACCACCTCGATCGGCCGGTCCCCCGCCGCGGCCCGCTCGGCCGCGTTGCGGCGTAACCACGCCAGCGCCGCCGAGGACCGCTCCACCGCGACCACCCGCGCCCCGGGCAGCTCCTGCGCCACCGCCAACGCGATCGCGCCGGTGCCGCTGCACAGGTCCACCACCAGCGGCTCGGATCTGCCCCGGCCCTGCTCGACACCCCACCCGGCCAGCAATTCCGTCTCCGGCCGGGGCACGAAGACACCCGGACCGACCGCCAGTTCCAGGTGCCGGAAACCCGCCCGACCGGTCAGGTGCTGCAACGGCTCCCGGCCGGCGCGACGCCCGACCAGCTCGTCCAGGCGGGCCAGTTGGGCGTCGTCCAGATCGTCGGCGAGGGCCAGCCGACCCCGGGGCACGTCCAGCACGTACGCCGTCAGCAGTTCGGCCTCCACGCGCGCCGGGCCTACGCCGGCCGCGGCGAGTACGCGGGCCGCCCGCGCCACCGCGGCGGACGGACGGGTGCGGCCTGTCCCTTCGGGGGGGTGTTGCGGCAGAGTGGTCACACGATAATCATGGGGCGTCGCGAGGCGACGCCATGAACGGGTGCGTCGAGGCGCACACGACAGGAGGTTGTGGGTGGGCTGGCTCGACCGGGTCCATGACCAGGTTGACACTCTCTCGCACGCCCGCGCTTTGCAGGAAGCAAGTCGCTCCGCGGAGTCGTACACCCTTCTGGAGCGTGTGATCCGCACCACGTCGGACCCGGCGGCCCGCGCGGACGCCATGGTCCAGCGTCTCTCCGCCTTGATCAATCTCGGTCGGACGGCGGAGTTCACCCGGGCCATCGAGGAGGCGTCGGCGGCCGTCCGCGACCTCGCCGAGCCCTACCTGCACGGGCACCTCAACGCGCTGGCCGCGCTCGCCGCCCACCACCAGGGCGCGCTGGACCGCTGCGTCACCCACCTCGTCAAGGCAGCGCGGGCCCTGAACGCCGTGGACGACCCGGACCGGGACACCGCCTGGGGCTGGCACGACCTGGCGATGGCCTACAGCTACCTCAGCTTCCACGGGTACGCCCTGGGCGCGATCGAACGCGCACGGCAGCTCGGGTTGACCGCCGGGATCCCGGAGGAGACGTTCGCCGCGCCGGGCATCCGGCTGCGCAACGCCGTGGCGCTCGACCACAACGGTGACAGCGACGGTTGCCTGCGCGTGCTGCGGGACGTGGCGACCGACCTGGCCCAGTTCGTCCAGAGCGGGCGGGCCGGGCGGCTCCGTCCCAGCAGCCTCGCCGCGTACGGGTACTCGGCGGCACGGCAGGCCGCGCTCGGCGACACCCTGGAACCGACCGGCGACGCCGGCCCGTCCCGGCTGCTCACCCACGGCGGTGACAGCGCCCGCGCGCGGGACCTGCGGCAACTCGGCATGGTCTGCCTGGCCGTCGCGGACGGTCGGCCCATCGAGGCGGTCGCCCGACTGGACACCATCCGGGTGTCCACCGAGACGCTCGGGGCGGCCGAGCCGGCCCGGCTGCGCAGCATCGCGCTCGCCCGCGCCGGCGACCATTCCGCGGCCCACCGGGCGGACCGGCTGGCGTTCCGGCTCGCCGCCCAGCGCAACGACCGGCTGCGCGACGTCTACATCGACGGCATCGCCGCCCGGATCGACCACGAGGAGATGCGTCGCGAGGCGGCACGGTACGAGGGTGAGGCGTTGACCGACCCGCTCACCGGCCTGCCCAACCGGCGTCGCCTGGAGCGGTACATCACTGCCGTCGTCACCCGGGGCGAGCGGGTCGTCATCGGCGTCTGCGACCTGGACGGCTTCAAGGCGGTCAACACCCGGCACGGCCACCACTCCGGTGACCTGGTGCTGCAACGCATCGCCGGGGTGATCAACCGGGTGATGCGCCGGGGAGACTTCGTGGCCCGCTACGGCGGCGACGAGTTCGTCGTGGTGCTCCCGGACACGGGCATGATCGAGGCCACCGAGGTGGCCCGCCGGATCGAGGCGGCGGTACGCAACGAGGACTGGGAGTCGCTGGTACCCGGCACCCCGGTCGGGGTGAGCATCGGCTTCGCCGAGGTCTCCGGCGGTAGCGGGCTGCGCGACGCGCTCAGCGTCGCCTTCGAGCAGGCCGACCGGGAGATGCTACGCGCGAAATCCCGCCCCCGCGCGAGCTGACCACTCCCCCTCTCTCGGGGTCGATCAAGGACTTGTGGTGCCCCACTAAAGCCCCACCACGGGACAATCTCCCCACCACGACTCCATGATCGACGGGGCAGGGGCGGGGGCGGGGGCGGGGGCGGGGGCGGGGGCGGGGGCGGGCGGGGGGTTAGCGGCGGGTTAGTTCTGTGTCGCCGGCCAGGCGGGCGGCGCGGTCGGCCTCGGCCAGGGCGTCCAGGACGCCGTCGAGGTCACCGGCGAGAGCCAGGTCCAGGTTGTACGCGGTGTAGCCGATCCGGTGGTCGGTGATCCGGTTCTGCGGGAAGTTGTAGGTGCGGATGCGCTCCGAGCGGTCCACGGTGCGTACCTGCGCCTTGCGGGCGTCCGAAGCGGCGGCGTCGGCCTGCTCCTGGGCGGCGGCGAGCAGCCGGGCCCGCAGGATCCGCATCGCCTGCTCCCGGTTCTGCAACTGGGACTTCTCGTTCTGGCAGGACACGACGATGCCGGTCGGCACATGCGTGATCCGTACCGCCGAGTCGGTCGTGTTCACCGACTGACCGCCCGGGCCGGACGAGCGGAACACGTCGATACGCAGGTCGTTCTGGTCGATGGTGACGTCGACGTCCTCGGCCTCCGGCAGCACCAGCACCCCGGCCGCGCTGGTGTGGATCCGGCCCTGCGACTCGGTCACCGGGACGCGCTGCACCCGGTGCACGCCGCCCTCCCACTTGAGCCGCGACCAGACACCGTTGCCGCCGTCCGGCACACCCTTGGTCTTGATCGACAACGAGACGTCCTTGACCCCGCCGAGGTCGGAATCCTGCGCGTCGATCACCTCGGTGATCCACCCGTGCCGCTCGGCGTACCGGGTGTACATCCGCAGCAGGTCGCCGGCGAACAGCGCCGACTCCTCGCCGCCCTCACCGGCCTTGATCTCGACGATCACGTCCTTGGCGTCGTGCGGGTCGCGCGGGATGAGCAACTCGGCGAGGCGCTCCTCCAGGGCCGGCAGGGACGCCGCGATGGAGTCCGCCTCGGCGGCGAAGGACGGGTCCTCGTCGGCCAGCTCGCGGGCCGCGGCCAGGTCGGCGCGAGCCTGCTCCAGCTCGCCGGCGGCCTTGTGCAGCGGCACCAGCGCGGCGTACCGGCGACCCACCCGGCGCGCGGTGGCCTGGTCGGCGTGGATGGCCGGGTCGGCCAGCCGCTTCTCCAGCTCCGCGTACTCGTCGAGGAGTCCGGCCAGACGCTCGCTGCTCATGCTGCGGATGCTCCTTCGAGGATGCGGCACCGGGAGGGCCAAGGGTGTTGGCGGGCGAAACGCGGACGGCGCCCGTGTCCGGTACAAAACCGGGCCCCGGCGCCCCCAGCGGTGTGTATTGGGCAGGGTGGGGCGGTA
>NZ_JBFAOC010000026.1:0-97655 GCF_040675055.1 Micromonospora sp. NPDC049662
ACGATCTCGCGAACGTCGGGCGGGGCGGGGCGGCGTGTGCCCCCCCGCGCCCCCCCCCCCACGTCACGCCGACCGGCTGGTTCAGTCGTTGCCAGCGCCGATCCCGCAGTCCGGCGCGGACCAGTTCGTCGTGTTCGAACTGCCGTCGCTGTTGTTCTCGCGCCGTGAGTCGACGTGCACGTGGTCGTCGTGGTCGGGGTAGCCGGGCCCGTAGATCCCGCTGAAGCCGTGGTTACGGGCGTCCCGCGCGACCGTGCACAGGGACGACGTCCGTGAGGTGACGTCGGCCGCGTGGCCGTACAGGTGCTGGCTGTCCGACGCGCCGCCGACCTGGTTGTTGCAGGCACGGCTGCGGAAACCGCTCGTCACGTTCAGCGGCTTGTCGCCGAGGCTCTTGCGCAATGCCTCCAACTTCCACATGGTGCGCAGCGCGTTCTGCTTGGTCTGGGCCGCCGACAGCGGACCGCCGCTCCACCCGCTGCCGCCGCACCCGTTGTCCAACTCGTTGTAGCTGAAGTGCGCGGGCGTGCAGTCGTTGTCCTGGAGCTGGTACAGCTTGGCGTACGTCTGCGGGCCGGCGATGCCGTCGGCGCGCAACCCGTACGCCTGCTGGAACCGCTTCACCGCGGCGGCGGTCTTCGGTCCGTAGCGGCCGTCGTTCTCGACGATGTCCCGGTTGCCGGCCCAGCCAGCGACCCGGATCTGCAGCTGACGGACGTCGTCGCCCGAGCGCCCCTGGTAGAGGTTGCGGTTCCAGGTGTAACAGCCGTCCGCGTACGCTGCCGGCGCGGCGACCACCGAGGCGATCGCTGCCCCGGGCAACGCCAGGGCGAAAGCGACAGCAACTCGCTTCAAGGTGTTTACGCGCACAGAAGTCCTCCCGTTAGGAGAGCGAATGGGGTGGCTCTGGGACATCGACCGGGACGTCCCGCGATTTCCACCTTCGCACTGATCAGTGCGGTTGGCGGCAATAACGAGAATTGTCCTCACGATTCGCCCGTTCCTGGGCAGCGCCTGTGAATTCGGCTGATTTGCGAAACAGCCATTTCCCCCGATCGGCCCGGGAACGCGGGAACGGCACCGAACGTCGCATTCAGTCGCACCCAGGGTGATGTTCCACTCCACTGGGCGGGCGGTAACGTCAGGCCCGGGTGGCGAACTGGCGGAGGTGCGCGTGGCACGCGGTGGCGTCTTCTGTGTCGAGGGTCAGTGGCACCGTGACCTCAACGAACGCGGTTCCGTGCTGCCCACCCTCGAACTGCTGGAGCGACTAGGCAAGATCCGCTTCATCCACAAGGACGCCGCCACCCGCGACGAGTTGTTCTACTTCCTGGACCGCTGGCTGCTCAAGCAGTACGCCGATCACCGGGTCGGCTTCTTCGCCATGCACGGTGAGCCGAGCCGGCTCTGCCTCACCGACTGGCAGTCGGTGGAGCTGAACGAGGTGGCCGAGTTGATGGCCGGCCGCTGTGAGGGGCGGCGGCTCTACTTCGGCAGTTGCTCGGTGCTGCGCGCGTCGGACGCGGTGCTGCGCGAGTTCCTGGAGGTCACCGGCGCCGCCCTGATCTGCGGTTTCACCCGGGACGTCGACTGGGTTGAATCGGCCGCCTTCGAAACCGTCCTGCTCGACGTGCTGGCCAACGGGCAGCGGCACAACGCCGCCGAACTGCGGATGGGCTCCGCGCACTGGGCGCCACTCGCCTCGTACCTCGGCTTTCGGGTGATCTATGCCAACGGCCGGGCGTGGCGCCCGGCCGGTCGGCCTCGCGTGCCCACCCAGGCGGTGCACCGGACCGCCGCCGACCCGCGCTGACCTCCACCGCCCGCTGACCCCCACCGCCCGCGGACCCGCCGCCGGCCTGGTAGGAACGAGTGATGGCACGCAGCATCGCGAAGAACACCCGGGTCGACCGGGACACCCTGCTCGACTTCCTCCGGCCGCGACACCGCGTCGTGCTGATGACCACCCGAGCCGACGGCCGGCCGCAGTCCTCCCCGGTCTCGGCCGGCATCGACGGCGAGGGTCGCCTGGTGGTGTCCACGTACCCCGAGCGGGCGAAGGTGACCAACATCCGCCGCGACCCCCGGGTTTCGGCGTGCGTCCTCTCCGACGACTGGAACGGCCCGTGGGTGCAGATCGACGGCACGGCCGAGGTGCTGGACCTGCCCGAGGCGCTGGAGCCGTTGGTCGAGTACTTCCGCAGCATCTCCGGCGAGCACCCGGACTGGGACGACTACCGGGCGGCAATGGTGCGCCAGGGCAAGTCGCTGATCCGAGTGACCATTGATACCTGGGGTCCGATCGCCACCGGCGGTTTCCCGGCCCGCCTCGCCGACTGAGCGCGCGCTTCGAACGCGTCCGTACCCGCCAGCTGTTCGTCCGCTGTCGAGCTGCCCCGGATGTGGGGCGGCGGTGGTGGTGGGGCGGTCGCGGTGGTGTGGGTTGGCCGTCCAGGGGTGGGGCGCTGTCGAGTTGCCCCGGATGTGGGGCGGGCGGTCGTCGTGGTGGGTTGGCCGTGCAGGGGTGGGGCGCTGTCGAGCTGCCCCGGATGTGGGGCGGCGGGCGACGACGGTGCCGTTCGATCCGCCGGGTGCGGGTGCGGGTGCGGGTGCGGGGGTGCGGGGGTGCGGGGGTGCGGGGGTGCGGCGCTGTCTACCGCAAGCTGTTCTTCCGCATCTCGCTGCGTCTGCCCCATATCTGGAGCAGCTCGACAGGGGCTGAGGGGGAGGTCGGCCCGACCGCCGACCGCCGAGCGCCGAGCGCCGAGCGCCGACCGCCGACCGCCGTGCCGGTCAGTACGCGGCGGTGAAGCGCGCGTTCATGTGTTGGGGCTGCTCGATCTCGTCGACGATCGCTACCGCGAGGTCCTCGTAGGTGAGCACCGACCGGCCCTGGTCATCGGTGACCGGCTCGTCGGTGCCCGTGCGGTAGTGCCCGGTGCGGTCGCCGGGGTGGAACTCCAGCGGCGGCGGCGAGACGTAGGTCCAGCGCACCCCGTCGGCGGAGCTGCGGTAGTAGTCCAGAGCGTCGGCCTGGCCCATCGCCGAGTCCCGGTACTGCTCGGGGAAGTCGGGCTCGTCGAGGAAGCGGGTGCCGCGCGGGGTGAGCAGGGTGGACCCGCCACCCAGATGGATGATCCGGGGCGCGGCCGGCATGGGCCGCAGGGCGGTCACCAGGGTCTCGGCGGCCGTGCGCCAGAGCCCGCGCTCGCCGCCGCCGATCGCCACCACCAGCGCGTCCGCGTCCGGCGCCAACTCCCGGACACTGCGCTCGCTGGTGGCGTCGCCGGTGACCGTCCGTACCCCGTCCGGCAGGTACGAGGTCGCCTCCGGGCGACGGACCGCGGCGATCACCCGGTGTCCCCGGTCGACGGCCTCGGCGGCGATCCGCGACCCGGCGGTGCCGCCCGCGCCAAACACGACGATGGTGCTCACCAGCCCAGGCTAGGGCCGGCTCGCCCCGGAGATGCCGTTATGACGAACCCGGCCGGGCGTTCAGGGGAGCGACCGACTGGCATGGGCCCACTACGGTGAGCCAAACAAGATCCATTGACTGAACGGGGAATCCATGAAGCACCTCTCCGCCCGTCGCCGGCTGCTCGCCTGGACGGTGCCTGCCACCCTGGCGCTCGCCGTCGTCCCGGCCCTGCCGGCCCAGGCCGCACCGGTCCACACGCCGACCACCGCCGTCACCGGCCCGGTCGACAAGGACCTCAACGGTGACGGCGTACCGGACCTGGTGACCGCCGGCGGCACCACGACGCGCCTCGACTCCGGTGTCTGGACGGCGCGGGGCCGGATCAACGCGACCACCGGCGTCGGCACCGGCCGGGTGAAGGTCCCAGCGGTGAACATCGGTATCTACGGCAACGGCGTCACCGGCAATGAATCGCCGGCCGACTTCGACGGCGCCCAGATGATCACCGGCACCTTCTGGGGCACCGCGAACCAGGACTTCCTGGCCTACTACCCGGGCGGCGACAACGCCGGTGGCGGCGTCATCATCAAGGGTGTCGGCGACGGAACGATGGCAAAGCCCTACAGCGCCTCGGTCAGCCTCGCGCGCGAATTCCTGGCCGACGACTACGGCAACTCCCCGATCCAGCTCGTCAGCGGGTACGTGGCGGACGGCGTCGGCGACTACATCCCTGACCTGGTCGGGATCGTCGGCGACACGACGAACGGTTACCGACTGGCCTACTACCCGAACGCCTGGGCGGTGGGCCTCTACCTCCGGGTGGCGTTGAACACCGCCACCCCGACCGGCGGCAGCGACTGGCAGAACTGGACCCTGGCCAGCACCGAGTTGGCTTCGGGCGTGGCCCTGGTCCTGCGCAACGCCACTACCGGCGACCTGTACCTGTGGCAGGGCGTGACGATGACCGACAACGGCGACGGGACCGGCGCGCTCGCCTACACCCAGTACCGGCTCGCCTCGGGCTGGAACACCGGCGTGGCAGTCAGCAGCCTCCTCGCCGCCGACCTGAACGCCGACGGCGTGGCCGACCTGTGGGCGGTGTTCCCCGACGGCAGCGTGCGGGCGTACCTGATCTCGAACCTCTCCGTCAGCAAGCCGGCGAAGATCCGCGCGATCCAGGCCCAGCAGCTCGGCTGAGCTGCGGTGTGGGGTCCGTCAGCCGTGGGCGACGGACCCCACCCCTCAGTCGATGAGCGCGGAGTAGACGAGTTGGCGCAGCTGGGAGCGGAGGGGATAGGTGCTCGACGGCAGGAGCTGGGTGAAGAGCAGCGCGGTGATCTCCTCGGTCGGGTCCACCCAGAACGCGGTGCTGGCGACCCCGCCCCAGTAGTACTCGCCGACGCTGCTCGGCACCCGGCTCGGGACCGGGTCCTCGACGACCGCGAAGCCGAGGCCGAAGCCGACCCCGTCCAGGGTGCTCTCGGCGAAGCCGCCGGTGGACAGGGTGCCCAGGTCCTGCCCGCCGGGCAGGTGGTTGCGGGCCATGAAACGCACCGTGCGTGGCCCGAGCAGACGTACGCCGTCCAACTCGCCGCCGCGCAGCAGCATCTGGGTGAAGCGGTGGTAGTCGGCGGCGCTGGAGATCAGGCCGCCGCCACCGGAGAGCAGGCCGGGCTTGTGGTGCGCCAGGGCGCCGAGCCGGTCGTAGCGGAACGCCTGCCCGCTGCGCGGATCCGGCGCGTAGAGCGCGGCCAGTCGTTCGGCCTCGTCGCCCTCGACCCACCAGCGGCTGTCCGTCATGCCCAGCGGGGCGAAGATCCGGTCGGCGAAGAAGGCGTCGAGGCTCTGCCCGGAGACCACCTCGACCAGTCGACCGAGCACGTCGGTGGCGACCGAGTAACCCCAGGCCGTGCCGGGCTCGAAGAGCAGGGGGAACTCGGCGAAGGCCGCGCAGGCCGTGGCCAGGTCGACGCCGGGCGGCGGGTACATGTCGTAGCCGGCGGCCCGGTAGAGCCCGTCGACCACCGACGTCTGCATGAAGCCGTACGTCAGGCCGGCCGTGTGGGTGAGCAGGTGCCAGACCCGGATCGGCTCGGTCGCCGGCACCGTGTACGGCTTGAGCGTCGAGCCCTTCGAGTAGACCCGCAGGTCGGCGAACTCGGGCAACCAGCGGCTGATCTCGTCGGTCAGCTCGAAGCGACCCTCCTCCCACAGCATCATCGCCGCGACCGAGGTGATCGGCTTGGTCATCGAGTAGATGCGCCAGAGCGTGTCCGCCCCGACCGGCGCACCCGACTCGCGGTCCCGCAGGCCGTACGTCGAGGAGTGCGCCACCTCGCCGCGGCGGGTGACCACCACCTGCCAGCCGGCGAGCCGGCCGTCGTCGACGTACCTGCCGAAGTGTTCGTCGATCCGGGCCAGCCGTTCCGGGTCGAAGCCGATCTCATCCGGGTCCTTGCTCCGCGCCACACTCACGCCGCCGAAACTACTCGCCGGTACGCCGCTACCGGAAGGGGCGGCTCCCCGGTGGTGTCGGTCGGCGGCACTAGCCTGGCCGGATGCCGGAGTTGACCGAGGACGTGACCTTCCGCCACGAGGACTGGTACGGCGAGGAGTTGACCGACCGGCAGTTCGTCGCCTGCGAGTTCTTCGACGTGGATTTGACCGAGGCGGTCACCCGGGGCGCGGTCTTCACCGGATGCACGTTCGGCAACGTACGGTTCAACGCGTCCCGGCACCTCGACTCGGCGTTCACCCGCTGTGTCTTCAAGCGCTGCAACTTCTTCGAGGCCGAGTTCACCGGCTGCAAGCTGGTGGGCAGCACCTTCGTCCAGTGCGAGCTGCGCCCGTTACGCGTCGACGGCGGTGACTGGTCGTTCGTCGCGCTGCCCGGCGCGGACCTGCGCGCTGTCCGACTGAGCGACGTGCGGATGCGCGAGGCCGACCTGACCGGCGCGAACCTCACCGGGGCCACCGTGACCGGCGTCGACCTCTCCGGAGCGCAACTTCAGCGCTGCCGCCTCGGCGGCGCCGACCTGCGGCGCAGTGATCTCACCGCGCTCGACCCGACGTCGGTCGAGCGGGCCGGCGCGCTCGTGGACGTCGAGCAGGCTCTCGTCATCGCGCAGGCGCTCGGCTTCCGCATCGGCTGAGCCGGGGTGACCACCGGAGGGTGAGCCGGCCGTCCCATACCGTCCCGATCCGGACTGGACACGTCATGCTGTCCCGATTTAGCGTGTCGACCACGCCGGTGCAATCGTGAACGACCCACAGTGGACGGTCGATCCGTCACGTGCGGTGGCGGTCGGGCGGCAACGTGGAGGAGTCGGTGGCGGACGAGGACCGTACGCGGGATGGTTCGCGGGTCGGGGACGAGTCGGCCGCTCGACCCGCGTCGCACCGGCCGCGATCTGCCGCGGCCGGACTGGGCCACCGAGCGCTGCGCCGGCTCGCCCGCGCCCGGCAGCGGCGGCGCTGGGCACTGGAAGGGGTCGGCGCGGTCGTCTGTCTCGTGGTGCTCGTGGCGTACCTCGGCACGCGGTCCGGTCCCGATTCGGGCGACGCGACGGTCGGCGGCCCGGGCGGCGTGCCCGCCGGCGCCGCCCGTCCGACGGGCCTGCCGGGCGCGGACGGACGTACCAGCGAGGCCGGCCCGGCGCTGCCGGGTCTGCGGCCCCGGCAGCGGCCACCCTCACCCGAACCGACCCCGTCGACCAGCCCACCGGCCCCCGAGTCGGCGAAGCCGGCCGCGCCGCTGCTGTCGCTGACCCGCGCCGAGGTGCCCGCCGAGGTCGACCTGACGGCCGTGGGCACCCGGGACTGGATGCACTGGGGGCAGCGCGGCGGCAACTCGACGGTCCGCAAGCAGTCCGGCTCCGGGGAGATCGTCGACGGGGGCGGGAAGGGTCGCCGGATCGGCTGGGACGGCAACCAGGAGGTGGTCCGCTGGTCCGACGGCGCGCCCGACCGGTGGGACCGGGGCACCTCCGACGGTGTCTACACCTGCGGTGTGGGCAACGGGTTCAGCCTGACCGTCGTCGGCAGCGATGCGCCGCGCACGGTCCAGGTGTACGCCGGAATCTGGATGGCGCGCGGTCGGCTCGACGTGCGGTTGTCGACGGGCGGGCCGGTCAGCACCCTGCGCCTGGAGGACCCGTACACCAGTCAGAGCGCCCAGTTCGTCATCCGGTTCGCGGCGCCGAAGGACGCCCGGCTGGTGGTGAGCTGGACGGTCGAGAAGGTCTACACCGAGCACTGCGGGAACGTCGGCCTGCAAGCCGTCGCGCTGCGCTGAGCGGGACAGTTTGTCCGTCGCCCTCCGTCGGTGAGGACGTAACTTTCTGCTGTCCCCGTCCACCTTCCATTGTGGAGGCAGCGCAGATGAGCAGCAGTACCGCCCACCGCGTCCGTCCTGCCGTTTCTCCCGGCCTCGACGAGCCGGAGGTGCTCCGCGACATCCCCCTGCCGCCGTACGTGACGGGCGAGGATGCCCAGTTCGCGGTACGCGCGGTGGTGGTACACGCGCCCCGGCGCTGGTCCGGTGGGGTGGTCTGTCGCAACGACGCCAGCCCTCACCCGTGCCGGCTGCACCGGTGGGGCACCCAGGTGTTGACGCTCCGCGGGCTGCATGCCGCCGAGATCGCCGCGCTCATCGAGCGCGGTGATCCCGCGGCGGTACCCCCCACACCGAACCGCCCCGCCTGACCCGCGTCCTGCTCTCAGCAGGTGACGAGGCTTATTGCCCTTCGCGATGTCCCGGTCGGCCGAGCCCTCGTTCGTGGCCGCCCCAGTAGTGCCGTTGCCCGCCCATCACCAGCGGGGCCACCAACGCGGCGAGCGCTCCGCCGAGCAGCGGAAAGACGATGAACACCCAGAGTTGGCGGAGCGCCACCCCGCCCTCGAAGACGGCCGGACCGAAGGCGCGGGCCGGGTTGACCGCCGCGCCGGTCAGCGTCACGCCGACGAGTTGGGTCGTGGCCAGGGCCAGACCGATGGCAACCCCCGCGATGCCGGGGTTCTCGCTGCGACTGGTCACGACGAGCACGACCAGGACGAAGAGGAAGGTCAGCACGATCTCCAGTACGGCCGCGCCACCTCGGTTGATGTGGGCGCCGTACCCGTTCGAGCCCAGCGCCCCGGTCTGGTCCGCGACGTCACCCCACCGGGTCAGTGCCCAGAGCAGGAAGCCGGCCACGGTCGCCCCGGCGAACTGCGCGATCCAGTAGGCGACTGCGCCGATCACCGAAATCTTGCCGGAGAGCAGGACGCCGAGCGTCACCGCCGGATTGACGTGACTGCCGGAGAGCGGGCCGATCGTGTAGACGAGGGCCAGCATGACGAACCCGAAGGCCAGCGCGACGACCACGACGCCCCCCTGGACCCGCGCGGCGACGGCGGCGCCTACGCCGAAGAAGACCAGCAGCAGCGTGCCGAGGAATTCGGCAGCCGCACGGCGGGCGTCATCCATCATTTACTCAGCGTAAGGATAGTTCCGCTCGCTGGTGGGCAAATCAGGGCCGTGACCAGCGCGGAAGCGAGAGCGGGACTGATCCGGCTCTATTTGACGTATCGCTCGGTAACGGGCACCGTGGGCTGGGAAGGGGCCCGTCAGCCGCCCCGATTCGACGCGACGGCGATGACCGTCCGTACCTCCCGTCGCCTCCCACGCGTGCTCGTACGCGGGTCGTTTGTCCGCCTCTGCGTGACATCAGGCCGCGAGCCGAGAAACCACGAGGAGTTCCACCAATGCTCACCATGACCGACAACGCCGTGCTCGTCATCCGTGACCTCGCCAACCAGCAGGACGTGGCCCAGGACGGTGGCGTGCGGATCGCCGCCGACGCCGACGCCGGATCGCTCACCGTTGAGCTGGTGCCCGAGCCGGAGCAGGGTGACCAGGTCGTCGACAACCAGGGCGCACGGATCTTCCTCGACCCGGACGCCGCCGACCTGCTCGGCGACGCCTCGGTGGACGCCACGGTCGACGACGAGGGCATCATCCAGTTCGGCTTCACCGAGCAGCAGTAGGGGCTCTCACCGGGGCGATCGCCCCCGCTGCGGTGGCCCCGGCCGGGAGTCCCAACCCGACCGGCCGGGGTCGTCGGGTCGCAGCAGTGCGGCGAGCACGTGCGCCACATGGTGCGACGTGCTCCACGCCGTCCAGTTGGCGGCGGACCCGGCCCCGGCACCTCGCCGTGCCCGGCGTAGCAGCTCGTGGTCGCCCCAGGAGAACGCCGCGCCGACGCTCGACCAGTGTGGTGCCGTCACCAGCGTCCGGCAGAGGTCGGCGAAGCGGTCGTCGCCCCGGCCGCCCCGGCGCGACCAGCGGTAGACCCACCAGCCGTCGTCGGCGGTGTACCGCACGGTGGGTAGCCGGTCGCCGGGGTCGCCCGCGTCGGGTAGCGCCGGACCGACGCCGTAGTCGCCGTAGTCGACTCCGAGGTCGACCAGCCGCTGCCAGAGCTGCCAGTCCCAGCGTTCCAGCCGTACCGGCTCGTCGGCGGGCAGCCGGGACAGCGTCGGCGGCATGCCGCCCGCCGCCACCGTCGCCGAGCGCCAGGCGTGGCGACGGGCCCAGTCCAGCAGCCGCCGTACCCGGGGCTCCGCCACCCGTACGTCCGCCGGGCAGCAGACGTCACCCGCGTCCACCAGCAGGTCGCACTCCTCCGGCGCGAGGCCGGTGTACCGCCAGATCCGCTCGACGGCGGTCGTGTCCGCGTCCGGGCCCGCCCGGTCGTGCGCGGCCCGCACCCGCACCAGCGCCCGCCGGGTGTACGCCCGAGCCGCCGCGCCGTGCGCGACGAGCCGCCGCTCACTCTCCGCGAGGCCGATGACAGGCATCAGCGGTACGCCCCACCGGGCCAGCTCCGTATCGACCGAGTCGGGTTGGGCGGTCACGTCGACGGCCGGCAGCAGGCCGGCCGGCAGTCGGCGCAGACCGTCCCTCGTGGAACGGTCGACGGCGTTGACCACCAGGATCGGCGCGACGAGCGGGGCGGCCGCGAGATCGAGGTGGGTCAGGGCTTCCAGCTCACCGCGTCGGCGGCTGGTGAGGATGGGGCGGTAGACCGGCGCCACTGCCCGGCCCCCGTGGGCGGGCACCATACTTCAATCTAGTCAGGCATTCGCATGCCTCCACACTTTCTGGTACCGAAAATCCGCTGTCCGGCTGTCGGTTCGGCGACTACGCTCGCCCGATGTCCGCGTCGCCGTACCGTTACCGCTCCACCGACGAGGACAGCGCCCGCTGGCTCGGCTTCCCGTTCCGCGATGGCGACATCGTGATCAGCACCCGCTCCAAGAGCGGCACCACCTGGATGCAGATGATCTGCGCGCTGCTGGTGCTGGGCACTCCGGAGCTGCCGGCGCCGCTGTCCGAGTTGTCGCCCTGGCTGGACTGGTTGGGCGAGCCGCGGGACGTGGTGTACGAGCGGTTGGCCGCGCAGTCGCACCGCCGGTTCATCAAGACGCACTCCCCGCTGGACGGGGTACCGCTCGACCCCCGGGCGCACTATGTGGTGGTGGCGCGGCATCCACTGGACATGGCCGTCTCCCTCTACCACCAAGCGGGAAACCTGGACCGGACCCGAGTCGCGGAGCTGACCGGCCAACCCGCGCCGGCGGGACCGCCGCGTGTCCGTCCACCGCTCGGGCAGTGGCTGGCGAGCTGGGTCGACCACGAGGTCGACCCGCGCGTCGAGCTGGACTCGCTGCCCGGGGTGTTCGGGCACCTGCGGGACGCCTGGGCCCGTCGGCACGAGCCGAACATCGCGCTGGTGCACTACGACGACCTCCGCGCCGACCTGGGCGCACAGATGCGACTGCTGGCCGACCGCTGGGGTGTCGAGGTGCCCGCCGGACGGTGGCCCGCGTTGGTCGAGGCGGCCACGTTCGACCGGATGCGCGAGCGCGCCGACCAACTCGCCCCGGACACGCTCGGCGTGTTGCGGGACCGCCAGGCGTTCTTCCGTCGCGGCGGCTCGGGGCAGGGGCGTGATCTGCTCGACGCGGCCGCGCTGGCCCGCTACGAGCGGCGGGCGCGGGGGTTGGCCCCGCCCGACCTGCTCGCCTGGCTGCACCGCGACACCTGAGTCGTACGCGCAAACGAGCGCGCGGCGCCGCTGCGATCGTGGTCGCAACGTCGCCGCGCTCTGGCCGTCTCCCACCACCGCAGCCGTTCGGCGGTACGCCAGCGGGGACCTGGCTCGACCGGCCGTTCGCGCCGGTCAGCGTTGTCGATCCCCGCTCGGCGCGGATCCAAACCTGCCGACCGTGGGGAATTCCACCATCCGCCAGTCCCGGCGTGACGCGGGACCGAACGGGGTATGAGCGGGCCATGGAGCATTTCACGATCGCGACCGTCGCCGAGAAGAGCCCGGACTTCCGGCGGGTGCTGTGGACCGGCGAGCACACCCAGTTGGTGATCATGACGATTCCGCCGGGCGGGGAGATCGGCGAGGAGGTGCACGAGGGCATCGACCAGATCCTGACGTTCGTCAGCGGGACGGGCGAGGCCCGGGTCGCCGGCGAGAAGCGGGAGGTCGTCGCGGGTGACCTGGTCGTCGTGCCGTCCGGCACGAAGCACAACTTCGTCAACACCGGTCCGAATCCGCTGGTGCTCTACACCGTCTACGGCCCTCCGGAGCACGCCGACCAGGCGGTGCACCACACCAAGGAGGAGGCCGACCGGGCCGAGGAGGCCGGCGAGGACGAACCGCCGACCGCGTGACGGCGTCGGCCTGAATCGGGCCGATCCGGGTACGCGCGGCTGGTGACACAGCCGCCGATCTCCGACTACGGGTTCCTCTCGGACTCCCGTTCCGGCGCGCTGGTCGGCGTCGACGGCTCGATCGACTGGTGGTGTCCGCACCGGTTCGACGGCGCCTCCGTCTTCGGCAGGTTGCTCGACCCGGACGGTGGGCACTTCCGGTTGGCGCCGGTCGGTGCCGGTGGCCCCGGTTACCGGGTCGAGCGCGCCTACCGGCCGGACACGCTCATCCTGCGGACGGTGCACCACACGCCGCACGGCAGCGTCTCGGTGACGGACGCGCTGGCCGCCGAGCCCGGTGCCCGCGCGCACGAGTTGGGCGTGAACTCGCCCGCCGTACTCGTGCGCGTGGTCGAGGGCCTCACCGGGCGGGTCAGGATGGCGCTGGACTTCGCCCCCCGCCCGGAGTACGGCCTGCTCACGCCGTACCTGCACGAGCGGCCCGGCGGCGCGGTGGTGGCCGGCGCCGGCCCGGTGGTGCTGGTGTTGCGGGCCGGGGGCATGCCGCTGCGGGCTGGCCGGGACCGGGTGACCCACGAGTTCGAGGTCTCCTCCGGCCAGGTGGTGGGGATCGACGTGGCGTTCGGGCAGACGTACGGCAAACCACCGGTCCAGATGGACCCGCTGGCCGCCCTCGCCGACACGACCCGGGCCTGGGAGGCGTTCCGGGAGACGCACACGTACTCGGGCCGGCACCCGGAGCTGGTGCGGCACAGCGCGACCGTGTTGGCCGGTCTCACGTACGCCCGCAGTGGCGCGGTGGCGGCGGCGCTGACCAGTTCGTTGCCGGAGCGGATCGGCGGCGACCGTAACTACGACTACCGGTACTCCTGGTTGCGGGACTTCTCGTTGACGATGCGGGCACTCTGGGTGGCCGCCTGTCCGGACGAGGCGTCGCGACTGTTCGCCTGGGTGTCCCGGTCGATCGGCCAGTTCGGCGACGAGCCGGTGCCGGTGCTCTTCGGGTTGGAGGGCGAGCGTGACCTCTCCGAGCACCACTGCAATCACCTGCGCGGATACCGCGACAGTCGCCCGGTGCGCATCGGCAACGACGCCTGGAAGCAGCGGCAGCTCGACGTGCCGGGTGAGGTGCTGTCGGCGGTGTGGCGACTGCGCGATTACCTCGGCACGACGTTCGAGTCGGAGCTGCGGGAGATGGTGCTCGGGCTGACCGAGCAGGTGGCGGCGACCTGGCACCTGCCGGACCGGGGCATCTGGGAGACCCGGGACGAGGAACGGCACTACCTCTCCTCGAAGGTCTCCTGCTGGTTGGCCATGGATCGGGCGGTGGGGCTCGCCGACCGGTTGGGTGAGCGGGCCGACCCGCGTCGCTGGGCCGGCGTCCGTGACGAGATCCGCGAGACGGTGCTGCGCGAAGGCTGGAACGACCGGATCGGCGCGTTCACCGGCTCGTTCGGCTCGGCGGAGCTGGACGCCTCGGTGCTCGCCCTGCCGGTGGCGCACTTCCTGCCGGCCACCGACCCCCGGATGCGCTCGACCATCGCGATGGTGGAGCGTGAGCTGGGCACGGAGGACGGGCTGGTCCGGCGCTGGACGAGCGACCCGGCCGGCTTCCTGCTGTGCTCGTTCTGGCTGGTGGAGTGCCTGGTGATGGCGGGTGAGCCGCAGCGGGCCGAGGAGCTGTTCGAGCGCGTGGTGGGTCGCGCCAACGACGTGGGCCTGTTCAGCGAGCAGATCGACCTGACCACCGGGGCGCAGCTCGGCAACATGCCGCAGGCGCTCTCCCACATCGGGCTGATCAACGCGGCCTGGCGGCTGACCGAGCCGAACAGCTTCTGAATCCCGCGCCGAAATCCTGCAACAGACCTGCAAGCGTCAGGCATTGACGCTGATATGTGCGTAGTCCTAGCCTCGGAGAGACGGGAAAGCCCTTTCCCACGGCTTTCGTCCCGCTTCACCCCGCTGTCGGATCCGGGCGTCCGACGGGGCACACCGATCCCGCTCTCGCGTCAGCGCGCCGTGCCGGCACGTCCCCGCGCGTCCGTGTCCCGGGATCACCACCACCCGCGTCAAGGAGGACAACCGTGCACAGGAGACGACGACCACTGGTGCTGGCGGTGTGCGCCGGCGTGACCGTGGCGGCCCTCGCCGCCAGCATGACCTCGGCCTTCGCGGCCACCATCTTCACCGACACCTTCAGCGACGGCGACGCCTCCGGCTGGTCCAAGTCCGGTGGCACCTGGACGGTCGACGGCGCGGGCGTGTTCCAGCAGTCCAACACGGGCAGTGAACTGGCCCGGCAGTTCGCCGGCGACACCGGGTGGACCGACTACGCCGTGCAGGCCCGCGTCCGGCCGGTGAGCTTCGGCTCGTCCAGCGCTCTGGTCGGGCTCGCCGCCCGCTCCACCAGCAGCACCAGGATGTATCGCCTCGCCCTGCTCGGCTCCGGCCGGGCCGAACTCCAGGCCGTCAACGGCAGCAGCGTCACGGCGATCGGCTCCGCCCCGCTCGGCGTCACCACCGGCACCTGGTACACCCTGCGTGTCGAGGTCATCGGCAGCACCATCCGCGGCTTCGTCAACGGCGCGCAGATCGCCTCCGGCAGCAACAGCCTGGCCGGCGCCGGGCGGATCGGGCTGGTCACCGCGTACGCCAGCGGCGGCTTCGACGACGTGGTCGTCGACTCCTCCGGCGGCGGCGCCCCGACCACACCGCCGGCCACCAGCACGCCGCCCACCACGTCGAGCCCGACCGCCCCACCACCCTCCGGGTGGCCGACGCCGACCGGCAGCCAGAAGGTGGACGCCACGATCCCGGTGTCCGGCACCTTCGACGGCGGGCTGAGGCGCTACTACGGCATCGGCGACGGTGGGCAGAGCGAGAGTCAGGACCCGATGTTCGAGCTGGCCGCCGGCGCCACCCTGCGCAACGTGATCATCGGCGCGCCGGCCGGTGACGGCGTGCACTGCGAGGGCGACTGCACCCTGGTCAACGTCTGGTGGGAGGACGTGGGCGAGGACGCCGCCACCTTCCGGGGCGGGACCACGTACACGGTCGACGGCGGCGGGGCGCGGTCGGCCAGCGACAAGGTCTTCCAGCACAACGGCGCGGGCACTGTCTACATCGGGAACTTCCGGGTGGAGAACTCCGGGAAGCTCTACCGGGCCTGCGGCAACTGCTCCACGTCGTACCAGCGGCACGTGGTGATCGACAACGTGGTCGTCCGCGACACCGACACGATCGCCGGCATCAACACCAACTGGGGCGACACCGCCCGCTTCAGCCGCGTCACCATCGTCGGCGACCCGGACCGGGAGACCTCGATCTGCGTCAAGTACAAGGGCGTACCCAAGGGCAGCGAACCGACCAAGATCGGTGAGGGCGCCGACGGCGTCAACTGCCTCTACTCGCCGTCCGACATCACCTACCGGTAGGCGCGGCACGCCGGCATCCCGCGCCGCGCGGGATGCCGGCTCAGGCCAGCACGGGTACGCCGGAGACGTCGACCGTCTCCGGATACTTCAACCCCGCGCCGGTGTTGAGCACCACCACCCGTTCCCCGGCCCGAATCCAGCCACCGGCGCGTAGCTGGCGCGCGGCGGTCAGGCAGGCCGCGCCCTCCGGGCAGAGCAGCAGCCCTTCCCGGGCCGCGAAGTCCCGCAGGTCGGTCAGGATCTCGGCGTCGTCGACGGCGACGGCGGTGCCGGCTGATGCCCGCAGCGCCGCCAGGATCAGCTCGTCACCCAGCGGCGACGGCACGGTGATGCCGAACGCCACCGTGTGCGCGTCCGCCCACGGGCGGGCCCGGGACTCACCGGCGGCGAAGGCCCGCACGATCGGCGCGCAGCCGGTCGACTGCACCGCCACCAGCCGGGGCAGCTTGTCGCCGACCCAGCCCAGCTCGCGCATCTCGTGCAGCGCCTTGTGGATGCCGATCAGGCCGACCCCGCCACCCGTCGGATAGATGATCACGTCGGGCGCCTGCCAGCCGAGCTGCTCGACGATCTCGTACCCCATCGTCTTCTTGCCCTCGAGCCGGTAGGGCTCGCGCAGCGTACCGGCGTCGAAGATCGCGCCGTCCGACTCGGCGACCAGCTCGGCCACCCGCCGGCCGGCGTCGCTGATCAGCCCGTCCACCAGGCGCAGGTCGGCACCGGCGGCCACGCACTCGCGCCGGCAGATGGTCGGCGCCGCCAGCGGCATGACGATCGTGGCGCCCATTCCGGCGCGCGCCGCGTAGGTTGCCCAGGCCGACCCGGCGTTGCCGTTGGTGGGCATCGCGATCCGCTTGATGCCCAGCTCGCGGGCCCGGCTCACGCCGACCGCCGCGCCCCGCGCCTTGAACGAGCCGGTCGGGATCAGCCCTTCGTCCTTGACCATCAAATCCGCGATGCCGATCTCGGCACCGTACGAGGGAGCGCGCAGCAGCGGCGTCCAACCCTCGCCGAGCGTGGTGACGTGCCGGGGGTCGGCGACCGGCAGCAGCTCCCGGTACCGCCACAGGTCGGCTGGGCGCAGGCCGAAGCGCTCCGGGGTGACCGCCTTCGCGACCGCCGGCAGGTCGTACCGGGCCAGCAGCGGCGAACCGCAGTCGCAGAGGTTCTGTACCTCGTCGGCGGCGTACTCCAAGCCGCAGCGCGGGCAGTCCAGGTGGGTCAGGTACACGTCGCTCCTCGCCGTCAGGCCGCGTCGACACTCAACCAGCGCCGACTGCGTACGCCCGGCTCGTAGACCGAGTCGAGCCGCTTGGCGACCACACCGGGCAGCCCCTGCTCCCGCCCGGTGCGCAGGGCCTCGTCGCCGGCACCGGAGAACCACGGCGGAGTCTGCCAGTGCGTACCGGCCAACGCCAGCCCATCGAGCAGTTCCCGGCGTTGCGCGTACGGGACGTCGACGCTGCTCACACCCTCCAACCACAGCAGGTCGACGAGCAGGAACTGCGCGCCGGTCGGCACCCGGCCCCCGCTGGTCGGGCGTGCCGGACGCACCCGGCCCGAGCCGTCGATGCGCACCAGCACGCCGTCGAGCACCGCCTCGGTCGGCGCCAGGGCCTCGGCCATCGCGCGCAGCCACGGGTACCCGCCGGTGATCTCCTCGTCGGTCTCGGAGAGCAGCCGTAGCCGCCCGCCGGAGACGTACGCCACCGCGCGGACCCCGTCCCAACGCAGCTCGTACCCCCATTTGCCGGCGTCGCGCGGCAGCCCGGCGGCGGGGGTGGCGCGCATCGGGCGGACCAGTTCGGGCATCGGTGTCCAGCCCGGCGGCGCGGGATCGGTGCGGCGGATCATCCAGTCCCGGCCACCGGTGGCGAACAGCGCGTAGCGGCCCACGGTGCGCGCGCCGGAGAGCGTCACGATGACCTCGTCGTCGCGCCACTTCTCGCAGCGGTACGTGCCCCGGTCGTGGATGATCATCCGGCCGCCCCCGTACTCGCCGGCCGGGATCTCGCCGGCGAAGTCGAGGTACTCCATCGGGTGGTCCTCGGTATGGACGGCGAGGTGGTTGCGGCCCGGGTCGCGGGGCAGGCCGCGCGGCACCGCCCAGGACGCGAGCACGCCCTCGTGCTCCAACCGCAGGTCCCAGTGCAGGCTGCGGGCGTGGTGCTGCTGGATGACGAAGCGGGCGCGGTCGCCGTCGTCACCGGCCGGCCGGGGCGTCGCCCGCGGCACGGGTTCCGGGGTGCGGGCCGCGTCGCGCCGGCGTCGGTACTCGTCCAGCCGGTCCGTCACACCCGCATTCTCCGGCAAAACGGGCCCTTGTGCGGGCCGCCGGAGTGTCCGATTCGCTCGGCGGCCGGGCATGAGGCGGGGTAAAACGGACTTCATGGACCTCCGTGACCAGCCCACCGCCCTCCTTCCGGGTGACGTGCGAATGCCCCTGCTCGGCTTCGGCACCTGGCAGGCCACCGGCCAGGCGGGCTACGACGCCGTGCTGGCCGCGCTCGACACCGGCTACCGGCACCTCGACACCGCCACCGTGTACGGCAACGAGCGGGAGGTGGGTCGGGCAGTCCGGGAGAGCGGGCTGCGTCGGGAGGACATCTTCCTCACCACGAAGCTGCCGCCGGACCGGATCGGCCGGGAGCGCGAGACCCTGGAGGCCAGCCTCGAGGCGCTCGGCGTCGACCAGGTGGACCTCTGGTTGATCCACTGGCCACCGTCGTCGGCGGCCGACAGCATCCCGCTGTGGCGGGAGTTGCTGGCCGCCCGGGACGAGAACCTGACCCGGGCCGTCGGGGTCAGCAACTACAGCACGAGCGAGATCGATGAGCTGATCCAGTCGACCGAGGAGAACCCGGCGGTCAACCAGATCCGGTGGAGTCCCGCGCTGTACGACCGGCAGCGGCACGCCGAGCACCGGGACCGGGGCGTCGTGCTGGAGGGGTACAGCCCGTTCAAGACCAGCGATCTCAGCGATCCGGTGCTGACCAGGATCGCCGCGGCGCACGGCGTCTCACCGGCGCAGGTGGTGCTGCGGTGGCACATCGACCACGAGATCGTGGTGATCCCCAAGTCGGTGACGCCGGAGCGGATCACCGCCAACTTCGACGTCTTCCACTTCTCGCTGACGGCGGAGGAGATGCGCGACATCGACGCGCTCGGCGACGCCTGAAACGGCGGAATCCTTCAGGCTTCGGGTGGCAGGTGAAGGGTATCGACATTGACGCGTGTGACGGTATAGCGTGCCGTCATCACGTCCGTCGATCCGTTCCCCACCCGCCTCAGCTGGAGGATCGCCATGGCCCGACCACCGTCCATTCGTCTGCGCCGTCGTGGGGTGCTCGGCATCCCCGCCCTGGTGGCCGCCGCGCTGACCACCCTCGCCGTCCGACCCGCACCGGCGAGCGCCGCGCCGAAGGCCGAGTGCCTGGCCGACCTGCTGCAGGACTCCTGATGGCGACCATCCCGTGGCTCGTGGACGTGCTGCGCGCCGCCGGGGTCCAGGTCGTCGTCGAAGGCGACTGGCTCAACCGGATGCGGCCCGGCTCCTTCGACCCGATCGGGGTGCTCTGGCACCACACCGCCTCGACCTCCAGCGCCAGCAACCCGCACCCGGCGCTGGGCATCTGCATCAACGGTCGCTCCGACCTGGCCGGCCCGCTCTGTCAGGCCCTCGTCGACTACAACGGCGTCTTCCACGTGATCTCCGCCGGCCGCTGTAACCACGCCGGCGTCAGCGGCGGCAGCGGACCCATCCCCGCGGGTGACGGCAACACCCTGATGATCGGGTGGGAGATCGACTACAACGGCGTCGACCAGCAGATGATGACCGCGCAGCACAACGCCTCGATCGCCGCCACGGCCGCCGTGCTCACCCGGCTGGGTCGGGACAGCAGCTATGCCCGCGGTCACCGGGAGACCAGCACCACCGGCAAGATCGACCCGTCCTTCATCGACCTGAACGTGATGCGGGCCGACGTCGCCGCGAAGATGGCCGGCGGGAGCACGGCCTGGTCGTCGATCGTGGACAACACGACCTCGGGTCGCTTCACGGCCAGCGCCAGCTGGGGTGTGTCGACGTTCTCCACCCAGCGGTACGGCGCCGACTACCGCTACGCCGATCCCGTCGCGGCCAGCGACCCGGCCTGGTACCGGTTCAACGTTCCGGCGACCGGCAACTACCGGGTGGACGCGTGGTGGCCGACGAACAGCGGCTACAACAGCGCCACCCCGTACATCGTCGCCACCACCACCGGCAACCGCACGGTCTACGTCGACCAGCGGGCGACCGGCGGGCAGTGGCGCGTTCTCGGTACGTTCACCCTGCCCGCCGGAGACGCCAACCGGGTGGCGGTGAGTCGCTGGAGCAACGCGACGGGCCTGGTCATCGCCGACGCCGTACGCCTCACCCGGGTCTGACCCGCGTGACGCGCCCCGCCCCGGCTTGATCGACTCGACTTCCCGGATGTCGGGGTGTCCCTCGTCCGAGGATGCCCCGACGTCAAGGATCCCGAGTGGACCATCACCCCGACGGGTGCGGGGTCGGCCCCTGCGCCTCCGCAGACCGACGACCCCGAGTCACGCAGAGAGCGGTGCGTTTGCCGGTGCCGAGCCCGTCGGTGCCCGCCCGATGGAGCCACGAGCCGTGCACCTCGCTGACCTGCGCGCTGCCACCGGACCGTGTGTAGGACACCTGCCAGTCGCGGATGGTCTGGTAGGCGCCGTGGTCGAGATAGTCGAGGTGCAGCTCGACGTCGACGTGCTGCCCCGGGGGCAGGGCGGTGAGTCGGCGGGTGAGCCGTCCGCAGGCGACGAAGGCGAGCGTTCCGGTGATCGACACGTGCCAGGCGCCGGGGTTCGGCTCGGTGACGTGGATGTCGCAGCGGGCCAACCGCCACAACATGAACAGCGCCGCCGTCGCCATGCCCAGCCCGACCCCGATCAGCAGGTCCGTCGCGGCCACGCCGACCGCGGTGACCACGTAGATGGGCAGCTCCCGGTGCCGGGCGTACGTACGGATCTGGGCGAGGCTCACCAACCGCAGGCCGACCACCACGAGAACGGCGGCGAGGGCGGCCATCGGGATCATCTCCAGCAGCGCGGAGCCGGCCAGCACGAACCCGGCGATCCAGACGCCGTGCAGGATGGCCGACGCCCGGGTGCGTGCCCCGGCGGCGACGTTGGCCGAGCTGCGCACGATGACGCCGGTCACCGGGAGGCCGCCGAGCGTTCCGGACACGGCGTTCGCGGCGCCCTGGGCGATGAGCTCCCGATCGAGGTTCGCGCGTGGGCCGTGGTGCATGCGGTCGACGGCCACCGCCGAGAGAAGAGACTCCACGCTCGCCACCAGGGCGATGGTGACGACTGCCGGGAGGACCTCCCACGGCGGCGAGTCGGGCCAGCGGGGGAGGGCGAGCGCGTTCAAGGGGTTGGCGGGCAGATTCACCCGCTCCACGTCGGCGCCGAGGACCGTCGCCACCACGGTGGTGACCACCACCGCCACCAGGGTCGCCGGCAGCATGGTGGTCTTGACCAGCCGGGACCAGACCAGCAACAGCCCGATGGTCAGCGCGCCGAGCAGCACGGACACGCCGTGGTGGTCGGCGACCTGGCCGGGCAGGTCACGTAGGTTCGCCCACGCGGAGCTCTGGGGCGCGCCGCCGAGCGCGACGTGCACCTGGCTCAACGCGATGACCAGGCCGATGCCGGCCAACATTCCGTGTACGACGGTTGGCGACAGCGCGAGCGCGGCCCGCCCGAGGCGGGTGATGCCCAGCAGGATCTGCAGCAGTCCGGCGACGGTCACGATCGCGGCGGTGCCAGCGAAACCGAACTCGGCGATGGTGCCCGCGACGATCACGGTGAGCCCGGCCGCTGGTCCGCTGACTTGAAGCGGCGCTCCGCTGAGCGCGCCGGCGACCACCCCGCCCACGACGGCGGCGATCAGTCCGGCCAGCAGCGGTGCTCCGGAGGCGGCGGCGATGCCCAGGGACAACGGGATGGCGATCAGGAAGACCACGATCGACGAGGGGATATCGTGCCGAAATGACGCTAAAGTCGACATCTTGCGAAAGCTACCGAGATAATATTAATGCATAGTTAAGCGTGATTCTTTCACCCGGGACACGAACGGGGCGCGACCGCTCGGTCGCGCCCCGCCGTTGTGCCGTCGACTCAGTTACGCGTACAGCTCCTGCCGTTCAGCGAGAAGCTGCTCGGGGACGAGTACGACCCGTTCAGCGTCCCCTGGTAGCCGAAGCTGGCCGTGCCGCCGGGGGCGAGCGACCCGTTGTGGCTCACGTTTCGGGCGGTCACCGCGGATCCGCTCTGGCTGACCGTCGCGTTCCAGGCGTTGGTGACCGTCTGCCCGCCGGGCAGGTTGTAGTTCAGCGTCCAGCCGTTGATCGCGCTGGACCCGGTGTTGGTGATCTGCACGTCGGCGGTGAAGCCGTTGTTCCACGAGTTGGCCGTGTACTTGACCGCGCAGCCCGAGGTGCCGCCCGGCGGCGGGGTGGTCGGCGGCGGGTTGGTGGGGTTGCCGCCGCCGTTGACGTTGGCCGAGAACGAGGTCACCGCGAGCCCGACGCCGCCCTGCCACGGCTCGAAGCCGGCCTGGATGCTCGTCAGGTACCAGGAGTTCGTGATCGCGCCCCGGTTGCGGGTGTCGTTGACGAAGTCCATGACGCTGAAGTTCAGGCTGGAGGTCGTGGACTGCGCGACGTACGAGATGACGTTGTTGGAGCCGTTGCTGCCGCGCCAGACCTCCCAGGTCCGGCCGGCCAGGTTCGTCGTGCCGACCACCGAGCCGATGGGCTGGATCGGGCCCTGGCGGTTGAGCCAGATCATGATCTCCATCTGGTTCACGCCGTCCCGCTTGGGTGACGGGTCCAGCCAGATGTCGTACGAGGCGTTGTAGGTCGCGCCGCTCACGTACCGGTAGCTGATGCTGCTGGTGGCGCTGCTGATCTGCGACACCTGGATCGGCAGGTTCGTGCCGGGGGAGCAGTTGGTGTAGTGACAGCCGAAGAAGATCGAGGGGTACGCCGTGGGCGCGCCATTGGTGGGGCTGCTGCCGTTCAGCGTGGTGATCTCGAAGCCGTTGCTGGTGGCGTTGATGCACTGCTGGGCGGTCGTGCCCCACCGGTTGTTCTGCACCACGTAGCGGCCCTGGATCACGGTGGAGCCGTACTGCTCGCAGATCAGGGTGTCGGCGGAGGCGCTGCCGCCGAAGGCCACGGCCACGAGGGAACTGGTGAGCAGCAGCCCGGCGGCGGCCAGGGCTCGAAGGTGACGCTTCATGACGCTCCTTGACTCGGCGCAAGCTGGGCGCCGGCTGTGGTGGGGTGGTGCGGGAGCGCTCCCACGCTCAACGACACATTTACATGTCTGAAACTGTGGCGCAACCGCATGCGTCAAACTGGCGAATTGTGAGGATTGCCATGCCCCTCCGGTCGGCTGTCAGCCCACCTCCCGGTCAGCGGCAGCGGCCGACGGCGAGCGGTTCGCGCCGGGCCGATCGGCTCTGGTGTGCGTCGATCGCTCCGAGTAGCGTGTTGCCTCCAACGCGTGCCGTTCCCCTCCGGAGGCGTACACCACCATGCGTAGCTCCCCCCTGCGCATCCTCATCGTCGGCGCGGGCATCGCCGGCCTGGCCGTGGCCCGGGCCCTGCGCCTGGCGGGCTTCCGGCCGGATGTGACCGACAAGCTGCCGGCGGGAGAGTCGACCGATGTCGGCCTCTACCTGCCCGGCAACGCCGCCCGCGCGCTGCACCGGCTGGACCTGCACGATCCCGTCCGCCCGCTCGGGCAGGTGATCCACCGGCAGCGCTTCTTCGACGCCTCCGGGGCCCCGCTCTGCCAGGTCGACCTGGACGCGCTCTGGGCCGGCGTCGGGGAGTGCCGGGCGCTGCCCCGGAGCGACCTGCACCGGGTCCTGCTCAGCGGCGCCGGCGGCGCCGTCCGCCACGGCGCCGAGGTCCGCACCCTGGAGCTGCTGCCGGGCGCCGTCGGCGTCACCTTCACGGACGGCACCCGCACCGAGTACGACCTGGTCATCGGCGCCGACGGACCGCGATCGTCGGTCCGGACCCTGGCCGCGCTCGGCGGGCCACCCCGCCCGGCCGGGCACGTCGTCTACCGGGCCGTCCTGCGCGACGGTCCGGCCGTCACCGACTGGACCGCGCTGCTGGGGCAGCGCTGCGGCCTGCTGCTCGTGCCGATCGGGGAGGGCCGGCTGCACTGCTACGCCGACGAGGTGGGCACCGAGCCGCCCGCGGACCCGCTGGCCCGGCTGCGGGAACTCTTCGCCGACTACCGGGGCCCGGTGCCCGAGGTGCTCGACACACTCGACCGGGTGGACGTCGGGATCACCGACGAGGTCGAGCTGGGTCGCTGGCACCGGGGGAGGGTGCTGCTGGTCGGCGACGCCGCCCACGCCACCGCGCCCACCCTGTCGCAGGGAGCGGCGATGGCCCTCGAGGACGCCGTGGTGCTGGCCGAATCACTGCGCGCGGCCGGCAGCGTCGAGGCGGCGCTGATGGCGTACGAGAGTCGTCGTCGCCCGCGTACCCGATGGGTGGCCGACCGGACCCGGGACCGCAACCGGACCCGGGACGTCCCGCCGGCGCTGCGCGACCCGCTGCTGCGCGGACGCGGCGGCCGGATCTTCGGGGAGCACTACCGGCTACTGGTCGGCCCGCTGTAGGCCCGTTGTAGATCGTGTCACGCCACCCCACGCGGCGCTGCGACCTGCCGGGGACTATCCTCCTTGCGGATGACGGCCCGCCGATAAACAGCGTGAGCCGAGCGGGACAACCGAGAACCGGAGGCCACTCGTGACCACCGTCGCACCCAAGCCGGTCGTGACCCGGCCCTGGCCGGTCCGGGAGCCGGTCAAGGGGTCGGCCATCGCGCGGCTGCTGCGAACCACGGACGCGAAGCAGATCGGGATCATGTACATGATCACCGCATTCGTGTTCTTCCTGATCGGTGGCGTGATGGCCCTGATCATGCGGGCTGAGCTGGCCCGACCCGGGCTGCAGTTCCTGTCGCCCGAGCAGTACAACCAGCTCTTCACGATGCACGGCACGATCATGCTGCTGTTCTTCGCGACGCCGATCGTGTTCGCCTTCGCGAACTACATCGTGCCGATCCAGATCGGCGCGCCCGACGTCTCTTTCCCCCGCCTGAACAGCTTCGCCTACTGGCTGTACCTGTTCGGCGGCACGATCGCGACCGCCGGCTTCATCACCCCGGGCGGCGCCGCCGACTTCGGCTGGTTCGCGTACTCGCCGCTGAGCAGCGTCGAGAACTCGCCCGGCGTCGGCGCCAACATGTGGATCATGGGTCTGGCTATCTCCGGCCTGGGCACGATCCTCGGCGCGGTGAACATGATCACCACGGTGCTCACCCTGCGCGCGCCCGGCATGACCATGTTCCGGATGCCGATCTTCACCTGGAACATCCTGGTCACCAGCCTCCTGGTGATCCTGGTCTTCCCGCTGCTGGCCGCCGCGCTGTTCGCGCTCGCCGCAGACCGCATGATCGGCGCCCACGTGTACGACCCCGCCACCGGCGGGCCGATGCTCTGGCAGCACCTGTTCTGGTTCTTCGGGCACCCCGAGGTGTACATCGTCGCGCTGCCGTTCTTCGGCATCATCAGCGAGATCATCCCGGTCTTCTCCCGCAAGCCGATCTTCGGCTACAAGGGCCTGGTCGCCGCGACCATCTCCATCGCCGCGCTGTCGATGAGCGTCTGGGCGCACCACATGTTCGCCACCGGCCAGGTGCTGCTGCCGTTCTTCAGCTTCCTGAGCTACCTGATCGCGGTGCCCACCGGTATGAAGTTCTTCAACTGGATCGGCACCATGTGGCGGGGCCAGATCAGCTTCGAGACGCCCATGCTCTGGGCGGTCGGCTTCCTGGTCACCTTCCTCTTCGGTGGTCTCACCGGCGTGCTGCTGGCCAGCCCGCCGCTCGACTTCCACGTGTCGGACTCGTACTTCGTGGTGGCGCACTTCCACTACGTGCTCTTCGGCACCATCGTGTTCGCGGTCTTCGCCGGCATCTACTTCTGGTTCCCGAAGATGTTCGGCCGGATGCTCGACGAGCGCCTGGGCAAGGTGCACTTCTGGCTCACCATGATCGGCTTCCACACCACCTTCCTGGTGCAGCACTGGCTCGGCGCCGAGGGCATGCCCCGTCGGTACGCCGACTACCTGCCCGGCGACGGGTTCACCACGCTGAACACGATCTCCACGATCGGCGCGTTCATCACCGGTATCTCCACGCTGCCGTTCATCTACAACTGCTGGAAGTCGTACAAGACCGGTCCCGTGGTCGAGGTGAACGACCCCTGGGGTCACGGCAACTCGCTGGAGTGGGCGACCAGCAGCCCGCCGCCGCTGCGCAACTTCGACCGGATGCCGCGCATCCGCTCCGAGCGGCCGGCGTTCGACGCGAAGTTCCCGGAGCTGGCCGCCGGCCAGAGTGTGGCCGGCCCGCCGGAGGGTGGCGCCAAGCCGCTCACCAGCGAGTCGGACGGCGGCGCCACCTACACCGAGGACACCGCCAGCAACCTCGACCGGCACTGACGCTCGACCGAACCAGCACGACGGGCGCCGCCCCCCGGGACCACCGGGAGCGGCGCCCGTCGCGTTACCCCCCAGCCCCGCGCACTCCGCGCGTCGCTCGGCCCAGCCCCGCGCACTCCGCGCGTCGCTCGGCCCAGCGCACCCGCGCCGCACCCCGCTCCGCGCCGATCTTGCACTTTCTGTCGCGGCCAAAGGGGCGAAGTGGGCAAAACGGCGACAGTTTGTGCAAGATCGGCGCGGGGAGGGGCAGGGCTTCCTGTTCGCGAGCGCACTCAAGGGCAAGATCCGCGCAACATCAGGGATGTTGCTGCTTCCCGCGCTCTCGAAGCAGCAACATCAGGTAAGTTGCGCGGATCTTGGTGCCGGGGTGCCGGGGTGCCGGGGTGCCGGGGTGCCGGGGTGCCGGGGTGCCGGGGTGCCGGGCGTGCGGGGTGCCGGGCGTGCGGGGTGCCGGGCGTGCGGGGTGCCGGGCGTGCGGGGTGCCGGGGTGCGGGGCGTGCGGGGGTGCCGGGGTGCGGGGGGTGCCGGGTGCTAGCGGGTTGTGGCGGCTAGTTCCTGCTCGGTTGGTGTCGTCGGGGGGTGGGTGGTGGCGTTGCGACGGCGGCGCAGCTCGATGGGGAGCACGATCAGGGTGACCAGCGCGCCGAGCGCCCCCGTCACCACGAAGCCCCACAGTGGCGCGCTGGCGTCGATGACCGCGCCGGCGAGTGGCGCGCCGACCGCGATGCCGACGGTGACGGCCGAGCCGTGCAGGCCCATCGCCTCACCGCGTACCTCGGCCGGGGCGAGCCGGCTGACGGCGTCGGCGGAGGCCGCGATGGTCGGCGCGCAGAGCGCGCCGGCCGGGATCAGCGCGAGAGAGAGCAGCCACCAGTGGGCGCCGCCCAGCCCGACCGGGATGGTGCAGAGCGCGAGCGCCGCGGTGAGCGCCAGCGGCGACAGCGAGCGGTGCACGGCCCCGTAGGCGAAGCCGCCGACCAGGGAGGCGATCGCCCAGCCGGCCAGGACGACGCCGGTCCAGCCGGCCTCGCCGCTGGCCCGCAGGACGGCGACCACCGCGACGTCGGTACCCCCGAGGACCAGGGTGGCGGCGGTGCTGAGCGCCAGTACGGCGAGCAGCCGGGGCGTCAGCCACTCCCGGCGGGACACCTGGCGTGGTGGGCCGACCGGCTCGGCCGCGCCCCGAATCGGCGGGTTCAGCAGCCACAGCGCGGCCCCGGCGGCGACGATGCCGCCACCGACGAGGTACATGGTGGTCTGCGCCGAGATCGCGGTGACCAGGGCCACCGCCAGCGCCGGACCGATCATGAAGGACAGCTCGACGGACATGGAGTCCAGCGCGTACGCCGGCCGCCGTTGATCTTCCGGGACCAGCGCGGCGATCGACTGGGGGACCACTGAGAAGATCGGCAGGGCCAGTGAGCCGGCCACGAAGGCGGCCGGCAGCAGCAGCGGGTACGCCAGCGAGGGCGCGGTGACCCAGAACACCGCCTCGGCGATCCCGGTGAGGACCAGCACCGGACGCAGGCCGCGCCGGTCGACCAGGCGGCCGAGCAGCGGGCCGCCGATCGCCGCGCCGATCGTGATGGCGGCGCCCACCAGGCCCGCCGCGCCGTAACCCCGGTCGAGGTCGAGCACCACGTGGAAGGTCAGGGTGACCCCGGTGGCCGTGAGCGGGATGCGGGCGAGACGGCGACCAGCAGCAGCGACCGCAGGCCGGGCAGGGCGAGCGCGGTCCGGTAAGGCTTGATGTTCACGTTGGTCCGTACCTCCGGCGACATCCTCGACGGGTCGCGGACCGTTGGCCAACCAATTAGCGCCTCATGCGGCCCTGATCACAGGCTCACCGTGCAGGACCACGCCGGCGCCGTCCATCGCGCGCAGCGCCACGTCGGTGGTCTCCGGGGCGACCGCGGCGGTCAGTTCCAGCAGGACCGTGGTGGCGAAGCCCTCCCGGGCGGCGTCGAGCGCGGTGGCGCGGACGCAGTGGTCGGTGGCGATGCCGACCACATCGACGGTGTCCACGTCGTGCCGGCGCAGCCAGTCGGCCAGGCACTCGCCGTCGTCGGCGTGGCCCTCGAAGCCGGAGTACGCGGCGGCGTGCTCGCCCTTGTGGAAGATCGCCTCGACCCGTCCGGTCTCCAGCTCCGGGTGGAACTCCGAGCCGCTGGTGCCGACCACGCAGTGCCGCGGCCAGGACTCCACGAAGTCCGGCGGATCGCCGAAGTGCGCCCCCGGATCGACGTGGTAATCCTTCGTGGCGACCACGTGCCGCCACCGGCCCGGCTCGCTGGCGAGCAGCCGGGAGATCCCGGCGGCCACCCCGGCCCCACCCGGGACGGCCAGCGAGCCGCCCTCACAGAAGTCGTTCTGCACATCCACGATGATCAGCGCGTTGGCCATCGGGGGTCCCTTCGAGGTCGGATCGGCGGGCTCAGCCGGCGGGTACGACGGTGACCGGCACGGCGGGGTCGCCGGCGGAGAGCTTCAACCCCTCCCACGGGATGGAGATGAGGCACTCGCGCAGGTGTTCCCGGGACTCGTCGAGGGTCGGCAGGGCCACGGGCTCGCCGTCGACCACGTACGAGCGCTGGAGCACCCGGTCGTTGGCCTGCCGGTCGGGCACGCCCTGCGGGACGATGATCTCTTCCGTGGCGGTGCCGGTGGGCTTGTGTCGGCGAACCGCCACCTTGCGCCCCCCGATGGTGGCCTTGTGCTCGGACCGCTTCACCACCGGCCGGCCGTCGACCTCGACGAGCTTGTAGACCAGCCCTGCCGTGGGCGCTCCGGAGCCGGTGACGACGGCCGTACCCGCGCCGTACATGTCGACGGGCTCGGCGGCCAGCGCCGCGATCGAGTACTCGTCCAGGTCGCCCGAAACGATAATCTTGGTCTCGGTCGCGCCCAGGGAGTCGAGCAGTTCCCGGGACTGCTGCGCGATCACCGCCAGGTCACCCGAGTCGATCCGGACCGCCCGCAGCTCCGGTCCGGCCACCGCGATGGCGTTGCGGATGCCCTGCGAGATGTCGTACGTGTCGACCAGCAGCGTGGTGTCCTTGCCCAGCGTGGCGACCTGCGAGGCGAAGGCCGCCCGCTCGTCGTCGTGCAGCAGCGTGAACGCGTGCGCCGCCGTACCCGCGGTGGGGATGCCGTAGCGCTCGCCCGCGGCGAGGTTGGAGGTGAACCGGAAACCGGCCAGGTACGCGGCGCGCGCCGCCGCCACGGCCGCCTCCTCGTGGGCCCGACGTGACCCCATCTCGATCAGGGCGCGGCCCCGGGCGGCGGTGACCATCCGCGCCGCGGCGGCCGCCACCGCGCAGTCGTGGTTGAGCACGGAGAGCGCCACCGTCTCCAGCACTACACACTCGGCGAAGCCGCCGGAGACGGTCAGGATCGGCGAACCGGGGAAGAACAGCTCACCCTCGGCGTACCCGTCGATGTCGCCCGTGAAGCGGTAGTCGGTGAGCCAGGCCGCCGCCGCGTCGTCGACCACCCCGGTGCGACGCAGGAAGTCGACCTCGGCCGGGTCGAACCGGAAGTCGCGGATCAGCTCGATCAGTCGCGCGGTGCCGGCGACCACGCCGTAGCGTCGGCCGCTGGGCAGCCGGCGGCTGAACACCTCGAAGACGCAGCGGCGGTCGGCGGTGCCGTCCTTGAGTGCCGCGCTGACCATGGTCAGCTCGTAGTGGTCGGTCAGCAGCGCGGGGCGGAGGGTGCTCACCGTCCCAGCCTAAGGTTCAGGCCGAGTCGTCGCCCTCGTGGCCCGGGATCGACCGCAGCGCGGCCCACAACTCGGCCCGGCCGGTCACGCCGAGTTTGGTGTAGATCCGCTGGAGGTGGTTCTCCACCGTGCGGGCGGAGAGGTACAGCCGTTCGGCGATGGCCCTGCTGGTCGCGCCGTGCACGGCGAGGCGCGCCACCTGCCACTCGCGTTCGGTCAGCACCGGCGCTCCGGCCCGCAGCGCCGGCGTCCGGATCAGGTTGCACCGCCCGAGCAGCCCCGCGAGCCGTTCGCGTGCCTCGCCGGCCACCACCGAGTGCTGCTGACGCAGCCGGTGCAGGGCCTGGGCGGTGGCCTCGGCGGCGTACACGGTCAGCTCCAGCGCGGCGTAGTCGTCGGCGACCGACAGCAGGTCCGCCGCCGAGTCGGTCACCGCAGCACGGGCGTGCCGGGCCAGCAGCGGCGGCAACACCCCGTCCACCCGCTCGGACAGTTCGGCGAGGCGCTGCGCCACGGTCCGCCGCCCGCCGTCGGAGCAGGTGGGGCCGATCGGCGCACCGGCCTGGTCCAGCCGGACCAGATCGTGCAGGACGTGCACCTCGTGCCCGGCGAAGCCGTCGGCGCGAAGCCGGTCGGCCAGGTCGCCGAGGTGCTTCACCGCGCCCGGCAGGTCACCCGACACGGCCAGCACCGCGCCCCGGGCCTGTTCCAACCACGGGTAGAGCACCGCCATCCCCGGCGCGTGGGTGCGGTCGGCCTCGGCCATCGCCTCGGTGGCCTGCGCCGCGTCGCCGCGCAGCGCCGCCGCCTGGGCCCGTTCGGCCTGGGCCAGGCCCGCGTAGACCCGGCTGGTGGCCAGCACCGCGCAGGCACCCAACGAGGTACGCATGGCCGCGTCACTCTGACCCCGCAGCCGCGCGGCGTACGCCGCCAGGATCGCCAGGTAGCCGGTGCCGAGCCGGAAGTCACCGGCCCCCGCGAGGTCGGCGAACTCGTCGGCCACGATCGCGTCGATCCCGACGAGATCGCCGGTGAGCATGAGCCGGGTGCCGCGCGCCAACTCCAGGGCCAGTTGCAGGTACGGCATGTCGGTGCGCCAACTCGCCGCGGCCGAGTGCACCTGCGCGATGGCCGCGCCGCTGCGCGTCAGCTGACCCTCGGCGGCCTGGACGTACGCGATGGTGCTGCGGGCCAGCTCGCGGGCGGCGATGCTGGCCGCGGGCCGGTCGAGCACGGTCTGGCTGAGCCGTACGGCGGTTGCCGTGTCCAGTCGGTGCAGCCGCATGATCGCCTCGAAGGCGTGCACCCGGGCCCGGTCGGCGGAGTCGCCGAGTTGCTCGACGCGGCTCGCGATCTCCTCCACCGTGGACTCCCGACTGAGCCCCCAGTAGCTGACCATGCCGCGGACGGTCAGCCATCGGCAGAGGCGGCGCTCGTCGCCGGGCTCCAGGGTCACCGCGTCGAGAACGCTGAGCGCCTCGTCCGGTCGGTCGGCGAACATCAGGATGGTGGCCAGCAGCTCCGCCGCGTCCGAGCCGCCGTCAGCGTGCAGCGCGGCCCGGGCCAGGCGGGTCGCCAACGGTACGTCGTACCGGGTGAACGCCTGCATCGCGGCGTCCACGAGCAGGGCGGCGTCCTGCGCGGTGCCGGAGTCGAGCCGCCAGACCGCCACCCGCAGCAGGTCGTCGCGGCGGCGCTTGCCGACCTGCTCCAGCAGTTCGGCGAGGTGCGCCTGGAGGCGTCGGGTGCGGCTGACCGGGCATCGGCGGCGCATCACCTCGCCGTAGAGCGGGTGCGCCAGGCGTACGTTCGTCCGCCGGTCGTGCTGGACGACGGTGATCAGCCCACGCTCCTCGGCGCACTCCACATCGGACTGCTCGGCGGCCTGGTTGAGCAGGTGCAGCCCGAGTGGCTCGCCGAAGGCGACCAGCTCGACGACCGTACGGACGCCGTCGGTGAGCTGCCCGACGCGGGTGTCGATCAGATCGGTGAGGCTGGGCGCCAGCTCCAGTCGCCCGGTCCACTTCCAGAGGCCGTAGGTGCGCTTCAACTCCTCGCTGCCGTTGGCGGCATGCACCAGCTCGCGCAGCAGCAGCGGGTTGCCGGCCGACAGCCGCCCGAGCCGGTCGGCGGAGTTGGCGTCGACGGGCCCGCCCAGGATCGCGGCCAGCAGGCCGGCGGTCTCCGACGGTGGCATCGGGGTCAGCTCGACGTGCTCGACCAGGTCGTCGGTCCACAGCGCGCGGATCGGCAGGGGGATCTGCTCGCCGTCGCGCAGGGTGCCGACCACGGTGGCGTTGTCCGCGCGGGCGACCAGGTGCACGAGCGCGGCGGACGGCGGGTCGAGCAGGTGCGCGTCGTCGATGGCGAGCACGATCCGCCGGCCGGCGGCCTGCTGTTGCAGCACGCCCAGCGCCCAGCGCAGGATGCCGGCGGGGGAGAGCCCCTGTGGCTGCTCCGCCGGGAGGACCTGCACCAGCCCGCCGAACGGCAGCGCCGCGGTGGTGGCGCTCGCGGCGATGGACCAGATGGCGTACCGGTCGGTGGGCAGGGTGTTGACGCCCTCCCGCAACAGCCGGCTCTTGCCGATGCCGGCGCTGCCGCTGAAGAAGAGCCCTCGGCCGGCCTCGCCGGTAACCGCCGCCAGCAGGCGGTTGAGTTCATCGGTCCGGCCGACGAACTTCCATCGACTCATCCGCGCAGCATATCCATCGAGTTCGGTCCGCGCCCGCACCGTCACGCACCGAAGTTGAGTAGTCGCACAATTACCGGTGAGTACCTGCGGTATTCCGCCTGGTCGGCGGGCCACACGTACTCTTCGGGCATCCGGGTAGTGTCACCGGAATTTCCATCCGACCGGCGTGCCGGTCGCCAGCTCCGGGAGGCCACCCGATGCAGCAGGGCCCTCTCCCCTCGCTCGACTCGCCCGGCGACATGGCCAGCTCAGCCGACCCGCCGAGTTGCGCCCCGTTGCCCACCGAGCTTGAGGTTTCCAATCCCCGGTCGGACGAGCCGCTCGGCGTCGTCGCCGTCGGTCCCGCCGGCGCTGACCGGCGTGCCGTGCTCGCCACCCTCGTCGGACTCGACCCGGTGATGCTCACCGTGCCGGCCGGCAGTTGGCTGGTGGTCCGGCACGCCAAGGTGCCGACGCGGGCGGCGTTCGTCCCGGGCTACCGCCAGCCGCACTCGTACGGCGCGGACCGGGACGCGGCCGGCCCGGCACTGGCCCGCCCGCCCCGGCGGGTCGAGCTGAGCGTGCCCGAGCCGCTGCTGCGCCACTTCACCCTGATCGACACGCCGGACACCGGCGCGCTCGGTGTGGCCGGCGTCCGGGTGCTGCGTGACGCCGTCGGCCGGGCCGGCGCGCTGCTCTTCGTGATCGCGGCCGACCAGGCGTTCACCGCCCAGGAGTTGAACCTGCTCGCCGAGGTGGCCGCGGCCCCGGTGGAGGTCGTCTTCGCGGTGACGCCCGGCACGGCCGGTTGGGCGCCGCTGGCCGACGGCACGGCGACGACGGAGGACACGGGGGCGTCCGTCCCGCCGGCGGCCGGCCGTTCGGGGGAGGTGGACCCGGTCGCGGTGACCGTCGCGGCGCACCGCGCGGCGCTGCTGGCCGCCGTCCCCGACCTGGCCGCCGCCCGCTGGTTCCCGGTCGACGGCGTCGACAGCGCGGCCGACCTGCGCCGGGCGTTGGTGGGGTGGTCGGCGACCGAGGGGTTGCAGCGGGCCAGCGCCGAACCGCCCGTGCTGCCGGGGCAGCACGACCGCGTGGCGGTGGCCGCCGACCCGGGCGACTGGTCCGAACGGCTCGACCGGCAGGCCCGCTCCTGCGCCCAGCGGATCCGCCAGCACCTGGCCCTGGAACTGGCGAACATCCATCTGCGGGCCGTTCAGGAGATCGTCTTCGGGGTCGGCTGCGCCGGCCTTCCCGATCTGCTCGACCGGGAGATGGCGGCACTGTCGCTGCTGGCCACCGCGCAGTGCGACCGCGCGGTGCGGGGCATCGTGTCGGACACCACCGCCCAGGCGCTCGGCACGCCGCCCACGGAGGGCGTACGTCGGCGGATCGCCACGGCCGTCCAGTACGGCCTGGCCGACCACCGCACGGGACGCGACCTGGACCGGGTTCTGCTGGTCACCAGTACGGCGGGAGTGGCCGGACTGACCGGCGTCGAGGCGATCGACGCACTCGCCGGTTATCCGACGGCAACCCGTGACGAGGTGCTTCCGCCGATCGCGGTGGGGCTCTCCGGCGGATGCTGGCAGCAGTGGCGTACCCCGGGAAACGACGACCACAGCGCGGCGCGGGCCTGGTCGCAGCGGGCGCTTCGGGAGGTCGAGTTGGAGCTCGCCCGCGAGATCTCCCGGCGGTTCGAGGTGATCCGTCTCTCGCTGGGCGTGGTGCTGTCCGATGCGATCGACCACGGCATCCTGCTTGCCTGAGAGCGTGCCCGCCGTGCGGCTCGACCTCGCTCCGCGTCTCGCCTCCGCCGAGGTGCGAGGCGGCTTCGTGGCGGGCACGACGGGCGATCCGGATTCGTCCGGCGTTCCGGTTCCTCGGTTCCGGGAAACCGGTGGCACGATGGGGGGCATGGCGGCTCCACAGGTTGCACCGGTCGAGACGCCGGCCACTGACGACGTGCCGGCGCCCGACCGGCAATGGGTGACGATCGTGTGGGACGACCCGGTCAACCTGATGACGTACGTGACCTGGGTCTTCCAGAAGCTGTTCGGCTACAGCCGGGAGAGGGCGGAGCAGCTCATGCTGGACGTGCACCACAAGGGCCGCGCCGTGGTCTCGACGGGCGCCCGCGAGCGCATGGAGCACGACGCGTCGCAGCTGCACGCGTACGGGCTCTGGGCAACGGTGGATCGCTCGTGAGCGCGAGGAGTGAGCCGGGGTTGCGAGCCCCGCAGTCGCGAACCGGGCTGGCATCGTGAGCATGTTCCGGCGGCAGGCGGGCCGCTACGTCGCCACCTTCGCCGTCGACGAGGTGCGGGTGCTGCGCAAGGTCGCCTCCGAGGTGGTCGGTCTGCTCACCGACGGCTTCGACCACACCGACCCGGTCGTCGGCCGGCTGTTCCCGGCGGTGTACCCGGAGGACGCGGCCAGCACGTCGGAGTTCCGCCGCTACACCGAGGGTGACCTGAAGACCGCGAAGATCGACCAGGCCGGGGCGATCCTGGCCGCGCTGCCCGACGATGCCGGCGGCGAGGTGCGGTTGGACGCCGAGGCGGCCGAGGCGTGGCTAAGGGCGCTCAACGACGCACGGCTGGCGATGGGTGTGCGGCTGGAGATCAAGGACGGCACCGACCTGGGCGAGGAGTTGGACGACGCGGTGACCGAGGATCCGGGGTCGAGCCGGGTGTTCCAACTGTCGGTCTACGCGTATCTCGGATATCTCCAGGAGTCGCTGCTCAACGCCTTGATCGACTAGGCGTGACCCGCGCCACTTCAGGCCCTGCCTGGGAGGCGTTAGGCTGGTACACGTGCTGAGCATCGACCGGTCGATCATCGACGCGATCGTCGCCCACGCGCGCCGGGACCACCCCGACGAGGCGTGCGGCGTCGTCGCCGGTGCCGTCGGCAGCGACACCCCGACCCGGCACATCCCGATGGACAATGTCGCGCGGTCGATGACCTTCTACGAGTTCGACTCGATGGAGCACCTGCGCGTCTGGCGGGAGATGGACGACCGCGACGAGGAGCCGGTGGTCATCTACCACTCGCACACCGCGACCGAGGCGTACCCGTCGCGTACCGACGTGTCCTTCGCCGGCGAGCCGAACGCGCACTACCTGCTCGTCTCGACCCGCGAGCCCGACTCGGAGGAGATCCGCTCGTTCCGGATCGTCGACGGCGTGGTGGCCGAGGAGCCGGTCCAGATCGTGGAGGCCGGGGTCGACCCGCACGCCGTGCAGTCCTACATGTTCGGGCAGAGCCCGGCGACGGTCGACTACGAGTGTTCCGGCCGCTGACCCGTCAGCGTCCGCACCCGTTTCCTCCCGTCACCGTTGGCACACCCGATCAAGGAGCACGACATCATGGCCATCGAAGTTCGCATCCCCACCATCCTGCGTAGCTACACCGGCGGCGCCAAGGTCGTCGAGGGCGCCGGCGACACGCTGGCGGACCTGCTCACCGACCTGGACTCCCGGCACGCCGGCCTGCGCGGCCGGCTGGTCACCGACGCCGGCGCGCTGCACCGCTTCGTCAACGTCTACGTCAACGACGAGGACGTGCGCTTCCTCGGCGCGCTCGACGCCAAGCTCTCCGACGGCGACAGCGTGACCATCCTGCCGGCCGTGGCCGGCGGCGCGTTCGGCTTCGCGGCGGCAGCGGCGATCAGCTCGCACAGCGCCGCGGCAGCGGCGATCAGTTCGCACAGCATCAGCCAGGACAGCGCGGCAGCGGCTCGCGACGCCGTCGCCGCTCACTGAGGGCGGCCGTCGTGGCGCGGTACGACAGCCTGCTCGACGCGTGCGGAGGTACGCCGCTCGTCGGGCTGCCCCGGCTCTCCCCGACGGTGCCCGACGGGGCGCCGCCGGTGCGGCTCTGGGCCAAGCTGGAGGACCGGAACCCGACGGGCAGCATCAAGGACCGCGCGGCGATGTTCATGGTCCGCGCGGCGGAGGAGGCGGGCCGGCTCCGGGCTGGTGACACAATCCTGGAGCCGACCAGCGGCAACACCGGTATCTCGTTGGCCATGGTGGCTAAGCTGCGCGGGTACCGGCTGGTCTGCGTGATGCCCGAGAACGTCTCGACCGAGCGGGTTCAACTACTCCGCATGTACGGGGCGGAAATCATCTTCTCGGAGGCGGCGGGCGGCTCGAACCAGGCCGTCGCGACGGCCAAGCAGATCGCTGCCGACCACCCGGACTGGGTGATGCTCTACCAGTACGGCAACGAGGCCAACGCGCGGGCGCACTACGAGACGACCGGCCCGGAGCTGCTGCACGACCTGCCCACCATCACGCACTTCGTGGCCGGACTGGGCACCACCGGCACCCTGATGGGTACCGGGCGCTACCTGCGCGAAAAGGTCGAGGGCATCCAGGTCGTGGCGGCCGAGCCGCGCTACGGCGAGCTGGTCTACGGGCTGCGCAACATTGACGAGGGGTACGTGCCGGAGCTGTACGACGCCTCGGTGCTGTCCCGGCGTTTCTCGGTCGGCACGCGGGACGCGGTGCTGCGCACCCGTCAGCTCGTGGAGGTGGAGGGCATCTTCGCCGGGTTCTCCACGGGCGCGATCCTGCACGCCGCGCTGGCGGTGGCCCACGAGGCGGTCCGCGCCGGCCGCCGTGCCGACGTCGCGTTCGTGGTGTGCGACGGCGGCTGGAAGTACCTGTCCACCGGCGCGTACGGCGGCACCCTCGGCGACGCCGAGGACGCGCTGGAAGGTCAGCTCTGGGCCTGAGGGCCGGGTCCCTGCGCGAACGGGCCGTCGGCGTACGCGTCGATGGCCCGTCGCGCGTCGCGGCTCGCCGTGAGCGTGTGTCACGTTCGTGACAACTTCCAACGGATGATTCTTGTCCTCGGGTACCCCGGCGTAGGCTGCGCAGCGTGGCGTACGCGTCGGTAGAGATCATGGCCGGTACGACCGCCGGCAGAGATACTACCGACAGTGACAGTGAGAAAACCCGATGCGACTGACTGTCCTTGGGTGTGCCGGCAGCTTCCCGGGCCCCGAGTCACCGTGCTCCGCCTACCTCGTCGAGGCGGATGGTTTCCGGCTCCTGGTCGACTTCGGCTCGGGGTCGTTGTCCAGCCTCCAGCGGTACGTGGGGCTGCACGCTCCGGACGCGATCCTGCTGACCCACCTGCACTGTGACCACATCCTCGACGCGGTGACGTACGTGGTGGTCCGCAGGTACGCCCCCGAGGGCCCCTACCCGGCGCTGCCGGTGTACGCCCCGGCCGGCGCCCCGGACCGGCTCAGCGCCGCCTACGGCGACGACGGCACGGTGGACGACGTCTACCAGTTCTACGCCCTCCAGCCGGGCACGTTCCCGATCGGGCCGTTCACGGTCACCGTCGACCGGGTCAACCACCCCGTCGAGACGTACGGCGTGCGGCTCGAGCACGGTGGGCGGTCGCTGTGCTACTCGTCGGACACCGCCGAGTGCGACGCGTTGCTACGGCTGGCGCAGAACGCCGACGTGTTCCTGTGCGAGGCCAGCTACCTGGACGGCGTGGACAATCCGCCGGATCTGCACCTGACCGGCCGGGAGGCGGGTGAGATCGCGACGAAGGCGGCGGTGGGTCGTCTGCTGCTGACCCACCTGGTCGCGGCCTGGGGCAGCGAGGCGCACACGCTGGAGTCGGCGGCCGGCGCGTACAGCGGGCCGCTCGAAGTGGTCCGGGCGGGCGCCAGCTACGACATCTGACCGCCTCGCGGCCACCCGGCGCTTTCGTGGGCGTCGTCGATGGTCCGGTGTGTCGATGGCCCGGTGTTGTGCCGTACTGTTCGCCGGCCGGTCAGCGGCTGGTCGTCTGGCGCACCCGTGGCACCCGCACGGTGTGGACATGCGGATCGCCATCGTGACCGAGTCGTTCCCGCCGGACGTCAACGGCGTCGCGCACTCCGTGGTGCGTACGGCCGAGCACCTGCTGGCCCGTGGCCATGAGCCGGTCGTCATCGCACCCGCGCCCGCCGGGGCGGACCGGCGGGGCGTCGACCGTCTGGCGTACCCGGTGGTGCGTATCCCCAGCGTGCCGTTGCCCCGCTACCAGGGTTTCCGGCTGGGCGTGCCGACGGGTACCCGGCTGGCGGGGGCGCTGCTGTCGGCGGCGCCGGACGTGGTGCACCTGGCGAGCCCGTTCGTTCTCGGCGCGCGGGCGGCCACCCTCGCCGACCGGTATGGGCTGCCGATGGTGGCGGTCTACCAGACCGACGTGGCGGCCTACGCCAGGGCGTACCGGGTGAGCTGGGGTGAGGCGGCCGCGTGGCGGCGACTCCGGGAGATCCACAATCTGGCCCAGCGGACGCTCGCGCCGTCGACCCGGGCTGCGGCCGATCTGATCGCCAACGGGGTGCAGCGGATCTGGTTGTGGGGCCGGGGCGTCGACGCCGTCCGGTTCGACCCGGCCAAGCGCTGCGCCGACCTGCGCCGTCGGCTGGCCCCGGGCGGGGAGCTGCTGGTCGGCTACGTCGGCCGGTTGGCCCCGGAGAAGCGGGTGGAGCTGTTGGCGGCGACGTCCCGGCTGCCGGGCGTACGGGTGGTGGTGGCCGGTGACGGCCCGGCCCGTCGTCAGCTCGAGCGGGCGTTGCCGGGGGTCACGTTCCTGGGGGTGCGGCACGGCGAGGACCTGGCACGGCTCTACGCCAGCCTGGACGTGTTCGCGCACACCGGTCCGCACGAGACGTTCGGCCAGACCGTGCAGGAGGCGTTGGCGTCCGGGGTGCCGGTGGTCGCCCCGGCCAGCGGTGGGCCGGTCGACCTGGTCGACTCGGGCCGGACCGGGCTGCTGGTGCCGCCCGGCGACGGGGACGCGCTGGCCGCCGCCGTGGCCGAGCTGACCGGGGACGCCGACCGGCGGCGGGCGTACGGGGTGGCGGCCCGCGCCGCGGTGCGCCGGCGTAGCTGGGCGGCCGTCGGCGACGAGCTGGTCGGGCACTATCACGCGGTACGCGCCAACGCCGCCACCGTCGGCCTGCCGGCCGCGTCGTGACGGCGACAGCCGGTGGGCTGCGGATCGTCCGGCTCGCGAACTTCGTGACCGAGCGCTCCGGTGGCCTGCGTACGGCGCTGCGGCACCTCGGCGAGGGCTACCGCGCGGCGGGACACGATCCGGTGCTGGTGGTGCCCGGCCAACGGAACACCCACGAGTGGCACCCGTGGGGTCGGGTGGTCACCCTGCCGGGTCTGGAGCTGCCGGGCACGGGTGGTTACCGGCTGCTGGCCGGCCGGCAGCGGCTGGCCCGGGTGCTCACCGAGCTGACGCCGGACCGGCTGGAGGTGTCCGACCGGTCCTCGCTGCGCTGGACGGGGGCCTGGGCGAAGGCGCACGGGGTGCCGTCGGTGATGGTCTCGCACGAGTCGCTGACCGGCCTGCTCGGCCAGTGGGGAGTGCCGGACGTGCTGCGCCGGCCGACCGCCGATCGCCTCAACCGGGCCACCAGCCGGGCGTACGACCGGATCGTGTGCACGACCCGGTGGGCGGCCGAGGAGTTCGCGCGCATCGGGGCCGACAACGTCCACCTGGTGCCGCTCGGCGTGGACCTGGACACCTTCGGACCGGAGCGGGCCGACCCGCGGCTGCGGGAACGCTACGCCGACCCGACCGAGCTGCTGCTCGTACACTGCGCGCGGTTGTCTCCGGAGAAGCGGCCGGAACTGGCGGTCGAAGCCCTCGCCGAGCTGCGCCGGGCCGGTGTGCCGGCGGTGCTCGTGCTGGCCGGGGACGGCCCGCTGCGCGCGTCGCTGGCCCGCCGGGCGGCCGGCCTGCCGGTCACGTTCACCGGCTTCCTGCCCGACCGTGCCGTGGTGGCCGCGCTGCTCGCGAGCGCGGACGTGGTGCTGGCGCCCGGCCCGGTGGAGACCTTCGGCCTGGCCGGGCTGGAGGCGCTGGCCTGCGGCACTCCCGTGGTGGTGAACGCCGCGAGCGCGTTGCCCGAGGTGGTCGGCTCGGCGGGGCTGGCCGCGTACGGCTCCGGGGCGTCGCTGGCCGAGGCCGTGCTGCGCCTCGTGGCCCGTCCGGAGGCGCAGCGGCGGCGGGCCGCTCGGGCGCGGGCCGAGGAGTTCGGGTGGCCGGCGGCGGTCGCCGGATTCCTGGCGGCACACGGCGCGGACGTGCCGCAGGGCACCCGGGGCGAGGTGGATCCCCGCACCGCATAGGGTGCAGGGATGGCGCGACCTGACGGGCGAGGGCCCTCTCAACTCCGACCGGTGACCCTGACCCGAGGCTGGAGCACCCACCCGGAGGGGTCGGTGCTCGTCGAGTTCGGCGGCACCCGGGTGCTCTGCACGGCGAGCGTCACCGAGGGCGTGCCCCGCTGGCGCAAGGGCTCCGGGCTCGGCTGGGTGACCGCCGAGTACGCGATGCTGCCCCGGGCCACCAACACCCGCTCCGACCGGGAGAGCGTCAAGGGCCGGGTCGGTGGGCGTACCCACGAGATCTCCCGCCTGATCGGTCGCAGCCTGCGCGCCTGCATCGACCTGAAGGCGCTCGGCGAGAACTCGATCGTGCTCGACTGCGACGTGTTGCAGGCCGACGGAGGTACCCGGACCGCCGCGATCACCGGCGCGTACGTGGCGCTGCACGACGCGGTGGGCTGGTTGGCCGCCCGCAAGGCCCTCGCCGGCAAGCCGGAAAAGGTCATGCACCGCTCGGTGGCCGCCGTCAGCGTCGGGATCATCGCCGGCGAGGCGCGCCTGGACCTCTGCTACGAAGAGGACGTGGCCGCCGAGGTGGACATGAACGTGGTGTGCACCGGCACGGGCGACTTCGTCGAGGTGCAGGGCACCGGTGAGGCGGGCGTGTTCGCCCGGGACCAGCTCGACAGCCTGCTCGACCTGGCCGTGGCCGGGTGCGCCGAGTTGGCCGAAGCCCAGCGGAAGGCGCTTTCCTCATGAACAAGGTTTTGCTGGCTACCCGGAACCGGAAGAAGCTGGTGGAGCTTCAGCGGATCCTGGACGGCGCGCTCGGCGCGCACCGGATCGCCCTGCTCGGCCTCGACGACGTCGAGGAGTACCCGGAGCTGCCCGAGACCGGCCTCACCTTCGGCGAGAACGCGCTGATCAAGGCGCGGGAGGGCTGCCGCCGGACGGGGTTGCCGACGATCGCCGACGACTCGGGCATCGCCGTGGACGCGCTGAACGGGATGCCCGGGGTGTTCAGTGCCCGGTGGGCCGGTAAGCACGGCGACGACCAGGCCAATCTCCAGCTCGTGCTGGACCAGATCGCCGACGTGCCCGACGAGCACCGGGCGGCGTCCTTCGTCTGCACGGTCGCGCTGGTGCTGCCCGGCGGCAAGGAGCACCTGGTCGACGGCCGGCAGCCCGGTCGGGTGCTGCGCGCGCCGCGTGGCGACGGCGGATTCGGGTACGACCCCATCTTCCTGGGCGACGGCCAGGACCGGACCAACGCCGAGCTGACCCCGGCCGAGAAGGACGCGGTCAGCCACCGGGGCAAGGCGCTGCGCGAGCTGGCCAAGCTGGTCGCCAAGGTCCTGCCGCCCGCCGCCTGACCGGCGCGAGGTCCTGCCGCCCGCCGCCTGACCCGCGGCGGACGACAGCGACCCGTGGAGGTCAGCCCAGCGGGCCGACCTCCCGCTCGATGGCGGCGCGCAGCTCGGGGCCGGCGACGACCGCACGGGCCGCCTCCATCACCGGGGCGAGGAACACGTCCGGGCCGGGGTCGCCGGCCGCCGCACCGAGCGCGGCGACGGCGGCCCGACCGGCCGGCGACGGCACCAGCGGTTCGCGCAGTTGCAGGCCACGTACTCCGGCCAGCAGCTCCACCGCGAGCAGGCTGGTGAGGTTGTCCAGCACGGTGCGCAGCTTCTTGGCCCCCGCCCAGCCCATCGAGACGTGGTCCTCCTGCATGCCGCTGGTGGGCAGCGAGTCCACCGACGCGGGCGCGGCCAGCCGCCGGTTCTCCGCGACGATCCCGGCCGCCGTGTACTGGGCGATCATCAGCCCGGAGTTGACCCCGGCGTCGGGCGAGAGGAACGCCGGCAGCTCCCGGGAGCGGGTCACGTCGAGCAGCCGGTCCACCCGCCGCTCGGCGATCGCACCCACCTCGGCGGCGGCGATGGCGAGGAAGTCGGCGGCGAAGCCGAGCGGTGCGCCGTGGAAGTTCCCGGTCGACTCGACCCGACCGTCCGGCAGCACCACCGGGTTGTCCACCACGGACACCAGCTCCCGGCCCGCGACCGTGCGGACGAAGTCCAGGGTGTCGCGGGCCGCGCCGGCCACCTGCGGCGCGCACCGCATCGAGTACGCGTCCTGCACGGCGTGCGCCAGGTCGTCGCGGTGCGAGTCCATGACCCGCGAATCCTGCAACAGCCGGTGGATGTTCGCCGCCGACGCCGCCTGACCGGGGTGCGGCCGGATGGCGTGCAGCTCGGGCAGGAACGGCCGCTCCGAGCCGAGCATCGCCTCGATGGCCAGCGCCGCGGTCACGTCCGCCATCGCGAAGAGGTGCGCCGCGTCGTGGATGGCCAGCAGCAGCATGCCGAGCATGCCGTCGGTGCCGTTGATCAGCGCCAGCCCCTCCTTGGCGGCCAGCTCGATCGGCTTGAGCCCGTTGGCGGCCAGCACGTCGGCCGCGTCCTGCCGCTCGCCGGCCGGGCCCAGCACCCAGCCCTCACCGAGCAGCACCAGCGCGCAGTGCGCCAGCGGCGCCAGGTCGCCGGACGCGCCCAGCGAGCCGTGCTCCGGCACCCACGGGGTGATGTCGTGGTTGAGCAGGTCGACGAGGGCCTCGGCGACCAGCGGCCGGACCCCGGAGCGGCCCAGGGCGAGCGAGCGTACGCGCAGCAGCATCATGGCGCGGACCACCTCGCGGGGCATCGGTGCGCCCACCCCGGCGGCGTGCGAACGGATCAGCGCGTGTTGCAGCTCGGCCCGCCGCTCCGGCGCGACGAAGGTGTTCGCCAGGGCCCCGAACCCGGTCGAAACGCCGTACACCGGTCGTCCGGCGGCCTCGATCCCGTCCACGATCGCGCGGCTGGTCGCCATCGCGTCCCGGGCGGCCGGAGCGAGGACCACCGTGGCGGTGCCGCGGGCCACCGCGAGCACGTCGTCGGCGGTGATCCCGGTGGGTTGGATGGTCACGTGCGTCATTGCGGAACTCCGTTGCGAATTACCTGGCGGATCAGGGGGACACCGGGCCGGTAGGCCAGATGCAGGTAGGACGGCGCGTCCAGGACGACGAGGTCGGCCCGCGCGCCGGGGGTGAGCACGCCGAGGTCGTCGCGGCGCAGCGCCCGCGCGCCACCGGCGGTGGCGGCCCAGACCGCCTCCGCCGGGGTCATCCGCATCTCGCGGACCGCGAGGGCGATACAGAAGGGCATCGACGAGGTGTACGACGAACCGGGGTTGCAGTCCGTCGCCAGGGCCACGGTCACACCGGCGTCGAGCAGCCGGCGGGCGTCCGGGTACGGCGAGCGGGTGGAGAACTCGGCGCCCGGCAGCAGGGTGGCGACGGTGGTGGTCCCGAACCCGTCGGTGTGGGCCGTGCCGGCCAGCGCGTCGACGTCGGCGTCGCTCAGGTGGGTGCAGTGGTCGACGCTGGCCGCTCCCAACTCCACCCCGAGCTGCACGCCCGGCCCGGGGCCGAGCTGGTTGGCGTGCAGTCGTACGCCCAGCCCGGCGGCCTGGCCGCAGGCGAGGATGGCGCGGGCGTGGTCCACGTCGAAGGCGCCCCGCTCGCAGAACACGTCGATCCACTTCGCGTGCGGCGCGGCGGCGGCCAGCATCGGCCCGCAGACCAGCCCGACGTAGTCGTCCGGCCGGTCGGCGTACTCGGCGGGCACCACGTGCGCGCCCAGGAAGGTGGTCTCGGAGCTGGTCTCGGCGGCGATCCGCAGCGAGCGGGCCTCGTCGGCGACGTTCAGCCCGTACCCACTCTTGATCTCCATGGTCGTGGTGCCCTGGCGCAGCGCCTCCCCGCGCAGCCGGCGCACGGTGGCCCGCAGCTCCCCGTCGGTGGCGGCCCGGGTCGCGCCCACGGTGGTCCGGATGCCGCCGCCGGTGTACGGCTCGCCGGCCATCCGCGCGGCGAACTCGGCGGCCCGGTCCCCGGCGAAGACCAGGTGGGCGTGGCTGTCCACGAAGCCGGGCAGTACGGCGGCACCGCCGACGTCGATCCGGTGGTCGGCGGCCGGCGCGTACGCGGACGGCCCGACCCAGACCACCCGATCCTCCTCGACGAGCACGGCCGCCCTGCGGCGGATGCCGAGCGGGTCCGCGCCGACGCCGTTGGTGACCAGCTCCCCGATGTTGTCGACAAGCAGACTGCTCATGAGGGAGTCACCGCCTCGATCGACGCCGACAGCTCGGCCGGCACGTCCACGCTCAGGTGCCGGCCGTCGGCCACCACCACCCGGCCGTCCACCACCACCTGGTCGACGTCCGCCGCGCCGGCCGCGAAGAACACCCCCACCGGCGGTACGCCGGCGGTACGGGCGGTGTCGAGTCGTACCGTCACCAGGTCGGCGCGGGCGCCGACGGCGATCCGCCCGGCGTCGGCCCAGCCCAGCGCGGCGTGCCCGGCGGCGGTGGCGGTGGCGAACAGGTCGACCGGGGTGAAGTGGCCGCGGCGGCGGGTGCGCAGCCGTTCGTCCAGCTCCACGGCGCGGGCCTCCTCGAACATGTCGACCACGGCGTGACTGTCGCTGCCCAGGCTCAGCCGGATACCGGCGTCGGCCATCCGGCGGGCCGGTCCGATGCCGTCGGCGAGATCCCGCTCGGTGGTGGGGCAGAGGCACACGCCGGTCCGGCTGTCGGCGAGCAGGGTCAGGTCGGCGCTGGTCGGATGGGTGGCGTGGACGGCGGTGGTGTCCGGCCCGAGCACGCCGTGGTCCGCGAGCAGGGCGGTGGGCGTACGCCCGTGCACGGCCCGGCACTCGTCGTTCTCGGCGGGCTGCTCGGAGAGGTGCACGTGCAGCGGAGCCTGCCGGTCGCGGGCCCAGTCGGCGACCGTGCGGAGCTGGTCGGCGGGGACCGCCCGCACCGAGTGCACGGCCGCGCCGACCCGCGCGTGCGAGTCCGTCGGCTGAAACGCGCCCGCCCGCCGCGCCCAGCCGGCCGCGTCTCCGTCGCCGAAGCGCCGCTGCGGTCCGGCGAGCGGCCGACCATCCACAGTGGAGGCGAGGTAGCAGGTGTCCAGCAGGGTGAGTCGGACCCCGGCGTGCGCGGCCGCCTCGACCAGTGCCGCGCCCATCGCGTTCGGGTCGTCGTACGCGCCGCCGTCGGGCCGGTGGTGCAGGTAGTGGAACTCGCCCACGCAGGTGATCCCGGCAAGCGCCATCTCGGCGTACACCGCCCGGGCCAGCGCCAGGTAGGTGTCCGGGTCGAGCCGGTCCGCGACCGCGTACATGCGCTCCCGCCAGGAGAAGAAGTCACCCCGCCCGCCGTGGGTGCGCCCCCGCAGGGCCCGGTGGAAGGCGTGCGAGTGCGCGTTCGCGAGGCCCGGCAGCGTCAGGCCGGGCAGCGGCACGGCGTCGGCGTACACGTCGACCCCGGACGGCGGCCGGCTCCCGGGGGTCAGCGGCGTCACCGCGCTGATCCGACCGTCCTCGACCTCGATCAGCACGTCGGGCGTGGGCTCGGCGTGCGCGGGCAGCCAGGCGTACTCGGCGAGCCAGCGGGTGGCGGTCAGCGGCATGTCAGCTCCTCAAGCACGCGGGCCAGCGCGCGCACCCCGGCCGCGCAGTCGTCGTCGCTCGCGGACTCGGCGGGGGAGTGCGACACCCCGGTCGGATTGCGCACGAACAGCATCGCCGTGGGCAGGTACGCAGCGAGCACCCCGGCGTCGTGTCCCGCGCCCGTGGGCAGCACCGGCGCGTCGAGCAGCGTCGCCAGCCGGGCGGCCAGGTCGCCGTCGAAGGCGACCAGCGGGGTCACCGACTCCTCGGTGACCAGCACCTCCGTGCCGTCGCGGCGGGACCGCTCGGCGAGCTTGGCCCGAACCGCGTCGACCAGCCCGGTCAGGGTCTCCGGGTCGGCGGCGCGCGCGTCCAGCCAGCCGGTCACCCTCGACGGGATCGCGTTGGTGGCGTTGGGTTCCACGGCGACCCGACCCACGGTGGCGTGCGCCCCACGCAGCCGGGCCTCCTTGTTCGCGGCCAACACCCCGAACGCGTAGGTGAGCATCGGGTCGCGGCGGTCGGCCATCCGCGTCGTACCCGCGTGGTTGCCCTCGCCGACCACGTCGAAACGCCAGCGGCCGTGCGGCCAGATCGCGCTCGCCACCCCCACCGGCGCGTCCGCGTCCGCGAGCGCGCGGCCCTGCTCGACGTGCAGCTCCACGAACGCGCCGAACCGGCCGAGCAGCTCCGGTCGGGCGCCCGCCGGCCGCCCGCCGAGCGCGTCGGCGAAGCTCACCCCGGCCGCGTCGCGCAGGCCGGCCGCGCGGTCGGCCGCCAGCACGCCGGTGAGCAGCCGCGACCCCAGGCAGGGTACGCCGAAGCGCGCGCCCTCCTCCTCCACGAACGCGGCCACCACCAGCGGCCGGACCGGGGTGACACCGGCGGCGCGCAGCTCGTCCACGGCGAGGAACGCGCTGACGATGCCGAGCGGGCCGTCGTACGCCCCGCCGTGCGGCACCGAGTCGAAGTGGCTACCGGTCAGCACGGCGTCCGCGCCCTCCGGGTCACCCCAGTGGGCGAACAGGTTGCCGTTGCCGTCCTCGGTGACCGGCAGGCCGCGACGGTCGGCCTGTGCCCGGAACCAGGCCCGCAGTTGGTGTTCCGGCTCGGTCAGCGCGTACCGCAGGTAGCCGCCGCTGCCGGCGTCCCGCCCAACCGGCGCGATCTCGTCCCACAGCGCCCGGAACCTGAAAGGAAGGGCCCCTTCTTCAACAAAATCCGATAACAAGGTGCCCTTCCTTACTGCTCGGTCATCGGGACGCGGACGCCGGTGCGGTCGGCGACCTCGCGGGCGCTGTCGTAGCCGGCGTCGACGTGCCGGATGACGCCCATCGCCGGGTCGTTGGTGAGCACCCGCTCGATCTTCTGGCCGGCCAGGGCGGTGCCGTCGGCCACGCAGACCTGCCCGGCGTGGATCGACCGGCCGATGCCCACCCCGCCGCCGTGGTGGATGGACACCCAGGACGCCCCGCTGGCGGTGTTGACCAGCGCGTTCAGCAGCGGCCAGTCCGCGATCGCGTCGGAGCCGTCGGCCATCCCCTCGGTCTCCCGGTACGGGCTCGCGACGCTGCCGGTGTCCAGATGGTCCCGGCCGATCACCACCGGCGCGGAGAGCTCACCGGAGGCGACCATGTCGTTGAACCGCACGCCCGCCCGGTCGCGCTCGCCCTGGCCGAGCCAGCAGATCCGGGCCGGCAGGCCCTGGAACGCGACCCGCTCACCGGCCAGCTTGATCCAGCGGGCCAGGGACTCGTTCTCCGGGAACAGGTCCAGGATGGCCCGGTCGGTGGCGGCGATGTCGGCCGGGTCGCCGGAGAGCGCCGCCCACCGGAACGGTCCCCGGCCCTCGCAGAACAGCGGGCGGATGTACGCGGGCACGAAGCCCGGGAAGTCGAACGCCCGCTGGTAGCCGCCGAGCTGCGCCTCGCCCCGGATCGAGTTGCCGTAGTCGAAGACCTCGGCCCCGGCGTCGAGGAACCCGACCATCGCCTCGACGTGCCGTGCCATCGACGCGCGGGCCCGATCGGTGAACTCGGCGGGCTTCGCCGCGGCGTAGTCCCGGGCTTCGGCCAGCTCGACGCCCACCGGCAGGTACGCCAGCGGGTCGTGGGCGCTGGTCTGGTCGGTCACGATGTCGATCTCGACGCCTCGGCCCAGCAGCTCCGGGAAGACCTCGGCGGCGTTGCCGACGACTCCGACGCTCAACGCGCGCCGGTCCCGCTTCGCCGCGCGGACCCGCGCGACCGCGTCGTCCAGGGAGTCGGCCACCTCGTCCAGGTAGCGGTCGTGCACCCGGCGGTCCAGACGGGTGCGGTCGACGTCGACGATCAGGCAGACGCCGTCGTTCATGGTGACCGCGAGGGGCTGCGCGCCACCCATCCCGCCGCACCCGGCGGTGAGCGTCAGCGTCCCGGCCAGGGTGCCGCCGAACCTCTTGGCGGCGACGGCGGCGAACGTCTCGTAGGTGCCCTGGAGGATGCCCTGCGTGCCGATGTAGATCCACGAGCCGGCGGTCATCTGCCCGTACATGGTCAGGCCGAGCTGTTCCAGGCGACGGAACTCGGGCCAGGTCGCCCAGTCGCCGACCAGGTTGGAGTTCGCCAGCAGCACCCGGGGCGCCCACTCGTGCGTACGCATCACACCGACCGGTCGCCCGGACTGCACCAGCATCGTCTCGTCCGCGCGTAGGTCGGTCAGCGTACGCACCAACGCGTGGTACGACGGCCAGTCCCGCGCCGCCTTCCCGGTCCCGCCGTAGACCACCAGGTCGTCGGGGCGTTCGGCCACCTCCGGGTCGAGGTTGTTCATCAGCATCCGCAGGGCGGCCTCCTGCTGCCAGCCACGGGCGGTGAGCTGGCTGCCCCGTGCGGCACGGATGGGCTGGGTCATCTCCGGTCTCCTCCTCATCCGAGGAACAACTGTCGGCGGGCCGCGGAGGCTTCGAACGCCTCCAGGCGGCGCTGGGTGTCGGCCGGCGCGGCGTCGCAGATCGCCTGCAACAGGACCATCGCCAGGGTCATCGGGGCGGTGTGCAGGTCGAAGACGAGTTGGGCGCCGACGGCGGCCGGCAGCACCACGTCGGCGTGTTCGGTGGCCGGGCTGACCGGCGAGTCGGTGATCGCCACTACGGTCAGCCCGGCGGCACGCGCGTCGCGCAGGGCGTCCAGGGTCTCCCGGGGGTAGCGGGGCAGCACGAAGGCGAGCACGGCGGACGCCCCGGACTCGGCGGCCTGCTCCAGACGGTCGGTGAGCAGGCTGCCGCCGTCGTTGAGCACCCGCACGTCCGGGTGGACCTTCGCGGCGAAGTAGGCGAAGTACGCGGCCAGCGGCGCGGCGGCCCGCAGGCCCAGCACCGGCAGCGGCCGGCTGGACGCGAGCAGCCGCCCGGTCTCGGCGATCCGGCCGGTGTCGGCGAGCTGTCCGGCCAGCCGGTCCAGGTTGCCCATCTCGGCGCGTACCGCCTGCTGGAGCTCGTTGGCGGTGTCCGCCGGGCCGCCGGTTGTGCGGGCGGTGAGGTCGCGCAGGCGGCGGCGCAGCGCCGGATAGCCGTCGTGGCCGAGCGCGACGGCGAATCGGGTGACCGAGGGCTGGCTGACCCCGGCCAGCTCGGCGACCTCCGCGGCGGAGAGGTACGCGACGGTCGGCGCGTGCTGCACGAGACAGTGCGCGATCCGGCGCTGGGTGGGGGTGAGCCGTACCCCGTCGAACAGGTCGAGGACCTGCTCGGCCGTCGCTCCTTCATTCACACCGTGACTCTATGCATGAAAACTTTCAGTAGGCAAGGGCGCCGCACCCTGCCGCTCCGCCGGCGGGCGGCACGCTGAGATGGCGACACCTCTGTAGGATCCACGGCGGTTGAGCTAAGGAGTGGCATGCAGCCGGAGAGCCCCTACAGGTACACGCACATGCTGGGCGCGTGCCAGGTTGGTAAGGCCTGGGCCGCAGTGGACGGGCAGGGTCAGTTCGCCACCGTGGCGGTGCTGGACGGCGTGGCCGCGTCCGACGAGCGCTGGCGGGTGGCCTTCGGCAACGCGGCCAACGCGCTGGCGCAGGCCGTCGGCGGTCACCGCTACGCGGACGCCGACCTGTCCGCCGCCCACCCGTGGGTGGCCTACCGGGCCGAGGAGGGGCACGCGCCGCAGCGGCTCTTCCAGAGCCTCGGCATGGACTACCAGCCCGTGCCCGACCTGCCGGTCTCCGCCCCGCCCACGTCGGCCCCGCCTGCCTCCTCCCCGCCCGTCTCCGCGCCGCCGGTGTCCGGTGTGCCGCAGCAGGCCAGCGGACCGCCGAGCCCGGTCTCCGGCGCTCCGGAACTCCTGGCGTACCCGCCGCAGCTGCCGTGGGCGGTGCACGCCAACCCGGTCTCCGGGCAGCCGGTGTCCGCGTCCCCGCAACCGGTGTCGGCAGCGCCGGCCTCCCCCGCGCCGACGCCGGCAAAGGCCGCGCCGCAGTCCCCGGCGTACGCCTCCAACGCCGCACCGATCCCGTCGTTCGATCCGCTCTCGTCCTCGGGCGGCCGGCGGATCGCGCCGGTGGCGCGCCCGCCGCGGAGTCGGACCGGCCTGTGGGTCGGTGCCCTCGTCCTGACCGCGGTGGTGGCCGCCGGCGCCGGGCTCCTCGGTGGCGGTGCCCTCGGTGGTGACACGAAGCCCGAGACGCAGCCTGCGGCCAGCCCTCCGGTCCCGCTGTTCGAGAAGACCCAGTACGCCCTCAACAAGGCGAAGTTCGACCCCGATCTGGTGCCGCTCGCCGAGCCCTGGCTCGCCCGGATGGGCGACTGCGCCTCAGACCGGGAGGCCGGCGGTCCGAAGCTGCCGAAGGACGAGAAGCGGCATGTCTTCTGTCGGTACGGCAACGTGTTCGTCCACTTCGCACTTTTCGAGTCCACGACGACGAAGGACGCCGCACGCGCCTACCGTGAGCAGCTTGCCTTCCTCGCCGGCACCCTCTCACCGGGGATCAGGCAGGGCGCGCGGACCACGGGTGGCTCCAGCGGAGCAACCGGCAGCTACGTCGAGTACGCCGGCGACCCCGGGAACGGGCCGGTCATGTGCGGCATCTGGTGGGACCGGGACGACCGGCTGGGCGCGGTGTACTTCGAGACCCCGTGTGAGGCCGGGATCGCCGGCAACTGGGACGCGTTGCGCGATCTGTGGCATCGGAACAGCTGACCGCCGTTCACCAGAACTCGTAGATGAGGAACGTGGCCTCCGGATAGCGGACCGTGGCCCGCAGCTTCAGGCACGACTCGTTGATCTCGGTGCCCGTCACGAGGTACTTGACGCGATGCTGGCGGAGGAAGGGGCCGCACGGCTCGGTGTTGACCCGGAAGTGGTCCGGCGCCGTGAGGGTGAAGGTGGTCGTCGACATGACGGCGGGGTTCCGGTCGAAGGTGAACCAGACGTGCGCGTAGCGGTTGACGATGTACTCCTGCTGGCCCTGCTGGTCGGCGGTCCGCCACAACGTCAGCTGCGGGTACGCGTAGACACCGGACAGTGACCGGGCGCCGTTCATGGTGGGGAAGTTTTGGACGATGCCCACCTCCGCCGCCCACACGGCATCCGGATCCTCGGCGGCGATGGCCCGAATGGATCGGGACAGCGGCGTCTGGGTCAACGTGGCGGTGCCCCGGTAGAGCGGATGGATGAAGGCCGTCATGGCCACCGAGAACGCCAGGAGAACCGATGTCGCCCAGACGAAGCGGCGGCGCAGTGCCAGATGGACGACCAACGGCACGGGGACGAGGGACAGGACGAAGCCGCCGAGGCCCAGGAAGCCGGGGGATGTCTGCGCCACGTGCAGGCTGAGTAACGCCTGGACGAGCAGGAGCGCGAGTGTGTAACCGATGATGACGGTGCGCCCCGGCAGAGTCGACCGCTGGTCGCGGAGCCGCCGGACGAACAGCACCAGCCCGATGAAGTTGAGCAGGCCGATGCCGATGAGCAATCGCGTGTGCGGCACCCGGTCCAGATACAGCAGCCTGCCGAAGAAGTCGAGATGGGGTACGAACAGCCGGACGAGTGCTCCGAGGAATGCGAGGTTGACGAGCAGCAGCGGCCAGTCGACGACGCGTCTGGCGCGGTACGACTGGTACAGCAGATAGAGGCACGGCACGCACAGGTACGGGAGCATGAGCAGGAAGTTGGAGTTCTCGCTCTGGTTGGTCAGCCCCTTGTCCGGAATGCTGTATTGCGCCGCTGATCTGCCCGACTCCAGGCCGAAGCTGGTGTGTCCGGAGAGCAGGTGGGCCAGGTCGAAGCCGCCGCTTCGGGTGAGCCGTTGACCCGGGTAGGCGGTGTGCAGCACCGCGTTGATGGCGTCCAGCCGGGTGCCGACGAAGAGCCCGACCAGGAGGCCGGCGACGAGGAGCGCTGCCGCCACGAAGGCCAGCGGCCGCAGCATGGGACTTCGTGGCACGGTGTACCGCTCGATGAGATGGCCCACGCAGAACGCGGCAAGCGCCAGGGCACAGGGAATCTGGAAGGGCGGATAGAGGACCAGCGCGAAACACGTGAGCAGGTACGCCAGTAACGCCGCCCAGGCGACGGTGGCGAGCAGGCGGGTCGACCGCAGCAGAAGGACGAAGACCGTCGCGATGAACAGTGCGTAGTACAGCGGCCCGAGGGTGATGTACTGGTACCACCAGTGCACGAACGGGCTGAAGAAGAGTGTCGACGAGAGACCGGCGGCTAGCCAGTGCTGGCCCGGCATCAGCACCAGGACGAAGAAGTAGGCGCTCAGGATGAGCAGCACCGCCATCAGCCACCACTTGAACGCGAAGGCGTAGTCGAGCGGAAGAACCAGGAACGCGAGGTTGTGCGGCTTGAAAGCCGCCGACCAGTCCCGGTACGGCACGTCCACGACCAGGGAGACGTCCGCGCCCTGACCCATGTTCGGGTTTATCCGGGGGTAGCCGGCGGCGTCCTGGGCGATGGTCAGCTGGGTGTTGACGGCCCACTCGTCCGATCGGATCGGCTGCGGTGCGTTGAGCAGCAGGTTCGCGTCCGGTTGCGAGCCGTACAGCATCGACTGGTAGACGCCCATCGACGACCCGCTGATTTGCAGGACGGTCAGCAACGTCAACAGGACGGTGAGCAGGGCCGGAAAGAACCAGATGCCGCGGACGAAGCTCCGGCCGAGCCGCGCGACCCGGTCGCGGCTGCCGGACGGGACCGCCCAGGTGTCCCGAGCGTCGGCGGTGGTCACTGCCAACGCGCCCCCTTCAGGTCGTCGCCCGCTGGCCCGGCGCGTTCACCGGCTGGGCCGCGCTGTCGTTCACGACCGGCACCGGCGAACCGACCAGCCGCGCCGCCTGCCGATGCCGGCGTGGTGCCGGCGGCAGTCCCGTCAGGAACTCCGGGAACATGCCGAAGAACGTCCGGGCGCTGCGCAGTTCCAGGGTGTGCGCCCGGGACCAGCGGAACGAGTTCGTCGCCCGGCCCCAGTGGTGTGTCCACCGCACGTCGCCGAGCAGCGCCACAGGGAGCCCGTTGCGCCAGGCGCGCAGACCGAGCTCATGGTCCTCGTAGTAGAGGAAGAACCTCTCGTTCCAGCCGCCCAGGTCGATGAAGTCGGTGGTCCGTGCGGCGACCGCGGCACCCATGACCCAGGCCACCCAGACCGCCGTGCCCGGTTCGGCCGTCATCCGGTACGAGGCGTGCAGCCGGGACAACGGCCACAGTTTCCGGTTGCCCAGCTTGGCGGTGGCGTAGGGAAAGCCACGGCCGTTGGGCTGAACGACGCCGTCCGAGGAGAGCAGTTGCGGCGCGGCCAGGCCGCCGTGCGCGTCGAGGTGCCGCCGCAGCACCTCGAAGCCCTCGGTCGAAGTGATCTCGAGGTCAGGGTTGGCGAACAGGACGTACTCGCCCGCCGCTTGGCGCAGACCGATGTTGTTGGCGCGGGAGAAGCCGACGTTCTCCGGCAGGCGGATGACCTGGGCGCCCATCTCCTGGGCTACGCCGGCCGAATCGTCGGAGGAGCAGTTGTCGACGACGATCCACTCGTACGGCCGGGCATCGCCGCGCCAGCACGCGCGCAGCGTCTCCGCCGAGTTGTAGGTGACCGTCACGACACTCCAGCGACGTCCTGTCATCACGCTCTCCGAACTGTCAAGTAGCTGAACAGGGCGGCGAAACCGAACCGGTCGCCCTGCCACTGGCGTCGGGCGCGCAGCCCTCCACGCAGGCCCTCGCCCATTCCCCGCAGGAAGGGCCGCAGCAGGCCCTGTCGTGCCCGGCGTACGGCCAGCGCGAGGTGCGCCAGGGCCAGCACGGGTGTCGCGACGATCATCAACGGCCAGGTGAAGGTGCGCGCCGCGACGATGAGCCGGTTGCGGGCGAGCAGGAAGGCGCGGAACGCCTGGAGCTTGTGGTCGCCCTCGACGCTGTGGCCTCCGGCGTGCGGCAGCACCAGCTCCGACCGACGTGTGCGCACGCCGGACGCGTAGAGACGGAAGGCGAGGTCGGCGTCCTCACCCCAGGCGAACAGCTGCTCGTGGAAGCCGCCGAACCGACGGAACAGCTCGGTCGGGAAGACGGCCGCGCCACCCGACGGACCCAACGGCCCCCGTACCGCGGATGCCGGGCGATCGATGAACAGCGAGATCGGGTTCAGGTCGATGCCGACGTACTCGCCGCCGTGCATCGCCAGACCGACCGCGATCGGCAGCGCGGGCGTCTCGGCCATGGCGGCGCAGATCCGCTTCAGCGCGTCCTCGGGCAGCCAGACGTCCGGATTCAGCAGGAGGACGTGGCTCGTGGCCGTCTGCGCCACCGCCCGATTGCAACCGGTCGCGAAGCCTGGGTTCGAGGCGTCGGGCAGGTAGTCGTAGCGGTCGTCGTCCAGGCAGTCGGCGATGACCTTCCGGCAGCCGTCCTCCGGCGAGTTGTCCGCGAAGAGGAACCGCACCGGGAGACGGTCGGCACTGCGTACCCAGGTCGGCAGCGTGTCGGCGAGCATGCCGGCGGACCGGTAGAGCACCGTGACGACGGTCAGCGTTTCCATGTCGGCATCACCACCTTGGGCCAGGCCGGCATCGCCAGCCTGGACGGGTTGCTGACCAGGTAGAACGCCACGATGCCGGGCACGAGAGAGAGCCAGAACGGCTGGATGACCGGGTAGAACTCGTAGATGCCGAAGGTGGCGTAGTAGATGAGGAAGGCGCGTCCGATGTGGTGCGCCGGGCTGTTGGTGTCGCTGAGCCGACGCTCGGCGAAGCCGACGACGAGCCCGGTTAGGGCCAGCACGAGTCCTGCGCCGACCGGCCCGAAGTCCATCAACGGCACCGCCACGAAGGTCGCGGTGTTCATGTAGAACGGTTGACTGAGCCCACCGGTGATCTTGTAGAGGTCGACCGGTCCGAGGAGTCGCTCGCCCACCGAGCCGGTGAAGGTCAGCGAGTAACGACCCCATGCCGGGTCGTACTCCTCCCGGTGTTCCCAGAGCCGTCCGAACGTCTCCACCGAAGAACTCAGCGACAGGTCCAGAGATCCGACGCTCGTGTAGATCGGGTTGCCGCCGTACTGGGCCCGAAACTGGTCCTCGAAGGTGCCGGTGCCGGCCAGGGTGCGTTGCCCGCCGAGGTAGACCGCGCCGCCCACCACGCCGAGGCCGACCAGGACCACCACCAGAGCAGCGACCTGCCGCTGACGGGCACTCATCCCGCCCGACTCGCGCCGGGTGGAGAGCGCGGCGACAAGTGCCGGCACGATTCCGACCAGGACCGAGTTCTTGCTGGCGCCCAGAGCCGCCCCGAACGTGAAGACCACGACCAGGAGCAGGTAGCGCCAGCGGGCCTCGCTCCTGCCGTTGAGCGCCCGAAGCAGTGAGATCGCCATACCGAGCGTCCACGCCTCCGCGAGCAGACCCACCACGATGTTCGACCGGAGGCCCAGTTCGGCTCGGGCGACGTCCGGGTTCTCGGCGAAGAGTGGAGGCACCTCACCGCCGAACTTCAGCGCGCCTCCGATGATCGCGATGAGCAGCACGACCAGCAGGAAGCCGGTCAGGCGGCGGTCGGCAGGCCACTGCAGTGTCGGCCGGGTCGACCGGTTCGCGCGGCCGAACGAAGGGCTGGCGAGCCGGTCCTGCCCCGCTGGTTGGATCCACCACAGTGGCGGCCCCGCCGGCGGCTCCACGGCGGCGGCCGGCCGGCCCCGCTCGGCCAGCCGCCGACCGGCGTACCAGGCGGCGAGGAAACAGGCGACGAAGACCCCGAGCACCGGGATGACGGCGCGGCCCGCCGGGGAGTCGTACGGCCCCGGGACCGTGATCACCGCGAGGAAGACGAGCGCCCACGCGGCGGAACAGACCGCGAGCCACATGGCCGACCGCACCGCGATGACCGCGACGGCGGCGAACGCCGCCACCACCCCGGCTGCCGGGTTGACCAAAAAGAGCGGTACGACGACGGCGACCGCGGCCGCCCAGAGCCCGACGGTCAGGTACTTCTGAATGATCATTTTGCGTTCCTCGTGAGGAGTGACCGGTACAGGCTCTGCCACCGCTGGACGCACCTGTCGAAGGCGTACTCCTTCGCGTACCAGTCCGCGACGGCGCTCCGCTGCTCCGCAGTCGTCGCTCCGACGGCATGGCGGATCGCGGCGGCTATCGACGAGGGTGTGAGATCGCTCTGGAACGCCAGCGTTCCGGCCGCGTGTCGGGTGACCTCGGCCAAACCTCCCGCGCCCGAGTGGACCACCGGTACGCCCAGGGACATCGCCTCGAGAGCGCTCAGGCCGAAGGCTTCGACCCGGGACGGTACGACGAGGCAGTCGATCTGGCGAAGGAAGTCGGCGGCATCGACCCGGCCGACGAGTTCCAGGTTCGGTCGGGGAGCGAGCGCCAGCGCTCCGCTGCCGGCGACCTGGAAGGTGGCGTCCGCCATGAGCGACGCCACGTCGGGTATCAGGTCGACGCCCTTCTCGGGCTCCACCCGGCCCAGGTAGCCCACCACGAGCGGACGGGTTCCCTCCGGCATCCGTGGCGGTGCAGACGCCGGCCAGGTCGCCGGGAGGGGGTTGGGGATCAGGTGGACGTCCTGGACCTGGCCACGGTTGCGCAGCTCGTCAGCCTCGAACTCTGAGACGGCCACGCTCGCGTGCGGACGCAGACGACGCATGACGAGGTCGAGGGTGATGTTGGATTGGATGCTGGCCTTGCGCTTCAGCGAGGGTGCCGTGTCGCGGAACTGCCACAGGCTGGTGTGCATGGTGACCACCAGAGGCGTACCGCGGCGCTCGGTGGCCAGCGCCGCCCGGCAGTGCATCGCCGCGGACAGCAGGTGAGCACAGACCACGTCGGGCTTGACCTCGTCGACGAGACGCCGAAGCGCCCGGGCGTACCCCAGGTCGACCCGACTGGTCGCGCTGATGTCGACCCACGGAACTCCGGATTCCCGCAGGGAGGCGCCCACCTCGTCGTCGGAGGTGGCGGCGATGACGTCGACTCCGGTCCGCGCGTGCGCGGGGATGATCTCCGTCAGGATCCGTTCGGCGCCGCCGAACTGACGCCGGCCGGAGCCGCCGGTGGTGCAGACGAACAGCACCTTCATCGGGAACGTAGTCCTTCGACAGCGCCCCGGGCGATGGCTCGGCGCACCGGATTCGGCCCGACGGCCGCCCGCAGCAGCACCCCCACCATGAAGGCGGCGCTGGCGACCCGACCCCGCCGGCCGGCCATCTGCCGGGTGGCCCGGATGAACTCGCGCGTCCGTCGCTGGGAGATCTCCTCCTCGGTCCAGCGCCGCTTGGCGGTGGCGTCGTCCTCGTGCATGATCACCGCGTCGGGCCGGTACGCCAGGCGCAGGCCCCGCTGCCGCACCGCCCAGCAGAGGCGCATGTCCTCGCCGTAGAAGAAGGACGTCTCGTCGACGCCGCCGATCGCGTCGAGGGTGCTTCGCCGCAGAGCCACGAACGGCCCGGTCAGCCAGTCGGCCTTCGCGGGCTCCGCGATGATCCGCAGGTTCGGCAGGACGAAGCTCAGGCCGGTGGCGTGCGCGAGCCCGACGGGCACGCTCAGAAAGCGACCGCCCTCCGTCTGCGCGACGCCCGACGGGGTGACGACACCCGGGAAGGCCGCACCCACGGCTGGATCGTCCAACGCCTCCAGCAGGCGCTCGACGGCGCCCTCGTGCACGATGATGTCGTTGTTCGACAGGATGACGTTCGTCCTGGTGGTGTGCCGGACGCCCAGGTTCATCCCTCTCGCGTAGCCGAGGTTGCTGCCGGATTGCACGTAGCGGACGCCCTTTTGCGCGCAGAACTCGCTCAGCGCCTGTCGGATACCCTCGGAGCTTCCGTTGTCGACGACGACGATCTCCGCCTCGCGGGGCAGAGACAGCACGCAGGCACGTGTGCGGTCGTAGTCTTCCCAGGCGAGGACCACAATGGAGACATCCAACTCAAACCGTCCCAGGACTTCGCGGCCGCGACCGGCGCAGGCTCGCACGAGAGATGAAGGCGTGCACGCCGTAGGCGAGCGATGAGGCGAGCGCGGCTCCCACCACGCCACCCCAGGGGATGACCCCGAAGTAGGCGGTGATCGCGACGGCCAGCGTGCTGACCGCCGCGACCGTCGTCGCCTTCTCGCCACGCTTCTTCAACAGCAGGGAACTCCAGGTCTTGCCGGCCGCGGCGGCCAGCGTCCCCGGCAGGAGGCAGAGCCCCAGGATCCAGGCGTACCGGTACTCCGGCCGCAGGAAACCCAACACGGCCAGCGCGGCCACGGCCGCCAAGGCCACCGGGACCGCCGCCCGGACAACGGGGCCGGCCCGGTGTGTCGTCGCGTCGACGTCCCGCTCGGCGAGGATCCGCTGGGCGCGCACCACCGCACCGGCCTGTGCGAACTCCAACGCCGCGACGGCCAGGGCGTACACGCCGAGCGGACCGGCACCGACGAACCTGGCCACCAGGATCTGGTTGAACCGCAGCGTCATCATCTGCGCGAAGATTCCGGTGTGCAGGTTGCCGACCGCGCGCAGGTCGGAGCGGTAGTCCAGAGCGTCAGCCGTCGGTGCCGGCGCGGGGCCGACGCGCCGGACCATCCCCAGCACCAGGACGCACACGGCGAGCGCGCCGACCCACTGGACCGCGAGCCAGACCATGCTCCACAGGTCGCCGTCGAGGCGCCCGGCGGCGTAGAGCGCGAGGTAACCGCCGACCAGGACCGCCCCGCTTGCCGCCCGCATCGAGTAGACGACAAGGAAGCCCTTCTGTCGCAACGCGATCGACGAGACCGTGTTGAACACGGTCAGAGCCGCGGCGGAGCCCACGCCGATCAGGTAGCTGCCGATTCCGCCCAGAGCCGTCAGCAGCGCGGCGGCGACAGCGGAGAGAAGCACCGAGATGACGAGCATCGCGAGGACCCAAACGCGGCCACGGGAGAGGACCCACCCGGCCGGACGGGACAGCAGGAAGGTGTCCAGCGACAGCCCGCCGACGGCCGCGCCCAACGTTGCGCTCACCATGTTGGCGGAGAGTTCGCCGCGCTCGGCGGCGGGTAGCGCCACCGACACGACCGCCGCCAGGCCCGTGAGCCCCAGTGCCGCGATGTAGAGGCGCTCCGGTGCGAACAGCCGCCGGAGCAAGCCGGGTGCGGGTACGTTGGGGGAGCGTTCCGGGTCGGGGTCGTTCGGCGACGACCGCTCGGCGTGAAACGACGAAACGCTTTTCACTCGTCTCCCCAGAACGGTGTGCCGCGCAGGCGGGTACGACGAGGTCCACGCCGCTGGCATTGTCTACCCGAACGGTTCGGCACCCGCAACCGCCGTACCGGCGTCGACCGGAGACCCTCCGGCGTCAGGCTCGGCAGATCACCTACCGCCGCCACGGAACACCTCCGCGACCGTCCGCAGCACCACCTTGACGTCCAACCAGAGCGACCAGTTCTCGATGTAGTAGTTGTCGAACCGCGCCCGGTCAGAGATCGGCGTGTCTCCGCGCAGGCCACTGACCTGCGCGAGTCCGGTGAGGCCCACGGGGACGCGGTGGCGTGCCGCGTACGTCGGGTACTCGGCGGAGAACTTCTCGACGAAGTGCGGCCGCTCGGGCCGGGGACCCACCACGCTCATGTCGCCGCGCAGGATGTTCCACAGCTGCGGCAGTTCGTCGAGCGAGGTTCGGCGCATGAACCGACCGATCGGCCCGACCCGCTGGTCGTGGGCGATCGACCAGTTGGTCTGCGACTCCTGCTCGTCCACCGGTCGCATGGACCGAAACTTGATGACCTTGAACGGCTTGCCGTACCGGCCGATCCGCTCCTGGTGGAAGAAGATCCCCGGGCCGCCGTCGACGAACGTGGCGATGGTGCAGAGCAGCAGCAGCGGGCTCAACAGGAGCAGGGCGACCGCGGCGAACAGTATGTCCGACGCGCGCTTGATCGCCCAGCGGGGACCAGTGAGGGAGATGTCCGCGATCTTGACGATCGGGAACGCGCCGATGTGGTCCGGATAGCCGCTGTGCGATCGCGATCCCCACAGGCGCGGCACCGCCCAGAGGTCACAACGGGAACTACGGGGACGCAACAGCGTCTCCATGAGCGTGGACTCCGGACAGTCCGGGTCGGCGATGACCAGCACCTCGCACTCCAACAACCGGACGAGGTGATCGAGGTCCGAGAGCGTGCCACTCAACGGAAGCACCCCGCTGCCCGCACGCGACGGCGCGTCGACGCAGCCGACGAACCGCAGACCGTACTGCGGGTAGCGGCGCAGCAGCCGAGCGAGCTCGACACCGATCGGCCCGCCGCCGACGATTATCGCGTTGTGCTCGATCCAACGACGGCTGCGCGACAGGACGATGAACGCCCGGCTGGTCGCGCGCCCGAGGATAACGAGCCCCGCCGACAGCGCGACGCCCCGCATGAAGCCGCCCACGTACGCCACCGAGGAGTGGCGTTCCGCCGCGATGATCGCCACCACGGCCGCGGAGGCCAGTAGCCGCCCGCACAGGCCGGGCAGCTCGTCGAGGATGCTCACGTGCCGCCGGGGTCGGTAGAGGCCGCCGGCGGCGAAGAAGGCCACCGTCAGGACGGCGTTGGCGAGCGTCCCGCGCCAATAGGTGTGGCTCAGCAACAGCGGTGCGACGAGCGCCACGGCATCCACCGGCGCCGTCATCATCCACGCGCGCGCCCATCGGATGCGCGACGACGTCCGGGACCGGGCGTAGGGCAGCACGGCGGTGGTGCTCGACCCGGTTGCCTCCGGCTCGCGGGTGTGCGGGACTGGCGGGGCGCCGAAGAGCCGGGCGCCGTCGCCCGGCAACTCGAGCGGCCCCTCGGCGACCGGCGGCGTTGGCGTACGGCTTGTCGCCGGTTGGCCTGACACTGTGGACCTCCCCCGTGAACGCCCCAGTCACTTCCCACGACCAGAACGGCGACCGAAATCTACGATCGGTCGGGACGCGCCACCATGGTCGGCAGATGAACGTCGATGTCCTACTGTGCCGAGGACAGGATCTCCGGCACGTTGTCGCTGCGCACCGCCCCGAAGACCCTTGCGGCCTTCTCCTTGTCGGCCAGCACCACGCTCTCGCTGCCGATCATGCCGGTGCCCTTCGTGGGACAGGTCAGGAACGTCAGGTTGCCGCTGCGCAGATCACGCAGCTCGGATGCCAGGTCGAGCAGGTTCAGCGACTTGTCCACCGCCACCGCGTCCGCCGTGGCCTTGACGAACGAGTTGAGCTTGGCCGGGTTGGCCAGCGTCCCGCCGGATGCCGCCTTGTCGAGGATCGCCTTGATGACCTGCTGCTGGTGCCGGATCCGGGCGAAGTCGCCGTCGGCGAAGGCGTGGCGTTCTCGTGCGTAGTCGAGCGCCGCGGCGCCGTCCATCCGCTGCCGGCCCGCCTTGAACGTACGGCTGCCGTTGAGCGCGTAGAGCGTCGTGAAGCCCTTCTCCACGTCCACGTCGATGCCGCCGAGGGCGTCCACGATCTCCTTGAAGCCACCGAAGTCGACCATCGTCACGTGATCGACCCGTACGCCTGTGAACTTCTCCACCGTCTGCACCATCAGCGGAACGCCACCCCAGGCGAACGAGGCGTTGATCTTCGCGTCGCGGCCGCCCCGCCCCTGCGCCGACTTCGGGATGCTCACCCACGTGTCGCGAGGAATGGAGATGAGCTGCGCGCTGGACCGGTCCTTCGGAAGGTGGGCCAGGATGATCGTGTCGGTGCGGGAGCCGTCGTCGCTCTCCGGGTCACGCGAGTCGCTGCCGAGGATCATGATGTTCATGGCGCCCTTGGCCTTCTCGGCCACCTGGGGACGCTCGGCCTCGGGCACACCGTCGAACGCGTCGACCCGTTCGATCCCGTTGTTGATCGATCGGTAGTAGAGGCCTCCGGCGACCGCGCCGCCACCGACGACAAGCGCCAGAACCACGAGCGTGATCAGGGCGATCTTCTTCCACCTGCGACGCTTCGGACGCGCCTCTTCCGTCGGCTCAGTCGGCTCGGTGGGTGACTGCGCCGCGATCTGCTGAGTCTCGGGTTCCGCGTACTCCTGGCGATACTGCATGGGCGCGATGCTACTGATTTCACGTTCCAGCCATGTACCCCCAATGGTGCCTATCCGGGTCCGTTTGGCGACTGAAAGTTTTTTCTCGACAGGCAGTGGCCCAACCTGGTGCGAAGCAGCCGTGGACGCAACGAAGCTCCGACGGGCCATCGCCTGCGAGAGCCCCTCCGACCACCGGCATCCCGGCGACGGCATCGGCATGTCATGGTTACCGGGTGCGGCTGACCTCGATCCACACGTACCCCGTCAAGGGTTGTCACCGGCTCGACCACGACGGCGCGTTCGTGCAGCCGTGGGGCCTGGCCGGCGACCGACGCTGGATGGTGGTGGACGCCGACGGCGTCGGCGTCACCCAGCGGGACACGACCCGCCTGGTCGGCCTGCGGGCCAGCGTGCGCCCCGGCGGCCTGGTGCTGCGCGCCGACGGCAGGCCCGACCTCGACGTGCCCGAGCCGGCCGGCGGCGAGCCGGTGCGGGTGCGGACCTTCCGCAGCCGGACGACCTCCGTCCCCGCGCTGCACGCCGGCCCAGCCGCTGACGCCTGGCTCGGCGGGCTCCTCGGCCGTCCCGTCCGGCTGGTCTGGTTGGCCAATCCGACGCGACACCTGCCCGCCGCCGGGCGCGAGTACGACACCGGCGACCAGGTCAGCTTCGCCGACGCCTACCCGCTGCTGCTGACCAGTACCGGCTCCCTCGACGCCCTCAACGGCTGGCTCGCCGACGCGGGGGAGGAGCCGGTGCCGATGACCCGATTCCGGCCCAACCTGGTCGTCGACGGAGCGCCGGCCTGGGCCGAGGACGGGTGGGCGGGCCGGTCGCTGCGCGTCGGCGACGTGCGGCTGCGCGCCGCCGGGCCGTGCGACCGCTGCGTGGTCACCACCACCGACCAGGAGACCGGGGTACGCGCCAAGGAGCCCCTGCGCACCCTCGGCCGCCACCGCAACGTCCGCCAGAAGCTCCTGTTCGGACTGAACGTGGTGCCCGTCGACAGTGGACCGATACGGATCGGCGACCCGCTCGTCGTCGAACCCTGACCGGTCAGCGGCGGGCTCGTCACCGTCCGTCGATGCTCTCTTAGCTTTCGCTTAGCCGCCTTGTCCGGCCGTACGCCGTTCCGGCAGCATCGCGACGTGACCGACGGAAGCGCTCCCGGCGGCGTCGAGGATCCCGCCCTCGCCGTCAAGGACGTCGACATCGACCTCGACCTGGACCGCGTTCCGGACGACCGGCCCGCGTCCTCGTCCGGCCCGATGCCCTGGCTGGTCGCCACCGGCGTCACCGTGCTCGCGGCGGCCCTCGGACTCACCCTGACCCTGCGGTCCGGCTCCACCCCGGCCTGCGCCGCCGGGCGGACCCTCGCCGCCGCGCCACCCACCGGCACCGCCACCCACAGCGGCAAGGCCACCTTCTACGACTCCAAGGGCGCCGGCGGCAACTGCTCGAACCCGGCGGCGCCGGCCAACCGGCTCTACGTCGCCCTCGGCCCCACCGAGTACGCCGCGGGCGCCGCCTGCGGCGGTTTCCTCGACGTCACCGGCCCGAAGGGCGCCGTCCGGGTCCTGATCATGGACCAGTGCCCGGAGTGCGAGCCCGGACACCTCGACCTGTCCCGGGAGGCGTTCGCCCGGATCGCCGACCCGGTCCAGGGGCTCGTCCAGGTCACCTACCGCGCGGCCGTCAACCCGCCGCTGCCCGGCCCGCTGACCTTCCGCATCAAGGAGGGCGCGTCGCAGTTCTGGTTCGCCGTCCGGATCGGCAACCACGGCAACCCGCTGCGCGCCGTCGAGGTGCGCCAGGGCACCAGCGGCCCGTGGCGGGCAACCGCCCGGCAGGACTACAACTACTGGCTGCTGGCCTCCGGCGCGGGCCCCGGCCCGTACAGCGTGCGGGTCAGCGACGTGTACGGACACCGGGTCACCGTGTCCGGCATCCGCATGACGCCGGGCCAGGTGCAGACGAGCGTGGTGCGGATGTACGAGCGCGGCGTCGTCGCCGCGACCACCCGTCCGCCCACGACGACCCGTCCGCCGGTCGCCCGACCCAACGGCACGCCGACACCGGCCCGCCGCGCCGACAAGGTCGCCGTGGCGAACGCGCCGGCCACCCCGGCCGCCGACGGGCCCTCCACGCGACCCGCCGGGGCGACCGCCCGCTGGTGCGGCTGAGCCCTGCGCGGCGCTCCGGTCCCTCAGTCGGTCGGGGTCAGGTCCAGCCACATGAGGATCTCGTCCCGGTCGTCGCCCGGCGCCACCCGCAGCGCGCCCGGCAGTCGGCCGATCTCCCGGTACCCGAGGCGGTGGTAGAACCCGTCCAACCCCAACCCGTCGCGCACCGTCACGTGCAGCGCCTCGCGGCCCATCTCGCGGCCCAGCCGCGCGGCCTCGCGCATCAGCGCCGACCCGCAGCCCGTGCCCTGCTGGTCCGGGTGGACCATCACCCGTTTCAGCACACACCAGTGCGCCTTGAGCCCGAACCGGTTGTCGCAGAAGACCAGCACCGCGACGGGCCGGTCACCGTCGTATCCGACCAGGAGCCGGTCCGGCCCGTCGGCGACGCCCGCGAACGTCGGGTCGGCGATCGTACGGACGTCGGTGGCGGTCACCGGTGGCACGAAACCCACCGCGCCGCCGGCGTTGCTGACGTCCACCCAGAGGGCGACGATCTCGGCGCGCAGCCGAGGGGTCAGCTCGGGATCCAGGACGAAGCGCAGAGTCACGGCGCCCATCCTGACCGGTCGACCGGGCCCGTGGCCCACCACCGTGACGCGGTCGACAACCGATCTGTTGTGGGGCCGACGGGATTCGAACCCGCACTGGTGCGGACCTAAACCGCATGCCTCCTGCCGTTGGGCTACGGCCCCTTGAAACTGAACTCCACCAGCGTCCACGGCCATTCTGGTCGACGAGGTAGTCGTCGGCCTATCCGAAAACCCGTTGGAGTAACCGCCTCAGGATCGTAGACCACCTCGGGCGCGATGGGTGCAGCCCGTCGTTGCCCAGCGTACGTGGAGGTCTGGCTGTGGCAGTTCGGGCATAGCAGCCGCAGGTTGCAGGGCCGGTTGTCGAGGAAGTCGCCGTTGATGTGGTCGACGTGCAGCGTCAGTGGTCGTCCCTGCCATGACGATCCTGTCCCGCACATCTCGCAGGTCTCGGGAAGACCGATTGTCGCCAGGGCGCGCTTGAGGCGGAACCCAGGGATCCGGCGAGAGCCGTCGGGTAGTACGACCATCAGCTCGACGGGGGACAGCCGCCGCCACCGCACGCCCCGGTTGTGCGCCTGGCCCGTGAAGTGCGACGTGTCGATGCCGAACCTCTTGAGCTGCCGGCTGATGTGCGCGTGCGAGCCGCCGCTGACGCGTACGCCGAGCATCCGCATCACCTCGGTGACGTTGCGGGCGGCGGCGGCCGCCTCGGCGAGCAGCTCCGGTGTGTATTGTATCGGACCATTGACGCACGGTAGCGGTCCGGTGGGACAGTCTCAGTCGAGCCCGAGGTCGCGGCGGAGCTTGGCGACGTGCCCGGTGGCCTTGACGTTGTAGAGCGCCCGCTCGATCTTGCCGTCGCCGTCGATGACGAACGTGGAGCGGATCACGCCGGTGACGGTTTTGCCGTACAGCTGCTTCTCGCCGTACGCGCCGTACGCGGTGAGCACCGCCTTGTCCGCGTCGGACACCAGCGGGAACGTGATCGCGTCGCGGTCGCGGAACTTGGCCAGCTTCGCCGGCTTGTCGGGGGAGATGCCGACCACCTCGTAGCCGGCCGCCTGGAGCGAGGCGAGCGAGTCGCGGAAGTCGCAGGCCTGCTTGGTGCAGCCGGGGGTCATCGCGGCCGGGTAGGCGTACAGGACCACTCTGCGGCCGCGCAGGTCGGCCAGGGAGAGCTGGTCGCCGGTGTCGGTGGGCAGGGTCCACTCGGGCGCGGGGTCACCGGGGGAGAGACGATCGGGCGCGGTCATGGCCCCGACCCTACCGCCGGGCGTGCGCGCCCCGCGTCGCCGGCGCGCGCCGGCTCGTGTTCCTGGAAAGCGCGGTGTCCCCGAGCCGCGGACACCGCGACATCAGGGAAACCGGGGTCGACCGAAGTGATCAAGACCATGCGTTGTTGCCAGAGTCTGGCAACAACAAGTCGTAGGAAATAGGCTGACCCCCGCCGGGTCCGGAGGGGTCCGCTGACGCGTGGGAGGTCGCGTGGAAACACTGGCGATGCACATCTCGAACGGGATCATCGACGGTCCCGTGGCGGCGATCTTCGCTGCGCTCGCGCTCGTCGCGCTCACCTACTGCGTCCTGCGTGGCCGGCGGGACCTGGACGACCGGCTCGCCCCGATGGCCGGCCTGGTGGCGGCGTTCATCTTCGCCGTGCAGATGCTCAACTTTCCGATCTTCACGGCGGGCGTGAGTGGTCACCTGCTCGGTGGCGCGCTCGCCGCGATGCTGGTCGGCCCGTGGGTCGGTGCGCTCTGCGTGGCCGTGGTCCTCGTCGTACAGGCCCTGATCTTCGGTGATGGTGGGGTGGCGATGCTCGGCCTCAACATCACCAACATGGCGCTGCTCGGCACCGCCGCCGCGTACCTGTTGATCTCGGTCCTGCTGCGGGTGCTGCCCCGCACGCGGGCGGGGCTGGCGGTGACCGCGTTCGTCGCGGCCCTGGTCAGCGTGGTGGTCGCGTCCCAGGGCTTCGTCGTGGAGTACTGGCTGGGCGGCACCACCGACCTGGGCAACAACCTGGCCGGTCTGGCCGGCACGATGGCCGGCGTCCACGTGCTGATCGGCATCGGCGAGGGCCTGATCACCGCGACGACCGTGCTCACCGTCGCGAAGGTCCGCCCCGACCTGGTGTACGCGCTGCGTTCCCTGCGTACCCCGACCACCACCCCCGCCGTCCCGGTCACCGGAGGTGTCCGATGAAGAACCGTTCCTGGGCCTTTCTGGCCGGTGGCCTGCTGGTCGCCCTGCTGCTCGCCGGCGTCGTGAGCAACTACGCCTCGTCGCACCCGGACGGGCTGGACTCCTCCCTGCTCAAGGGCTGCACCGTCGACGCCGACGACAACATCGTCGGTGGCAGCTGCCCGGCGCAGCAGGCCAGGGACCACGAGTTGGGCGACAGCCCGCTGGCCGACTACGGCGTGCGGGGGGTGGAGAACAGCTTCCTCTCGACCGGTCTCTCCGGGGTGCTCGGCGTGTTGGTGACCTTCGCGATCGGCCTCGGCGGCTTCTGGCTGCTGCGCCGCCGGGACACCGCGCCGGCCACGGGCGACGGGGGCACGTCCGCCGAGGGCGCGGCGGTCGCCGTTGGGCACGGCCGCACCGGCACGAGCGACTGAGCAGGGGGTACGCGATGGGCGCCGGTCACGGGCACGTGCTGTACCGCGAGTCGGCCTCGCCGGTGCACCGGCTCCCACCCGAGGTCAAGATCGTGGCGATGGTGGTCTTCACGATCGCCGTGGTGGCCACTCCGCGCGAGGCGTTCTGGGCCTTCGGGGCGTACGCCCTGTTGGTGGCGCTGGTGGCGGCGCTGGCCCGGGTGGGGCCGCGCTGGCTGCTCAGCCGCGCGTTGATCGAGGTGCCGTTCGTGCTGTTCGCGGTCGCGCTGCCGTTCCTCGGTGCGGGCGAGCGGGTCGAGGTGCTGGGTCTGCGGCTGTCCGAGGACGGCCTGCACGGCGCGTGGAACATCCTGGCCAAGGGCACCCTCGGCGTCCTCGCCTCGCTGCTGCTGGCCGCGACCACCACCACCCGCGACCTGATCGTCGGGCTGGACCGGTTGCACTGCCCGCAGATCCTCACCCAGATCGCCACGTTCATGCTGCGCTACCTCGACGTGTTGGTCGGCGAGGCGCGGCGGATGCGGGTGGCGCGCATCTCGCGGGGCGACGACCCGCGCTTCCTGTGGCAGTTGCGTGGCTTCGCCGCCGGCATCGGCGCGCTGTTCCTGCGCGCTTTCGAACGCGGTGAGCGGGTCTACCTGGCGATGCTGTCGCGGGGCTACACCGGGCGGATGCCCGCCGTGTGGCAGGGCGACGGCGCGGCGACCGCCGGTCAGTGGCTGGTCGCGGCGACCGTGCCGGTGGTGGCGGCCTCCATCGCCGCGACCGCCGTCGTGCTGACATGATCGGAGTCGTGCAGACCGCCCTCTCGCTGGACGTTCGTGGTGTTCGGTACGCGTACCCGGACGGGCACGTGGCGCTGCACGGCGTGGACCTGGCGGTGCCGCGCGGCGACCGGGTGGCGCTGCTCGGTCCCAACGGCGCCGGCAAGACCACGCTGGTGCTGCACCTCAACGGCATCCTCACGCCCACCGAGGGCAGCGTGAGCGTCGGCGGGCTGACGGTCACTCCGGACCGGGCGACGCTGGCCGAGGTGCGCCGCCGGGTGGGCATCGTCTTTCAGGACCCGGACGACCAACTCTTCCTGCCCACGGTGGCGGAGGATGTGGCGTTCGGGCCCGCCAACCTGGGGTTGCGCGGGGCGGAGTTGGCGGCCCGGGTCGACGAGGCGCTGGCCGCCGTGGGGATGAGCGAGCACCGCGCCCGAGCCCCGCAGCACCTCTCGTTCGGGCAGCGCCGACGGGTGGCGGTGGCGACCGTGCTGGCCATGCACCCGGAGATCCTGGTGCTGGACGAGCCGTCGTCGAACCTGGACCCGGCGGCCCGCCGTGAGCTGGCCGAGATCCTGCGGGGCCTGCCGGTGACCCTGCTGATGGTCACCCACGACCTGCCGTACGCGGCGGAGCTGTGCGAGCGCTCGGTGATCCTGGACGGCGGCCGGATCGCGGTGGACGCCCCAACCCGCACGCTGCTCGGTGACGCCCCCCTACTGGCGAAGCACCGCCTGGAACTCCCGTACGGCTTCACCCCACACCTCTGACCCCCGCACCCCCGGTCCCGCGATCTTGCACTTGCTGTCCCGACAAATGCCGCGAATGCCGGTACTTCGGCGACACAAACTGCAAGATCGCGGGAGGTCAGGGGGTGGGGGTGAGGGCGGCGGCCCGGGAGGCCGCGTGTAGGCGGAGGACGCCGGCGGCTGTTGCGCCGACGCCGGTGATCAGGAACGCCGCCACCATGACCCGGGCGACCCCGGGCGACCAGGGCACCGGGGCGACGGACCGGGCGAACACCGCGGCGTTCGCCACCCCGGCGAAGAGCGCCAGGCAGGCCCCGGCCAGCGCCACCGCGAAGTCAGCCGCGGGGCGGCGGCGCAGCGCGTACCAGCCGGCGGCGACCGCGCCGAGGCCGGTGAGCAGCGACCAGATCTGCCCGGACAGCAGCCCGGACAGCACCCCACCGACGCCCTGGGCGCCCGCGTCGATCTCCCGTCCCACCGGATAGCCGACCGCTACCGCGCCGCCGACGACGAGCAGCGCGCCGAGTACGGCCAGCGCCCGCGCACCGGCGGTGGAGGCGGCGGCGAACAGGCCGAGCGCGCCCACCGCGAGCAGGCCGACGATGCTCACCGCCCACCAGGTGTACGCGTCCGGCGGCGGCACCCAGTCCAGGGTGCCGCCGATCGTCAGCGGGTCGGTGCCGTCGCGCAGCGGCACCGTCCAGTCCCGGACCCGGTGCTCGCGCTCCGGCGCGGCGCGTACCTCCGCTGGCGGCGTCGACTCCGGCCACAGTGCCCGCTGGTCGTGCCAGCGTGCCGTGGTCCCGTCGGCGATGCGCCGCCAGGACGGTGCGGCGGCCGGGTCGGCGTCGGCCGGAAGCGCGGTGTCGCCGGCGAGGGTGCGGTTGAGGTACGTGGCGGGGGAGCGGGTGTTCTCGAAGACACCGTCGGGACCGATCCGCAGGTACGGCTCGCCGGAGTAGCCGATCACCTCGACCGCCCGGCCGGTGCGGTTGGTCAGCTCCAGGCGTGCGCCCGCCTCGATGACCCGGACCGTCAGACCGGGCCGGGCCGGCGTGACGCCGGTGACGCGGGCGCGGTAGTCGGTGCCGTCCGGGGCGTCCGCGCCGTGTGCGGCGGCGGGCGCCGCGCCGAGCAGCGTCGCCGCGCACGCGGCGGCGGCGATCAGGCCGGCGCGCGCCAGGACGGTACGGATCACTTGCCGGCCGCCGCCACGGCTGCGGTGAGGCCCTGCGGGGTGCGGTCGGCGAGTGGCTGACCGTTGACGAGGATGGTGGGCGTGCCGGTGACGTCGCTGCGGCTGGCCTCCTCGGTGACGTGCTCGGTCCACGTCTTGTACGTGCCGTCCTTCACGCAGCCGCCGAACGAGCCCCGGTCCAGCCCCACGCCGACGCCGATGTCGATCAGTTCGTCGTCGCTGAGCCCGGCGCTGTCCTCGGGTGGCTGCTTGGCGAAGAGCGCTTTGGCGTACTCGCGGAACTTGCCGCCGGCCGCCGCGCAGCCGGACGCGGCCGACGAGCGGGTGGAGTACTCGGTGCTGGAGAAGCGGTTGAGGTAGGCGACCGGGTGGTACACCACCTTCGCCTTGTTCTCGGACGCCAACTGCTCCAACGTCGCGCCGCTGCTCTGCTCGAACTGGTTGCAGACCGGGCAGAGGAAGTCCTCGTAGACGTCGACGGTGACCGGGCCGCCGCCGGTGACGATGCCGGTGCCGGGCCCGTTGGCGCCGGGCGGCGTGGTGAAGCTGTCCGAGCGCTGGTTGGACCAGACGCCCCAGCCGATCAGTCCGGCGATGACCAGTACCGCGACGGCGGCGGCGGACACCCAGATCGTGCGGCGGCGACGTCGTTCGCGGGCCAGTTGCTCGCGGACCACCCGGGCCGCGTCCCGCTGACCCTTGCGACTACTCATCCTCGTCCTCCATGGCGGGTTCGGCGGACAGCCAGCCGTCCACTGATACGGGCGTACGCGGCCACACCACCAGAAATCCGGCCAGTACCAAGAATCCCAGGTCCCGCAGGATCTCCGGGAGGTAACTCGGGGCCTGCCCCTCGGCGAGCTGCCCGCCGCTGCCGAAGCAGCCGCAGTCGATGGCCAGGCCACGCGCCCAGGCCGAGGAGATTCCCGCGATGAAGACCAGCAGCAGGGCGGTCGAGATCGCCGCGGTGAGCCGGGAGGCCAGACCGAGCAGCAGGAGCACGCCCAGGGCCAGCTCGACGAAGGGCAGCGCCGCGCCGATCACGGTCGCGGCGTCGTACGGCAGCACCTGGTACGCGTTCACGGCCCGACCCGAGGCGGCCAGGTCACCGACCTTCGACGCCCCGGCGACGAGCCAGACGGCGGCGAGGCCGAGGCGGGCCGCCGTGCCGAGCCAGGGCCGGACAGCCGCCCAACGGCCGACCCGCGTGGGGGGTGCAGTCACGCTCATTTGTCGTTCCGTCTCAGCCGGAAGTTCCCGGCTCAGCCGGTGCGGGCGTCGTCGACCGCCGCGACCAGCTCGTCGCGGGCTCGGGCGACCCGGGAGCGGATGGTGCCCACGGGCACTCCCTCGACGGCGGCGGCCTCGGCGTACGAGAGACCGAGCAGTTGGGTGAGCACGAACGCCGCCCGTCGCTCGGGGCTCAGCCGCCGCACGAGGTCGTCGGCGCCGAGCTGCCCGGCGTGGTCGGGGTGCGGACGGTCGGTGTGGGCGTTCGCGACCAGTCGCTCGTCGAGGCGACGTCGGCGGACCACCGTGCGCAGGTGGTCGGCGCAGGCGCGCCGGGCGATGCCGAGCAGCCAGGTGCGGGCGCTGGACCGGCCCTCGAACGCCGGCAGGGCCTTGAACGCCCGCAGGTACGTCTCCTGGGCGAGGTCGTCGGCGCTGTCCGGGCCGACCAGGGCGGCGGTGAAGCGCCAGACCTCGGCCTGGGTCAACCGCACGAACACCGCCTGGGCGGTGGGGTCGCCGTCGCGCGCGGTCAGGGCCGACTCGGTCGCCGGGTCCGGGCCGGCGTCACCGGACGGACCGGTGGGGCCGGCGGGGCCGGTGTCGCGCGGGACGGGGATCACGACAAACCAGGTTACGCGGCGTCGGGTGCGGCGTCAGGGTCCTTCGGCCCTTGGATGGTCTGCGACACGTCGGGAACTTTTCCCCGTCGTCAGCCGACTACCTGCTCATGACACGCGACCTCTCCCGCGCGGCGATGGCGGCTGAGCGGAATTGAGCCGTTCGCCCGACTCGGTTCGCCGAGATCCACTGGGGTCGGCGACCATGGCAGGCATGACTGTCGCCCCCCGCCGCTGGGCCGCCCGGTTGGCTGCCGCCGCCGGCCTCCTGGTCACCGTCGTCGCCCTGTTGATCGCGCCAGCCACCCCGGCCAGCGCCCACGCGGTGCTGTCCAGCAGCAGCCCGGCCGCCTCCTCGGTGGTGCCGAACGGCCCATCCGAGGTGGTGCTCACCTTCAGCGAGTCGGTCCGCAAGGTCCCCGACAAGGTTCGGGTGATCGCTCCGGACGGCTCCCGGGCCGACCGGGGTGAGCCGTCGTTCGCGGGCGCGGTGGTGACCATTCCGGTGGATCCGGCCGCCGGGCGCGGCACCTACCTGGTGAGCTTCCGGGTGATCTCCGCCGACAGCCACCCGGTCTCCGGCGCGTTCACCTATTCGGTCGGCGCGCCCTCGACGCCGCCGGTTGACTCCGGCAACGACAGCCGCGCCAACCCGGTGGTGGGCACCGCCGTGAAGGTGGCCCGGTTCCTCGGGTACGCCGGTCTGGTGCTGCTGGTCGGGCCGGTCCTGGTGCTCGCCGCGCTCTGGCCCCGGCGGCTCTCCCGGCGGGGGCCCGCCCGGCTGGCCTGGGCCGGTCTCGGCCTGACGGCGCTGGCCACTCTCGCCGACCTGTGGTTGCAGGTGCCCTACACCGCCGGTGGTGGCCTCTTCGACGTGACCGGCGCGGGGTTCGGCAGCGTCTTCGGCAGTACCTTCGGCGCGGCCCACCTGGTCCGGCTCGGCCTGCTGGCCGCGGCGGCGTTCCTGCTGCGGCCGCTGCTGGAACGTCCGGCCGGCCGTACCGACGCGATCATCCTGGCGCTGCTCGGCGGGGCGGCCCTGCTGACCTGGCCGCTGGCCGGGCACCCGGCCGCCTCCCCGGCGCCGGCGGTGTCCGTGGTGGTCGACGCGGTCCACCTGGGCAGCATGGCGGTCTGGTTGGGCGGCCTGCTCATGCTCGCGGTCTTCCTGCTGCGCCAGGCCGACGAGCGGGAGTTGGGCGCGATCCTGCCCATCTGGTCGCGCTGGGCCGCGCTCGCCGTCGCGGCCCTGCTGCTGGCCGGCACCGTGCAGGCGCTGATCGAGGTGGCGACCCTCGACGCGCTCTTCAGCACCACCTACGGGCGGCTGCTGCTCGCCAAGATCGGGCTGTTCGCGATCGTGATCGCCGTGGCCGCGTACTCCCGGCAGTTGGTCCGTCGGCGGGTGGCCGCGCAGCGACCGGCGCCGGTGCGCCGGGCGGTCCTGGTGGAGTTGGCCGTCACCGCCGTGGTGCTGGCCGTGTCCGCGACCCTGGTGCAGACCGCGCCCGCGCGGACGGCGGCGGCCGACTCCTCCGGCGTCGAGGCGGGCCTCTTCTCCACCACCCTGAACAGCTCGCTCTTCTCGATGCAGGTCGAGTTGAGCCCGGCCGAGCGGGGCAACAACTCGGTGCACCTGTACGCGTACAGCAAGGACAACCTGCCGCTGCCGGTGGTGGAGTGGCGGGCGACCGCCGCGCTGCCGTCGGCCGGTATCGAGCCGATCGACGTGCCGCTGCTGCCGTTGACCGACAACCACGCGTACGGCGACATCAGCCTGCCGGCCGCCGGCGAGTGGCAGTTGAAGATCACCGCTCGCACGACCGACATCGACCAGGCCACGGTGACCGCCACCGTGCCCATCCGTTAGAGAGGTCCACGACACCCATGACCCGACTCCGGCGTACCGCATCCGCCGCTGCCGCCCTGGCGCTGACCGCCGTCGCCACCGCCGTGCTCGGCTTCGCCGGTCCGGCCTCCGCCCACGTCACGGTGAACCCGAAGGAGGCGACCCAGGGCGGCTACGCCCGGGTGGCGTTCCGGGTGCCCAATGAGAGCGACACCGCCTCGACCACCAAGCTCGAGGTGGTGCTGCCGGAGAACGCCCCGGTCGGCTCGGTGTCGACCATCCCGGTGCCGGGCTGGACGGTGGCGACGGAGAAGCGCAAGGTGGAGCCGCCGATCGAGGTGCACGGCAGCCAGCTCACCGAGGCGGTCTCCAAGATCACTTGGACGGCCACGGGTGACGCGGCCGTCAAGCCGGGGCAGTTCCAGGAGTTCGGCGTCTCGATGGGGCCGCTGCCGAAGGTCGACACGATGGTCTTCAAGACCCTCCAGACGTACTCCGACGGCAACGTCTCGCGCTGGATCGACGAGCCGCAGCCGGGCGGCGAGGAGCCGGAGAAGCCCGCCCCGGTGCTCACCCTCACGGCTGCCGCGCCGACGGCGTCGGCCGCCGCGCCGTCCGCCGTGGCCGTCGCCGACAAGGACGACGACGACGAGGGCGACGGCGTCGCCCTCGGCCTCGGCGTCGCGGGTCTCGTCGCCGGCCTGGCCGGCCTGGCACTGGGCGGCCTGGCGTTTGCCCGGACCCGCCGGGAGCCGGCCGCCAAGTCCTGATCCCGTCGCTCACCCGCTGGCCCGCCGGAAATCCGGCGGGCCAGCGTGCGTCCCGGGCCGGGAGCGGCCGTGCCGTGGATATCCCCTGATCAGCGGGCGTACGTCGGTAAGGTCGGCCGGGTATCTGGCTACGGAGGGGGACAGTGCGAATGCGGTTCGTGCGGGTGATCGCCGGAATGCTGCTGTTGGTCATCGGGATTCCGGCGCTGCTCGCCGGCGGCGGACTGTGGCTGGTCGCCCGGCACACCGATCCCGGTGGGGCCTACGCCGCCCGGTTCGAAACCGTCCGCACACCGGGCCACGCGGTCGTGGTCACCGACCTCGACCGGCTGCTGCGGCGGGAGGCGCCCTTCGCGCGCGGCACGCAGACCCGTCTGCGGCTCGACGCCCGGACGCCCGATGGCCCGGCGTTCGTGGGGCTCGCGCCGACCGCCGAGGTGCGCCACTGGCTGGAGTCCGTGCCGTACGCCTCGGTCCGCCGGGTGGCGCTGGCCCGGGGGCCGCTGCCGGTCCGTCTGGAAGCCGCGGTCCCACCCGTGGCCCCGGCCGTCGATGCGGTCCGCCCGCCGCTGGGCCTTCCGTTCTGGGTACGCGAGGGCATCGGCACCGTCGAGTGGAGCGCCGACGACCTCGCGGGCGAGCCGATGAGCCTGGTGGTGATGCGCCCGGACGGCCGTGCCGACCTGACGCTGGAGCTGCGCGCCGAGCTGCGGGCCGGCTGGGTCGGCCCGGTCGCCTGGGGACTGCTGGTGGCGGGGGTGTTGCTGGTGGCGTGCGCGGTGCTGCTCCTGCTGCGCCCACCGCGTCCGCGTGAGGTGGTCTTCGTGGTCGAACCGGACCAGGTGCCCGTCCTCGCCGGCCGGCTCGGGGTCACGTCGCTCAGCGGCCTGGGCGTCCGCGATCCCCATCCCGTCCGGTCGGTGCCGGCCGTACGACAGCTCGCCCCGGTCGGCTCCGGCGTGTCCGAGTGGTCCCGGTCGGCGATCGGCGCGGAGCCGGCCCGGCCGACGCCGGAGGACTGACGTGGCAAGTGGCCCTTCGCGCTGCCGACGCGAAGGGCCACTCTCACCGGGGGAGCGGTGCTACCCGAGCGACGCTTGAGGTAGATGGGTTCAGATTAGCGGCGATGGACATTACTGGGGACTTGTGTCCATTTGGCGCGAATTTTCCTCCGTGCGGACCGGGCGGTACACGCGCACCGGCAGCGCCACCAGCAGCAGCAGACTGAGCAGGACGTAGGGGTTCTGCAGGACGAAGTCGACCGGATCGTGGGTGCGGACCGGCGCCGTACCCCATTTCTGGAACGTCACCACGCCGTAGACGATCACGGCGGTGGTGCCCACGGCGAGCGCGGCGGACCACCACCGCTGGCGTGCCTCGTCCGGGCGTTTCGCGCTGAGCGCGGCGTCGGCGAGCAGCACCACCGCCGGCACGAACCAGTAGATGTGGTGGGTCCAGGTGATCGGACTGATCAGAGCACCGACCAGGCCGGTCAGGGTCAGGCCGGTCAACGCGTGACCAGCCCGCGCGGCCCGGGCAGCCCGCCACAGTCCGTAGCCGGCCACCGCCGCCACGATCACCAACCACAGCAGCCGGTCCGGCTTCTCCGGCGCGGTGAACCGGCTCAGCAGACCGAAGACCGACTGGTTGCCGACATAGTCGGTGCGTCCCACCCGGTCGGTGTCCCACAGCTCCTGCGTCCAGAACCGCCAGGAGTCGCCGGGCGCGACCGCCGCCGCCAGCAGGGTCGCCGCCGCCGCCGTCACGCTCGCCACCGCGGCGGCCCGCCACCGGCGGGTGGCCACCAGGTACACGATGAAGATGCCCGGGAAGAGCTTGAGCGCCGTCGCCAGCCCGATGCCGACCCCGGCCCAGCGCCGCGCCTGCGGTACGGCGAACAACAGGTCCGCCAGGATCAGCACGACCAGCAGCATGTTGATCTGCCCGAGGGTGATCGTCTCGCGGGTGATCTCCACCGCCAGCACCAGCAGCACGGCGGCCGTCACGGTGAACGTGCGGGGCAGGTCATGGCGGACGATCACGGGCATCACCAGCCACCGGGTGGTCAGCACCACCGCCGCCACCGTGAGCACCGTGAAGATCGTCACGGTGACGCCGAGCCGGAGCAGTCCGAACGGCCACAACAACAGGGCGCTGAACGGCGGGTACGTGAAGTACAACTCACCCTGCACCCGGTCCGGCTGGACGTAGTCGTAGAGCGGGTGACCGGCCGTCCACCAGTCCATCGCCGACATGTAGATCTTCAGATCGAAGAAGTTGTGCACCAGGTTGCGCAGGTAGAGCGCGGGCAGCACGGCGACCAGCGCCACGATCGCGACCAGCCGACGGACCGTACGGCCACCGGGATCGTCGTCGGTGACGGCGGGCGGTGCGATGGGTTCGGCTGGCACTTGAGAAACCCTAGCGGTCCACCCCCTGAAGAGCGCGCAGCAGCGGGGCGTGGGCTGCGCGTAGGCTGTCCCGGTGGCTGACCTCCTCGTCTGGATCGACTGTGAGATGACCGGGTTGGACCTCGGCAGTGACAAGCTGATCGAGGTCGCGGCACTGGTCACCGACCCCGACCTCAACGTGCTCGGTGATGGTGTCGACGTGGTGATCCACGCCGACGAGGCGGCGCTGGAGGCGATGCCGGAGATCGTCCAGACGATGCACGCCAAGTCGGGCCTCACCGAGGAGGTCCGTCGGTCGGCGGTCACCCTGGCCGAGGCCGAGGACCGGGTGCTGGAGTACGTGAGCACCTTCGTGAAGGACCCGCGTACCGCGCCGCTGTGCGGCAACTCGATCGCCACCGACCGCGGCTTCATCGCCCGGGACATGCCCCGCCTCGACGCGCACCTGCACTACCGCATGATCGACGTGTCGTCGATCAAGGAACTCTGCCGCCGCTGGTACCCCCGTGTGTACTTCGGCCAGCCGCAGAAGGGCCTGGCGCACCGGGCGCTCGCCGACATCCGCGAGAGCATCCGCGAGCTGGAGTACTACCGGCGCACCATCTTCGTGCCGCTGCCCGGCCCGGACGTCGAGACCGCCAAGGGCATCGCCGCCGAGCTCTGATCCGGCGCCGCTCGGCCGGCGGGGAACCCGCTGGACGCCGTGCGCGGTGGTGGGGCTATTATTGGTCCGCACGACGCCCGGGGCGACAGACCGAGTGTCGGAGGCATGGTGGCTGTAGCTCAGTTGGCAGAGCACCGGGTTGTGGTCCCGGTTGTCGTGGGTTCAATTCCCATCAGTCACCCCAATAGTCAGGCCCCCTCCTCGGAGGGGGCCTGAGCTGTTTGTGCGGGCCGCGCGCCTGGCTGATCCACTCCAGGTCGCCGATCTGCGGGTATCCAGCCGCCCGGACACCCCGACATCGCCGACCTGGAGTGGATCAGCCTCTCGGCTCAGCTCGTCGGCGTCGGCGATGGGGTGCCGGCGGCGTCCGGGGCCGCCGGGGCGTCCGGGTCGTACGGCAGGGCACTGCCCTTGACGTACTCGTCCCAGCTCATGTTCCAGTCCGTCCAGCCGTTGCCGTTCTGGAGCTTGCGCTCGGTCCCCTTGACGGTGATCGGGTCACCGACCTCGGTGTTCTTGAACAGCCAGTCGCCGTTCGCCATCGACACGTTCACGCACCCGTGCGAGACGTTGACGCTGCCCTGCTGACCCTCGGACCAGGGGGCCGCGTGGATGAACTCGCCGCCCCAGGTGAGGCGCTGCGCGAAGTCAATCTTGGTGCGGTAGCCGTCCTCGGGGCCCAGCTCCTCGAACGTGTCGAAGACCGTCTTGCGCAGCTTCTCGATCACGATCATGGTGCCGCTGGACGAGGGGGTGCTCTTCTTGCCCAGGCTGACCGGGATCGTCTTGATCACCTTGCCGTCGCGGGTCACCGTCATCCGCTTGGTCTTGTTGTCGACCGTCATGATCAGCTTGGGGCCGATCTTGATGTCGACCGACAGGTCCGCGCGGCCGTAGTAGCCGTCGCCCATCGGCAGGCCACCCGCCTGGACGCGGTACGAGACCTTGCTGTTCGCCTTCCAGAACTCCTTCGGCCGGTACCGGACCTCGGTCGGGCTGACCCAGTGCCAGATGCCCGGCTGGGCCGGCGTCGAGGTCACCGTCATGCGGCGCTGCACGTCGTCGCGGTAATCCTCCGGGATGTCCCGGCTGAACTTCACGATCAGCGGCATCCCGACACCGACCTGCTGGTTGTCGCCGAGGAAGCTGCTCACCCGGACCTGCTTGTCGGGCTTGGCCATCGTGGTGAAGGTGCTGGTCGCGGTGGCCGGCCGACCGTCGTCGCCGGTGGCCGTGACCGTGGCGGTGTAGCTGGTGCCGTACGCCAGGGCTTCGCTCGGCAACCACGACTTACCGTCCGCCGCGAGGGTCCCCTTGACCGCCTTGCCGGCCGCGTCCTTGAGCTCGACGGCGGTCTCCTGGGCATCCTGCGTGGTGAAGGTGATGCCGGTGGAGGCGGGTACGTCCTTGGCGTCGGCCGCCGGTTCGGCGATGGTCGCCGACGCCTTGGGCGCGGGTGTTTCGGCCCCGCCCTGCCACGAGGACGGCTTGCCGCCACCGCCGTCGCCGTCGGTGCAGGCGGCGGTGAAGGCCAACGCCACGGCGAGGAGTCCCGCCGCGAGCACGCGGCGTCGCCCGCGGGGCGGGATCAGCTGGTCCTGGCTAGCTCGCATGATGTCCTCACAGTCGTGGTCGCTGACCCATCGTCTCCTAAAGACGTGTCAGAACCGGTCCTGGTTGCCGCGGGTGGGCAGGAACACGCCGCGCACGATGTCGGATTTTTGTTACTATCCGGCGTTTCGTGATTAGGGTTCGTCTTCCTGTCGAAGCCGAAGGGTCGCCGCCGCCGTCACGTCGCGGGCAGTGCAAGGGTACGCGCCGGCCCGTGCCATCGGCAGGGCCGGCGCGACGACGCCGGACGCTCAGAGCGCCGGGCCGGATCCACCCTTGGGTACCGGCAGCGCGCTGCCCTTGATGAACTCCGACCAGCTCAGACTCCACGCCGTCCAGCCGTTGCCGGCGGCGATCTTGCGCTCGGTGCCCTTGATGGTGATCGGGTCACCGATCCGCGTCTTGTCGAACAGCCACCTGGCGTTGGCCGTCGACACGTTCACGCAGCCGTGCGAGACGTTCTGCCGTCCCTGCACGTGCTCCGACCAGGGTGCGGCGTGGATGTACTCGCCGCCCCAGGTGAGCCGCTGGGCGAACTGGATGTCGGTGACGTAGCGGTTGGCCGGATCGGGATCGTCACGGGTGTCGAAGACCGTGGCTTCCTTCTTCTCCATCACGACCATCGTGCCGCTGGACGACGGGGTGCTCTTCTTGCCCAGGCTCACCGGGATGGTGCGCGTCAGCGCGCCGTTCTCGTACACCGACATCTTCTTCGTGGCGTTGTCGACCTTCATCACCAACGACCGGCCGATCTTGGCGGTCGCCTTGCGGTCGATGTCGCCGTACCTGCCGTTGCTCAGCGGCACCCCCGCCAACGCGATCCGGACGCTGATGGTGGTGCCCGGCTTCCAGTACTCCGGCGCCCGGTAGTACGCCTGCGTGCCGTTGTCGACCCAGTGCCAGGCGCCCGGCTGCGGCGGGTCGGTCTTGACGAACATCCGCTTCTGCACCGCCGCCCGGTCCTTCTTGGGGATGCCTGGGTGGAACTCGGTCACCACCGGCATCGCGACGCCGTAGCTCTTGTCGTCGAAGAGGTACAGGCCGGACCCGATGGTCGACTTCGGCTTGGCCATCGTGGTGAAGGAGCTGGTGCCCTGGCTGCTCGTGCCGTCCGGCGTGCTCGCCGTCACCGTGGCCGTGTACTTCGTACCCCACTTCAGGGGCGCGGACGGCACCCAGGCCGAGCCGTCGGCGCGGAGCTTGCCCTCCACGGTCGCGCCGCCGGCCGCGGTCAGGGTGACCGCGGACACCTTCCCGCCGCTCGGCAGCTTGGCGCTGATCTCCGTACTCACGGGCTTGTTCTTCGTGCCGTCGGCCGGGCTCAGCGTCAGCGCCGGCCCACTGGGCGCGCTGGGCTCGCCGCTCGTCGACGGGGCGGCCGAGTCGGGTGCGGTACCCGCATCCGCCGACGTCCCGCCGACGAATTCCGGTTTCTTCTGCTCGTCGCCGCACCCGGTCAGTGCCAGCGACGCCGCCAGAGTCAGAGCGCCCACCACCGCCCCGGCTCGCGTGAACCGTGCCATCCCCACCTCTGTTCTCGCGTACCTGGCGGACATCGTGCCGTATCAGTGGCCCGACCCACGCCCCCGTCCCAGGCCCGAGGGCTGGTTTGTGGCTGTATGCCCGTTAAGCTCGACCGAAGGGGGGAGTCGGGTAACCGGATTGGAGCCCGCCTTGGCGGGGTGCTAATGTTCTCTCCGTTGCCGAACGAGCGCCGCTAGCTCAACTGGCAGAGCAGCGGACTCTTAATCCGCGGGTTCGGGGTTCGAGTCCCTGGCGGCGCACCAAACGAGCAAGGCCCTGACCGGGTTGATTTACCGGGTCGGGGCCTTTTTCGCGTGCGACGGGCGGTGGGCACGGGTCGAAAAGTCGAAGGACCGGAGCGACCGACTTTCCTCGAGCATTCTCGCGAGGGCCGGGTGTCGACGATTACGGTGGTGGCGTGGGGGGACGTCGGCGGGTTCGCGTGCGGGGAGACCTCTACCACCCGGTTGTGCCGCCTGGCGCCGTGTACGTCGGACGGCAGGGGTTCGGGTTGCGACGTTCTCCGTGGGCCAATCCGTTCAGCCTGCGGCAGCATGATCGGGCGGAGGCGTTACGCCTCTATCGGCAATGGCTTGTGGGGCAGCCTGCTCTTGTTGATCGAGCGCGGCGGGAACTCACGGGGAAGCAGTTGGCGTGCTGGTGCCGCACTGAGGACCCGTGCCATGCCGACGTGCTGGCCGAACTCATCGGTTGACGTGCGATCGGTGTCGAGCTGCGGGCCGTCTCGGTGCGTAGACACCGCCGATGCTGAAGGATTGCGGTCGTGCCGCCTGGTTGCCTACGTAGAAGGCGACGTCGCGGTCAGCCCCGCAGAGTTGGGTGAGGAACTTGTCTCTCAGCTGCTCCGCAGCCTCCGCGTCGGTGAGTCGGTCCAGCCTGCGTTGTAGGGCGACGAACTCCCAGTCCCAGAGGGTCTGCTGGTGGCCGCGGCAATGGCGGTCCGCGCAACGGTAGCGGTACGCACCAGTGAAGCGTGGTGCTTGAAGTGCGCTGCGCTTGGTCGGTTCCAGCAGATCGAGCTGGTTGAGGTAGCCCTCGATCTTCTTGCGGTCCTCCGCTGACCAGCCGGGATGTCGCTTGACCTGTAGAGCTGAGATGTCAACCGCGCGAATCAACGCGATCGATCGTCCGCTCGGATCCTCACGGATCTGCTTGTTGAGCCGGCACATGGAGTCTTCGACGAGTGGATCGAGGAGACTCCGACGCGATTGCCGACTGGCAAGATGCCGCTCGGTCGTGATCGTGTCCACGATCGGCTTCCAGCTCTCGCGCCGCTGGTCTTGCCTGGCTGGCAGCGCCTCAACGTGGATGACGTCGTACTTGTGGAACTTGCTGTCGTCGTCGAGATCCCGGTAGTGCACGGGATAGAGGCGGATCCACCCCGTCCAGGGCGGGTCCAGGCCCAGTGCCCCGACGCAAACCGTCTCCCCGTACCGGGCGGAGGGGTTGGGGGCCGCCTTCACTGTGATCAGGAGGCGAAGTCTTGCTGGTCGTGCCAGGACTGGCTTTGGCTCGTCGTCGGTGCTCGGTCCCCACAACGGAAGCTGTTCCATCGAAACCACCTACATCGCTAGATGTAGCTATAGGAACGCACTGAGTTACATAGACAGTCTCATGTTCGGCGGATCTGGCGCTAGTCCATCGCGGGTTGCCCTCGGCCTGTCTCATCCGTTTCGTGGACGAAAGAAACGAAGGTGGTTACGATGATTTCGACTAGGAGGCGTCATGACTGCGGCTGCACTGAAGGAAGAGACGTACCTGCCAGAAGCTGATGGGCAGGTTGCCCAGGTCCACGACTTCATCCAGGCCCACGAGCGGACGGGACGGGGGCCGGTCGCACCACGTTACTTCCTGGCCGGAGCCACCCCAGGTGACCGCGTCGAGCTTCCAGCCGAGGTCTACGGGATGCTTCGCCAGGTTGTCGAGGCGCTCCAGCAGGGGTTTGCGGTGACTGTGGCTCCGCGGACGCTGAAGCTGACAACCCAGCAAGCCGCCGACCTGCTCGGAGTCAGTCGACCGACGGTCGTCAAGTTGCTTGACGAGGGCAAGGTTCCGTTTGAGCGATTGGGGACTCACCGACGCATCCTTCTCCCCGACCTGCTTGCGTACCGGGCGCAGCGCAGGGCTGACCAGTACGCCGCGCTTGAAGCAACCTCAGTGGACATTGATGACGAGGAAGACCTCGACGCGTTGACGCGGCGACTGCGCGAAACGCGTCGCGCAGTCGCACGACGCCGCAAGGGCCTGACAGAATAGGCCAGTGTTCACGGCCCTTCTCGACACCTGTGTTCTCTGGCCAGACCTGCAACGCGACTTTCTTCTATCCCTTGCGATCGAGGGCTTGTATCGGCCTGTGTGGAATTCGGTCGTGCTCGAGGAGTTGGAATACGAGCAGAGAGCAAAGTTGATCGAGCGAGGGCATGAAGCTGACGAGGCCGCCAAGCGAGCACAGCACCTCATCGAGCAGATCAGACAGCATTTCGACGATGCGGAGGTCGGTGGGTGGGAGGGTCTGGAAGGTACCTACGGCCTGCCCGACCCCGACGATGAGCATCTCGTTGCTGCCGCGGTTGTCGCCAACGCCGGCGCTGTCATTACGCTTAACGTGCGAGACCTGCCTCCGGGTAAGTTGCCTCGCGGGTTGCAGGTGCTCTCGCCCAAAGAGTTCGCAGCCAATACCGTCTCCCTTGATCCGGTTAGAGCCTGCGCTGCCGTGGCTGCCATAGCCAAACGCTCCGGCAGACTGGGTCGGGTTCAGGCCGAAGAGGACATCTTGGAAATTCTCGACCGCCGCTACGGGATGACGTCTGCGGTCGAGATGATGCGACAGGCGGCGGTCGATCTGCTGGTGCCGCCTCCGCAACCTCGGGTCGGCGAGCCGGCGACGCGCTTTGACGCCCGCGGATCGGCTGCGAAGTGACCAAGCAAGGCGCGAGTACCGTCCGTCATACGTGGTCGGCGACTCGCAACCGTGGCCACTGCTGCTCGGTCCAGGCCCGCAACAGCCACTCCGCCGGCCCGTACCGGAACCGTGCCATCCACGCCACGCTGGCTGCGACCTGCACGCCATAGATCGCGACCGCGACGAGGAGCACGACCGGGGGTGCGACGGCACCGGCGAGGCCCAGGCCGACGCCGGTGAAGACCAGTACGCAGAGCACCGACTGACCCAGGTAGTTGGACAGGGACATCCGTCCGGCCGGCGCGAGCACGGTCACGATCCGTCGTCCCCGGTCGGTCGCGAAGAACTCCAGGAGCGTGGCGGCGTACGCGGCCGCGAGCAGCGGCGCGGTCAGGACGCCCACCGTCACTCCGGTCAGGTTGCCGGTGCCTCCACCCGAGGCGAAGACCACGGCGCCGGCCAGGCCGACCGGATAGCCCACGCGCTGTACCCGGCGTAGGAGCTGCCGGTTCCCGGCGATGTCGGTGAGGAGCCGGCGACGCCCCGCCGCGTACCCGAAGAGGAACGCCGAGAGGGCGAGCGGCCCCTGCACGAGGAGCGTGCCGACCATCGCCGGCAGTTGGCGTACGTGCTCGGCGATCACCGATCCGAGCCCGCCCTGTAGCGCCTCGGTGGACCGCTGCCCCGCGGCGAGCGCCGCCGCCGGGTCGGTGACCAGTTCGGTTCCGCCGACGGCCGCGAGCGCGAGGACGAAACCGATCCCGGCGGTCAGCAGTACGGCTGCGCGCAGCGCGGTCCCGACCGCGACTCGTCGCATGGCGAGCAGCACCAGGCCGAGAAGCGCGTACGTGGTCAGGATGTCGCCCTGGAACAGCAGCACCGCGTGCAGGACGCCGAGGACGAAGAGTCCGGCCAACCGTCGCCGGAACCGGGGGACGATGTCGACGCCGCGCCGGGCGGCGGAGTCGAGTTGGAGGGTGAAGCTGTAGCCGAACAGGAAGGCGAAGAGCAGATACGCCTTCATCGCGAACAGCAGCTCGACCGACCACAGTGCCGCCTGGTCACCCCATGAGTCGTGGGCGGGATCGGGAACCAGGTGGAAGGGGTAGCCGGAGGCGAAGAAGGCGATGTTGACGAGCAGGATGAGCAGCAGCGCCACGGCGCGCAGGGCGTCGACGTCGGCGATCCGGGAGGACGTCCCGGGCAGCTCGGCGAGCACGACTGGCGGGTCTTTGCTGGAGAATTTCACGACTACCCCCGTAAGCGACAGAGAACCTTTTCGCAGGCTATGAGGCGGCCGGTCCAGGTGACAGCCGGTGAGCGGGACTGTCGCCGGTGGGGCAGGCCCTACCTCCGCGGCGACCGGTCCCCGACAGAGCGCGGGAATCCCGTCGCCGCGCCCCTACAGTCCCCACCATGAGGTGGACGCTTCGATCGGCTACCGGACTCGCCGTACTCGTGACGGCCCTGGTGGCCGGGGCGGCGAGCGCCGCCGCGGCGCCCGACGGCGACGGCCTCGGCCTGGCCCTGCGGCCCGGGCAGGCGGACTACCGCGCCGGTGACCAGGTCCACCTGGACCTCACCGTCACGAACTCGACCGGGTCGGCGTGCGCGCTGCCCACCACGGCCGTCGGCACCGTCCAGATAACCGGGGTACGCCGGGACGGGCGCGATCTCACGCCCACGCTCGCCCGCAGCTTCCACGACGACGGGATCGCCGCGGCGGCCACCGCCGGTCTGACCACTGTCGAGCCCGCGGCGACGGCGACCGTGACGCTCACCGGGATCCGGCTGGGTGACGCTCCCGGCGAGGTCGTGCTCCGCTCGGTGGCGGCCACCGGGGACGGCGGCGGTCTCGACTCGCTCTGGCCGGTCGGCGCTCCCGGCCGGTACGAGGTGACGGCCGGCTACGTGCCACTGCCGGTCACCGGCGCGGTCGACCCCTGCACGGGCGCGACGGCCCTGCGGAGCACCACGTTCACGGTCGGCGACGGCGGTGCGTCCGGTCGCCGCTGGCTCTGGCCGGCGGCCGGCGTACTGCTGCTGGTGCTGCTCCTGGCCGCGCTGGTGATCCTGCTGCGGGTACGCCGCCGGCCGACCGCCGCGACCGTGGTCCTGCTGCTGGTGGCCGTCGGTGCGCTGGTCGGCGGCGGGGCCCGCCCGGCGCGGGCCGACTACTCGGTCGACCCGACCTCCGGTGTGCCGATCAAGGGCGTCGACTTCCAGGCCGCCGTGGACGGCTGTCTGAGCGGGTTCGCCGCGCCGGGCGGGGACCCGTCCGGCATCCTGCCCCGGCTGAAGGACAAGAAGAGCCCGAAGGTGCGGATCATCCCCACCCCGGGCGGCTCCGGCGCGTTCGAGACGCCGGACAGCCCCGACGGCAAGGGCTCGTCCACCGTCACCTGGAATCCGACCTCCACCGACCCGTACGAGGACGGCGTGGCCCGCGATCCGTGCGCCGCGCTCTACCACGAGCTGAACCACGCCGACGACATCTCCCGCGACGCGGTGCCACCGGGCGAGTGCGGAAGCACGGGCATTCCCACCGCCGAGGTGCGGGCGACGTTGGCGGAGAACCGTTACCGGGCGGCGAAGGGCCTGCCGCCGCGCAAGGACTACAAGGGCAAGCCGCTGCCGAAGAGCCTGGACGAGTGCAAGAAGCCGCCGAAGAAGACGCCCCCGCCGAAGGGGCCGGTGAAGATGTGTGAGGACGGCGCCGACTGCGGCGGCAGCAACGGCGACCCGCACCTGGTCACGTTCGACCGGGTCGCCTACGACTTCCAGGCCGTCGGCGAGTTCACCCTGGTCGCCGCGACCGAAGGTGACCCGCTGGAGGTCCAGGTCCGGCAGTCGCCGATGACGGGCTCCCGGTCCGCCTCGGTCAACTCGGCGGTCGCGTTCCGGATCGGCGTCCACCGCGTCGCGCTCACCCTCACCGACGGCGCCACCCGGGTGCACGTCGACGGCACGCCGGTCGCCGCGCCACCGGAGCGGACCGACCTGGCCGGCGGCAACCTCACCCGCCGCCCGTCCGACACCGGCGAGACCGACGGGTACGACGTGACGTGGCCGGACGGCTCGGCGGCGGCGGTGGACCAGATCGGCCGTTACGGCTACCGGGTGCTCGTCCGGCTCGCCGACGGCCGGGCCGGGAAGGTACGCGGCCTGCTCGGCGACTTCGACGGCGACCCGGCCGACGACATCGCCCCCGCCGGCAGCGCGGCCCTCGCCCAGCCCGTGCCGTTCGCCACGCTCTACCCGTCGTACGCGGACAGTTGGCGGCTCACCCAGGACCGTTCGCTGTTCCCGTACGGCGACGGCGAGGACACCGGCACGTTCACCGACCGGACCTTCCCCGAGCGGGAGGTGACCGTCGCCGACCTCGACCCGGCCCGGCGTGCCGCCGCCGAACGGATCTGCCGGTGGGCCGGCGTCACCGCGGCGGGCCCGCTCGCTGACTGCGTCTTCGACGTCGCCGTCAGCGGGCGTGGTGAGTTCGCCGTCGCCGGGGCCACCACCGAACGGATCGCCCCGCCGATCGCCCCGCCGATCAGCGCCGTGCCGATCGCCACGGCCAGCCTCACCCCGGGCGGCGAGCCGCTGACGTTCAACGGGCGCACCGGGGACGCCGTCTTCGTCGACGTCACCGCGCCGGGGATGGCCGACCGCTGCTCGCCGTACGTGCTCACCGACCCGACCGACCGGCTGATCGGAGCCGGCTGCGCCATCGGCGGCGTCGGGTACATCGACCGCGTCGACCTCACCACCACCGGCACGTACGCCGTGCGGGTCACCGCCGCCGCCGGCGACACCGGACGAGCCGTCGTCCGGGTGTACGTGGCCCGGGACGTCGACGGCACGCTGCAGGCGAACGGCCCGGAGGTCACCGCGACCCTGGAGCAGCCCGGCGCGTGGGCCCGGTACCGGTTCGCCGGGCAGCAGGGCGAGCGCGTCTTCGTCGAGGCGCCCACGAGCACACTGCCCAACCAGTGCACCCCGCTGGAACTGCGCGACACCGAAGACCGGCTGCTGAGCAGCGGCTGCGTGATCAACGGCGTTGGCGAGATCGACGGCACGCTGTTGCCCGCCGACGGGACGTACACGGTGGTGGTCGATCCGACCGGACGCACCACCGGCACGACCACACTGCGGCTGGTCAGCAGCCGCGACCGGGCGGCGACGATCACCGTTGGCGGTCCGCCGGTCGTCGCCACCGTGGACCGGCCGGGGGCGGTGACGAGCTACCGGTTCACCGCCGCCGCCGGGACGTCGGTGAGTCTGACCGCGACCGCCTCCGACCTGCCCGACCAGTGCGGTGTGCTGGAGCTACGCGCCCCCGACGGCAGCCCGATCACCAGCGGATGTGTGATCAATGGGGCTGGTGACATCGACCGGACGACGCTGCCGGCCGCCGGCACGTACACGGTGGTGGTGGACCCGTCCGGGGTCGCGACCGGGCAGGTCACGTTGACGCTGCGGTGATGCGGTGATCGGTGGCGGCTGGGCGACACCACACGCCGGGCGGCGCGCTGCTGAGCAGCCACCGATCGACCCCTCGGGCGGCCCGGGTCTAGGTTCTTCCCGGTTGGTATCGACGACGGGGGTACGGGGTGGGCGACGAGAAGCTCGACGATGCGGGCATCAGGGACGGGTTCGACCTGCTGGTCACCCCCGACGTCCGGTACACGCGGTTGCGGCGACGGGATCTGCGGCGGATGAGTTTGCTGTTCGTCATCTCGGGGCTGCTGTTGTCGATCACGAGTCTCGGTACGTTCTCGGCCGATGGTGGCTGGCTCCTCGCCGGGCTGTTCGGCCTCCCGTTCGGGGTGGTCTGGTTCGTCGTGGGGCTGATCAACGGCTCGGCGTACCTGCGAGGCCACGCCGAGTTGAGCGCGCCGGTGCGGTACGTGTTCACCGCGGAGGCCATCGAGTGGCACGCCGCCCATGCGACGTTGCGGTTGCCGTGGACGGCGATCAGGCACGCCGTTCGGATGCGGGAGGCGTACCGTCTGGACTGCGCAGACCAGCAGCCCCGCTACCTGTGCCGGACAACACTGACGCCGGCTGAGGACGCGCGGGTGACGGCGTACCTCGATGAGCGGTTGGCCGCGCGGCTGGCCACCGAGGCGTCCGTGCGGCCGATGCCACCGGTCGGTGCCGGCTCGTAGTCGGACCGGCCGGGCGAGGTCCGGATCCGTTGGCCGACCACCGGTGCGCCCCCATCGGTGCGAACCTACTGCCGCTTGGGGAGCAGCAACTCCTCGTGGTCGAGTTCCCGCTCCAGGACCCGCAGCTCCTCGTCCGGGAGCCGCCCGGAGTCACGCCAGCGCACCAACTCCTCGCGCTGGGCGTCGAGCGCGGTACGGCGGACCCGCAGCGCCGTCTCGTACTGCGGTGACGTGGGGATCTCCGACGATCCACTCTGTTCGAGCAGGTCGAGCCGGCCGCGGTAACGCGCGAGGCGGGCCAGCAACTGGGTACGCGTGGTGTTGACGGCCACCGCGCTGTCCGGTTCGGCGGCGGCGACCTCGTCGAGACGGGCCAGAGCCGCCTCGACCGCCGCGGAGCGGGCCTCGTTGCGTACCCGGGCCTGGTCGGTTTCGTTGGCGCGCAGGCCGAGCATCCGCACGAGCGGTGCGAAGGTCAGACCCTGACCGACCAGCGTCACGAGCACGACCACGAAGGTGCAGAACAGCAGCAGGTCGCGGTCGGGAAAGGGCGACCCGTCGTCGGTGGTCAGCGGCAGGGTGAAGATCGCGGCCAGGCTGATGACGCCGCGCGTGCCGGACCAGCTCAGCGCCACCACCTCGCGGGAGGTGAGTCGGCGGGCGTTGCGGTCCGCCCGCGCGACCTGTCGGGCGGTGTTCGGCTCGTCGGCGTCGTCCTGCTCGGAGATGCCGCCGAGGCGGGTGTGCAGGGACCGGGGGAGCGACTGGGTCAGCACCAGCCACCCGGGACGCAGGAGCAGCACCACACCCACGGAAACCGCGACGGCGATGACGATCGTCGACGTGTCGTACTGGCGCAGTCCCTTGACGACCTCGGGGAGCTGCTGGCCGATCAGCAGGAAGACGAAGCCTTCGAGGAGGAAGTCGACGAGCCGCCACACCGCGCTGGTCTGGAGCCGGGCGGCCCCGGACCCGACCTGGGGCGTCTGGTGGCCGACGATCAGCCCGGCGATCACCACGGCGAGTACGCCGGAGACGTGCAACGCCTCGCCCAGCAGGTAGGCCACGAACGGTGTCGCGAGCGAGATCGCGTTGGACAGCAGCGGGTCCGCGGTGAGCGGGCGGGCCAGTCGTTTCGCCCAGGCGACGGCGACGCCGACGGCGACCCCGCCGACCGCCGCCAGCACGAACTGGGCCACGGCGGCGGGGAACGAGAACGTGCCACCGACGGCGGCGGCCACCGCGACGCTGAGCATCGTCAGCGCTGTCGCGTCGTTGAGCAGCCCCTCGCCCTGGATGATCGTGACCATCTTCGGCGGCAGGTTGACCCGGCGGCCCACCGCGAGGGCGGCCACCGGGTCGGGCGGGGCGATGGCGGCGCCGACCGCGATGCCGGCGGCCAGGGTCGCGCCCGCGACGAACAGGTGGAACCCGAGGCCGACGAGCAGCCCGGTGAGGAGCACCAGCATCACCGAGAGGCTGACCACGATGCGCAGGTTCCGGCGGATGTCCAGCAGTGAGGAGTCCAACGCCGCGCTGTAGAGCAGCGGCGGCAGCACGACCATGAGCACCAGCTCCGGGTCGAGGCCGATGTTGGGGCCGGGTAGCAGCGCGTACACGATCCCGATGAGCGGCAGCAGCGCGGCCGCCGGCAGGCCGGTACGGGACGCCACCCACCGGACGGCGACGATGACCGCCACGGCGGCGAGCACGAACAACACCATCGAATGGGCGCTCACCTGGTGACGTCCCCCCGGATCGGCGCGTGGGTCTCGGGGTCGACCCTACCCGGCACCGGACCGTACGGAATCGTCGTGGACTCGGCGCGCGAGCGTCCGGCCTTGCCCATCAATTGGTGCGCTTCTATAGTTGCGCGATCACCACATTCATGGCCGTGGTTACGCGGCCGGGTCGTCGAAGCGCTTCGACGATTCGTCGTTCAGGCCCGTCAGCCGGGTGTCGAGCCTGGCCACGCCGGTCTTGGCGCTGAATCGCGCCTGTCGTACGACATGAGGAGAATCGCATGCGGAAGTGGCGCCTTCGGCGCGGAATCACCGCGCTCGCGCTCGCCCTGCTCGCCCTGCCGACCGTCCCCGGCGCGGCACACGCCGACCCCACCTACCCGTTCCGTGACCCCAGCCTGCCCGTCCAGGTCCGGGTCGACGACCTGCTCGGCCGGCTCACGCTGGACGAGAAGATCTCCTGGCTGCACCAGTACCAGCCGGCCGTTCCCCGGTTGGGCATCGGCCTGTTCAAGACCGGCACCGAGGCGCTGCACGGCGTCGCCTGGTCGACCGACATCGACAACAACGGCGCGGTGGTCAAGGCCCGCGGCACGTCCTTCCCGCAGCCGGTGGGCATGGCGAGCACCTGGAACCCCGACCTGATCCAGCGGGTCGGGTCGGCCGTGGGCGACGAGGCGCGCGGCTACCACGCGCAGAACCCGCGGGTCTGGGGTCTCAACCTCTGGGCGCCGGTGGTCAACCTGCTCCGCGACCCGCGCTGGGGTCGCAACGAGGAGGGCTACTCCGAGGACCCGCTGCTCACCGCGAAGATCTCCACCGCGTACGGCTCGGGGATGACCGGGGGCGACCCGGACCACCTCAAGAGCGCGCCGACCCTCAAGCACTACCTGGCCTACAACAACGAGGTCCGGCGCGACGTCACCTCGTCGAACGTCCCGCCGCGGGTGCTCAACGAGTACGACCGGGCCGCCTTCAAGCCGGCCATCGCGGCCGACGCGGCGACCGGCGTGATGGCCTCGTACAACCTGGTCAACGGCCGCCCGGCGACCGTGGATCCGGACCTGGCGACGGTGGTACGGAGCTGGACCGACCAGCCCCTGATGAACGTCACGGACGCCTGGGCGCCGAACAACCTCGTCGCCTCGCAGGGCTACTACCCGACCCAGGCGCAGGGGAACGCCGCGATCGTCAAGGCCGGCCTCAACAGCTTCATCACCGACGACACCAACGCCCAGCCGACCGTCACCGCCATCAGGCAGGCCCTCGCCGACGGCCTGCTCACCGAGGCGGACATCGACGCCCGGATCGCCGAGATCCTGAACCTGCGCTTTCGCCTCGGTGAGTTCGACCCGGGCGGCGGCCGGTACGGCGGCATCACCCCGGACGTCATCAACAGCCCGGAACACCAACGGCTGGCCCGTCAGGCCGCCGGCGAGGCGATGGTGCTGCTCAAGAACTCGCGGCAGGCGCTGCCGCTGAACCCGGCCCGGACCCGCAAGGTGGCCGTGCTCGGTCCACTCGCCGACACCCTCTACACCGACTGGTACGGCGCCGACCTGCCGTACCAGGTGACCGCGCTGGACGGCATCCGCGAGCGGTTGGGCAGTTCGGCGAGCGTCGACGGGCTCGACGGGGCGGACCGGATCGCCCTGAAGGACCCGTCCACCGGCCGGTACGTGACGGCCACCGGCACCACCGACGCGGACCCGGTCGCCGCCACCGGCACCGACGCGTCGCTCGCGGCCCAGTTCGACAGCGTCGACTGGGGACAGAACGTGGTGACCCTGCGCAACGCCGCGAACGGCCGTTACCTCGGCTACAACTGGGGGCCGTTCGTCACCCGGGACGAGCAGCCGAACGGTTGGTACGTCCAGCAGCAGTTCACGCTGGAGCCGCAGGCCGACGGGACGGTCGCGTTGCGCTACGCCGGCTACGAGACGACGGAGAGCTGGTTCGGCGTCAACACGTACGTCACGGTCGGCGACGACGGCGCGCTCAAGCTCGGGGCGTCCAGCGCGGCGGAGGCGACCCACTTCCAGCGTGAGGTGATCAGTAGCGGGGTCGACCGTGCCGTCGCGGCGGCGAAGGCGGCCGACACCGCCGTCCTGGTCGTCGGCAGCAACCCGTTCATCAACGGGCGCGAGGCCCACGACCGCACCTCGATGGCGTTGAGCGCGGGCCAGGAGGCGCTGGTCAAGGCCGTGACGAAGGCCAATCCGCGAACGGTGCTGGTGTTGCAGACCAGCTACCCGGTCACGATCGGGTGGGAGCAGGAGCACGTGCCGGCGATCGTGTGGACCACCCACGCGGGCGCGGAGACGGGTCACGCCGTTGCCGATGTCCTGTTCGGTGACCGCAACCCGTCCGGCAAGCTCACCCAGACCTGGTACCGCTCGGACCGGCAACTACCGCCGGACCTGCTGGAGTACGACATCATCTCGTCCGGGCAGACCTACCTCTACAGCACCGCCAAGCCGCTCTACCCGTTCGGCCACGGGCTGTCGTACACCGGGTTCCGGTACGGCCAGCTCCGCGCGGACGACCGTTCGGTCGCGGCGGACGGCACCATCACGGCCCGCGTCGACGTGACCAACACCGGTAGCCGGGCCGGCTCCGAGGTCGTCCAGCTCTACAGCCACCAACGCACCTCGCGGGTGAAGACGCCGATCCGGGCGCTCAGGTCGTTCCAGCGGGTCGACCTCGCCCCCGGGCAGACCCGCACCGTCACGCTGCGGGTGCGCGCCGCCGACCTCGCGAACTGGGACGTCACCCGGAGTCGGTGGGTGGTCGAGTCGTCCGCGTACGACCTGATGGTCGGCGCGAGCGCCACCGATGTCCGGGCCCGCACGGCGGTCACGGTCCGCGGTGAGACGATCCCGGCCCGGGACCTGACCCGGACGACCCGCGCCGAGAATTTCGACGGGTACGCGGGGGTCCGGCTCGTCGACGAGACGAAGGTACGCGGTACGGCCGTGGGCGCCACCGCAGCCGGTCAGTGGATCTCCTTCGGGAAGTCCGCTCTGCGCCCGGGCGGCCACACCTTCACGGCTCGGGTCGCCAAGGCCACGGCGGGCACCGGCACGATCCAGGTTCGGCTGGGTTCGCCCACCGGCCGACTGCTCGGTACGGCCACCGTGCCGAGCACCGGCGACGACTACCGGTACGTCAGCGTCAGTGCCGAGGTTGCCCGGGTTGCCGGGACCCACGACGTCTACCTGGTGTTCGACTCTCCACTGCGGCTGGCGGACTTCTCGCTGCGCTGATCCGGACGGCTCGGGCCGGGGTGCTGGTGTCCCTCGGCCCGAGCCGATTCCGAATTCATCGGATGATCGACGATCAAGCATTGTGCTGCTCGTCTGCTTTGCGCTTTTGACAGGCATTTAGACATAGATGGGACCCAATCTCGTATTGCATTCGTCACACGTCTGACATACGCTCCGCCCAAGACTTCGTAGCGATTGGCAAAAGAGTGTGGTCGGGCCGCACCACGCGCCCCCCGCCGATCCTTGGTGGCGTCGCTGTTCCCTGCTTGTCGCTCGATGCACGTCCCAGGCACCAACGTCGACGACAAGTGAGAGAGGACAGCACGTGAGACCAGCCGCATCCACCACCCGCACGGCACTGCTCGCGGCGGCGCTCGTCGCCGCCACGCTGCCGGCCGTGGTGATCAGTCAATCGCCCGCCTCGGCCGCGGTTCAGGAGACGTACTACGTCGCCCCGGACGGTAACGACTCCAACGCAGGCACGCAGGCGTCACCGTTCAAGACGGTGCAACGCGCGCGGGACGTCGTCCGTACTGTTAACGCGAACATGTCCGGCGACATCAACGTCTACCTGCGTGGCGGCAGATACCCGGTCACCAGCACCGTCGAGTTCGGCGCCAGCGACTCCGGCACCAACGGGTACCGGATCAGCTACGCCGCCTATCCCGGCGAGACCCCCATCCTCGACGGCGGCGTCCCGGTCACCGGCTGGACCCAGCACAGCGGCAACATCTGGAAGGCGCCGCTGGATCGCAGCACCAAGCTGCGCACGCTGTACGTCAACGACAAGCGGGCGCAGATGGCGACCAAGACCGTCAGCTCGGGCGGGTGCTACGGGACGTACAACGTCACCGCCGGTCAGGCGTCCTGGGCGTGGGAGTCGGGCTCCCAGTGCGACGGCGCGAAGTACAGCCAGAACGACTTCCCCGCCATCCCCCGCAACCAGGACGACATCGAGATCGAGACGGGCACGACCTGGACCACCGCCATCGTCGGGGTCCGCCAGGTGACCACCGACGGCTCGAACCGGGTCGCCCTGTTCCAGCAGCCGGGCGCGGCCATCGCGCAGGGCGCGTTCAACGGCAACGCCCAGGTCGGCGGCAGCCACAAACTCATGAACGCGTACGAGTTCCTGGACGCCCCCGGTGAGTTCTACTTCGACAAGGGCACCAAGACGGTCTACTACTACAAGGCCAGCTCCGAGGACATGACGAACGCGTCGGTGTACGCGCCGAACAACGTCACCACCGTGCTGCGGGTCGCCGGCACCTCGACCACCAGCCACGCGCGCAACATCACGTTCTCCGGCCTGACCGTGCAGCACTCCGACTGGAACCTGTTCAACGTCGCCGGCTCGTCCTTCAAGCAGGCGCAGCAGGGCAACCTCGGCGCGCAGGCGTACGCGAAGGGCAACTTCCACGTCTACTACTACCGCAACGTGGACGTCACGCCCGGCATCGTCCAGGTGCAGAACGCCGACGGGATCCTCCTGCAACGCAACCGGGTCCAGCACACCGGCGCCGACGGCATCAGCATGGTCAACGACGTGCAGAACTCGCAGTTGATCGGGAACTACACGAACGACGTCGCCGGCTCCGCCATCGACGTCGGCCATCCCCAGCACGTCTACATCGGAGACGGCACGTCGAGCAACCGGGAGAAGTACCTCCCGCAGGTCGAGGGGTTGCCGAAGAACATCGAGATCAAGAACAACTACCTGTACGACAGCGCGGTGCTGTTCAACGGGCACAGCCCCATCTCGGCGTACTTCGTCGACACCCTGACGATCCAGCGCAACCGGATCGAGAAGGCCCCCTGGTCGGGCATCACGATGGGCTGGGGCTGGTGGAACTTCGACGGGTCATCCGGCTCGATCGCGCCCAACCGGCCGACCACGACGGCGCGGAACAACACCATCAGCTACAACCACATCATCGACACGGTCCAGCGCCTCAGCGACACGGCGCCCATCTACACGCTGGGCAGCCAGCCCGGGACCACGATCACCAACAACTATTTCCAGGGTGTGCCCTCGGGCCACAAGTACGGACTCCACCCCGACGAGGGCTCGGCGTACATCACCTTCCGGGACAACGTCCTGAGCATCGACAAGAACGTCACCTGGATGATCAACTCCGACGACTTCGGTCGGAAGCACGATCTGAGCATCACGCAGATCTACGGCCCGATCAACAAGGTGTCGAACAAGAACCTGCCGAACAGCACGGTCGCCGACATCCTCGTCTCCTCCGACTACGTCTGGCCGGCGGCGGCGTACGGCATCGCGGCCAGCTCCGGTCTTGAGGACGCCTACCGGGACATCATCCCGGCCAGCAGGTTCTCGGTGTCCAACTACGTGCTGCCGGCCAGCACGTACGTCACCAGCGCCACGGCGACGATCCCGATCCGGAGCACCGGCGACGCCGGCAAGTCGGTCTGGCTGGCCCCGTTGGGCACGACCACCTTCACGGCCGGGGCGACGATGACCCGGGCGGCCGGTAACGCCACGTCCATCGCCGTGCCGTCGACCCAGGGCGAGTACCGCCTCTACGTCGTCGACGCCCAGGGCAACCGGTCGGCGGAGTCGACCTCCCTCGTCCGGCAGCAGAGTGGCGGCGGCACCCAGCAGGGCGGCCAGCTCGTGGGCGGCCAGTCCGGCCGCTGCGTCGAGGTCCCCAACTCCTCGACCACCAACGGCACCCAGGCGCAGCTCTGGGACTGCGGCAGCGGCACCAACCAGCGGTGGACCGCCACGTCCAGCAAGCAGCTGATGGTGTACGGCAACAAGTGCCTGGACGCGTCCGGGGCGGGCACGGCCAACGGCACCCAGGTCATCATCTGGGACTGCCACGGCGGCGCGAACCAGCAGTGGAACATCAACAGCAACGGCACCATCACGAACGGCCAGTCCGGGCTCTGTCTCGATGCCAACGGCGCGGCCAGCGCCAACGGCACGAAGATCATCCTCTGGTCGTGCAACGGCGGCGCCAACCAGCAGTGGACGCTGCGTAGCTAAGGGCCTGTTTCATAAGAACTGGCCGGCCTGCGGCGGGCCCGGACGACGACCGGCGGCGTTGCGGTTTCGTCCGGATACAACACCGGTATCCGGAC